>NZ_JBIDBC010000002.1:0-172060 GCF_043202835.1 Streptomyces sp. NPDC048142
GAGCTACCTCGCCGGACTCCATCTCCGCGCCTCCATGATCTGGATCAAGGACCTCGCGCGGACCATCCATTGATCACAACTGGATACAGGCCCTAGACCTCGCACCTCATCAGTACGTCAACCAGCGCCGCCATCCGGAATTCGTTCGGGTGGCGGCGCTGTCGTATCAGCTGGGTACGCTGAGTGCACGGCCCATAATCCCGTCCATGGGAGGAACCATGACCGCCGAGGCACTGCCCGAATCGCTGCACCGCCAGCCGGACGGCCCGAAGTGGCCGGTCCCGCCGACGGACGGCTACACCGTGGACGAATTCTTCACGCTTGACCTCCCGCCGCACACAGAGCTGATCGACGGGAGCCTGGTTTTCGTGAGTCCGCAGCGAGACTTCCACACGCTGGCGATGTATCTGCTGGAGCAAGGGCTGCGGCAGCACGTTCCGAACGGCCTGCGCGTGCGTCGCGAGATGGCGATCGTGCTGAGCAAGAGAAACGCCCCGGAACCCGACGTCGTCGTGGTCAAGGCAGAAGCGATCGAGGGCCGCCGCCAGACCCGCTACCAGGCCGCCGACGTCCTGCTCGCCGTCGAGGTCGTCTCGCCCGACTCCGAGGACCGCGACCGCGACACCAAGCCGCACAAGTACGCGGCGGCGGGCATCCAGCACTTCTGGCTCGTCGAGATGACCGGCGAGAACGACCGCCCCATGGTCATCACCTACGAACTCGACCCGGTCAACAAGACGTACGTCTCCACCGGCGTCCACCACGACCGGCTCAAGCTCTCCGCCCCGTACGACATCGACATCGACCTGACCGCGATCGACGAGCTGTAGGCCCCGGAACCGGGGCCCACGGATCTCCCGGTCACCGGATACCGGACCCCGGGTCCTCGTTACAGTGAAGAACATGAGTTCCCCTCTCCGGTTCGACCGCGCGCACACCGATGACCTGATGTCCTTCCTGGCGGCCAGCCCGTCCCCGTACCACGCCGTGGCGAACGCCGCCGCGCTGCTGGCGGAGGCCGGCTTCCGGCAGGTCGAGGAGACCGCCGCCTGGGACGCGTCGGCCGGCGGGAAGTACGTGCTGCGCGGCGGGGCGATCGTCGCCTGGTACGTACCGGAGGGCGCAGCTGCGCACACCCCGTTCCGGATCGCCGGGGCGCACACCGACTCCCCGAACCTGCGGGTGAAGCCGCTGCCCGACACCGGGGCGCACGGCTGGCGCCAGATCGCCGTCGAGGTCTACGGCGGCACCCTGCTGAACACCTGGCTCGACCGGGACCTGGGCCTGGCCGGGCGGATCTCGCTGCGGGACGGCACCCACCGGCTGGTCAACATCGACCGGGCGCTGCTGCGGGTGCCGCAGCTGGCCGTGCACCTGGACCGGTCCGCCAACACCGAGGGGCTCAAGCTCGACCGGCAGAAGCACATGCAGCCGATCTGGGGACTCGGCGACGTCGAGGAGGGCGACCTGATCCGCTTCGTCGCCGAGGAGGCGGGCGTCGACGCGGAGGACGTCACCGGCTGGGACCTGATGCCGCACGCCATCGAGCCGCCCTCCTACCTGGGCCGGGACCAGGAGCTGGTGGCCGGGCCCCGGATGGACAACCTCCTCTCGGTGCACGCCGCGACCGCCGCCCTGGCCGCCGTGTCCGGGCAGCCCGACGCCGACATCCCGTACATCCCGGTGCTCGCGGCCTTCGACCACGAGGAGAACGGCTCGCAGTCCGACACCGGGGCCGACGGGCCGCTGCTCGGATCGGTGCTGGAGCGCTCGGTGTTCGCGCGCGGCGGCACGTACGAGGACCGCGCCCGCGCCTTCGCCGGCACGGTCTGCCTCTCCTCCGACACCGGCCACGCCGTGCACCCCAACTACGCGGAGCGGCACGACCCGACGCACCACCCGGTCGCCAACGGCGGGCCGATCCTCAAGGTCAACGTCAACATGCGGTACGCCACCGACGGCAGCGGCCGTGCCGTGTTCGCCGCGGCCTGCGAGAAGGCGGGCGTGCCGTGGCAGAGCTTCGTGTCCAACAACGCGATGCCCTGCGGCACCACGATCGGGCCGATCACCGCGGCCCGGCACGGCATCCAGACCGTGGACATCGGCGTGGCGATCCTCTCGATGCACAGCGCGCGTGAGCTGTGCGGCGCCGACGACCCGTATCTGCTGGCGAACGCGCTCGCCTCGTTCCTCGCGGGCTGAGCCGCGACCCAGCCACCGCCTCGCACATGGTTGCTGCCGGGCCGGGTACGCGACCCGTACACCGGCCCGGATTCCTGTCGGCATCGACCTGGTCGGCCGGATCGTGATGCCCGTCGGCCTTGTCGGCCTTGTCGTCCCTGTCGAGGGCTTCGTCCGCGTGAGCATCGCGCGACTACCGGTCCGCGTGAGCATCGTGCGACTACCGGTCCGCGTGAACAGCCGGTCCGCGTAAACGGCCGAAAGCCGTCGCCGGGTCGATCGGCTCTGCGTCGGACCTGCGGAATCCCCGATATTCTGGGCCTGATCCCGCGCCCCCATCGTGGGTACGTCCCGCCCGGAAGGGGAGCCGCCCGTGGAGTTCCGGCTGCTCGGCACGGTCTCCGTCGAAACGCTTACCGGGCCCCTGCCACTGGGGCCCGCCAAGCGGCGCAGCCTGCTCGCCGCCCTGCTGCTGTCCGCCAACACGCCCGTCTCCGTGGGCCGGCTGACGGACTGCCTCTGGGACAACGAGCCGCCCTCACAGGCCCGTGGCGTCATCCAGGGACACATCTCCCGGCTGCGCTCCCTGCTGGCGGGCGCGGACGCGGAGGCGTACGGAGTGGAGCTGGTCACCCTCGGCGACGCGTACGTGCTGCGGGCCCCGGAGACGCTGCTGGACTCGCAGCGGTTCGAGGAGCTGCTGATGCTGGCACGGGAGCAGCGCGGTCCCGCCGACGCCGTGCTGATGCTCAAGGAGGCCCTGTCCCTGTGGCAGGGGCCCGCGCTCAGCGGGGCGTTCGCCGGTCCGCCGCTCCGGGTGGCCGCGCACTCCCTGGAGGAATCACGGCTGGCGACGGTCGAGCAACTGGCCCGCGCGTACGGGGCGCTCGGTGAGCACCACCGGGCCGCCGCCCTGCTGACGGCGGAGACGGCGGCGCATCCGCTGCGCGAGTCGCTGGCCGCGGAACTGATGCTGGCGCTGTACCGGGCGGGGCGCCAGTCGGAGGCCCTGGACCGTTTCCACCGTACGAGGCGGCTCCTCGCCGACGAGCTGGGCATCGACCCGGGGCACGAGCTCGCCGACGCCTACGCGCTGATCCTGCGCGGCGACCCGGGGCCCACGAGCGCCGCCCCGCCGGCGGCCGCCGGACCCTCCCCTGCCGCCGTCCCGCCCAGCGCCACCGCCCCGCCCAGCGCCGGGGGTCCGTCCCGTGTCGCCGGGGGCGGTACGAATGCCGCCGGGGGCGGTACGAGTGTCACCGAGGGCGGTACGGAGACAGACTCCCCCGCCCCGCCGCATCCTCTTTTCCCAGCCGTTCCCCCGGCGTCCGCAGGCGAACCGCACCCCGTCGACCTGCTGCCCCGAGCGCCCCGCGGCTTCCACGGGCGGGCCGACGAACTGGCCGCGCTCAGCCGGTCGGCGGCGGGCGAGGCTCCCGTCTGTCTGGTCACCGGGCCGGCCGGGGTCGGCAAGACCGCGCTGGCCCTCCAGTGGGCGCACCGCAACTCCCCGCTCTTCCCGGACGGGCGGCTCTTCGCCGATCTGCGCGGGTTCAGCACGGCCGGGGAACCCGCGCTCATCGACGTCCTGCGGGAGTTCCTGCTCGCCCTCGGCGTCTCCCCGCGCCGCGTCCCGGAGTCCGTGCCGGCCGCCGCCGCGCTGTTCCGCTCACTGACCGCCCGGCGCAGACTGCTGGTGGTCCTGGACAACGCCCGCGACTCCGCCACCGTCAGGACGCTGCTGCCGGGCGGCGCCGACTGCGTCACGCTGGTCACCAGCCGCCACCGGCTGGAGGGGCTCATCGCCTCGGACGCCGCCCGGCCGGTCCCGCTCGACACCCTGGAGACCGACGACGGCACGGCGCTGCTCGCCGGAGTGCTGGGGGAGGAGCGGGTCCTCGCCGAACCGGTGGCGGCCCGCCGGCTCTCCGAGCTGTGCGGCGGCCTGCCCCTCGCCCTGCGCGTGACCGCGGCCCGCCTGGCGGGGCGGCCCCGCTGGACGCTGGCCACGCTCGCCGGCGAACTGGCCGACGAACGCGGCCGGCTGGCGTATCTCGACGTGGACGACACCGGGGTCGCCGCCGCACTGCGGCTCACCGTCCAGCATCTGCCGTCCGGGGCCGTCCACCAGCTCGCGCGGCTCGGCCACCATCCCGGCGGCCATTACGACCCGTACGCGGCGGCCGCCCTCGCGGGGACGGATCCGGTCACCGCGAAGGCGGCGCTGGAACAACTGGCCGCCGCCCACCTCGTGACCGAGACCGCCCCCGGGCGCTGGGTCCTGCACGACCTGGTGCGCCTGTACGCCCGGAGCCTGGACCCGGCGTCCGCGCGTGAGGCCCTGGTCGGGGTGCTCGACCACTGCATCGCGACCGCCCTGGCCGCCGCCGACACGGCGGAGCCCGGCGGCGAGCCCTGTTTCGTGCTCCCGGAGGACTACCGCAGGCCCAGCGCCGTACAGGACTTCGCCGACCGCGCGGAGGCGATGCGCTGGCTGGCCACCGAGCGCGAGGACCTGGCGCTGACCGCGCTCGCGGCCCGGAAGGCGGGGCTCGACGACCGGGCCTGGCGGATCATCCTGCTCCAGTGGCCGCAGATCGTGTGGCGGGCACGGGACAGCTGGTCCCCGTTGCTGGAACTGGCCCTGGAGTCGGCTCGCGCCGAGAAGGACCCGTACGCGGAGTCGAGGGTGCTCACGCTGCTGGGCTGGGTGCTGACGGAGGAGGGCCGCACCGCCGAGGCCGCCGCTCTGCTGGAGCGCTCGCCCGTGCTCGCCCGGGAGGCCGACGACCCGCTGGGCGAGGCGACCGCACTGATCAACCTGGCAGTCGTCCAGGCCGAACTCGGCGCGCTCCCCACCGCACTGGAGAACTGCGATCGCGCCGTCGAACTGGCCCGCCGGGAGGGGGACCGGCACACGGAGATGCTCACGCTCCAGCACCTGGCCCGGATGCATCTCACCGCGCACCGCCCCGAGGACGCGCTTGCCTGCGCCCGCGCCGCGCTCGATCTGGGACCCGAGCACGAGGAGGCGGCACGCCGCTCCCTGCTGCTGGCGGTCTGCGGCGAGGCACAACTGGCCCTGGGCGAGGAGGAGGACGGCGTCCGGCTGCTGGACCGGGCCGCGCAGGAGGCGGAACGGGCCGGCTACGACGAGGGGGCCGTACGGGCGCTGGAGGCGCTGCTGCGGGTGTCCGCACGGACGGAGTTCCGGCGGCGGCACGACGAGGCGCTGCGGCGGATGGCCGACGGGAGCTGAGCGGGCGAACCTCTGGGTGGTCCTCAGGAATCCGACGTCAGCAGGAGTCTGAGTGCTCTGGCGCGGCCGTGAGGAATCCGCCGTCAGCAGGACGTCGGAAACCTCTGGCGGGTCCTCGGAATCCGACATCAGCAGGACGTCGGAAACCTCTGGCGCGGTCCTCGGAATCCGACGTCAGCAGGACGTCAGCGGGACAGCAGCGATACGTGAGCGGCGGCGGGCAGAGTCGTTCCTGTCAGCACCTCAGGGCGAGCGTCTCGACCGGGCGTCCGCCTCACCGCCACTTCGGGGGAGTCTCCATGCGTACGTTCCGCAACCGCACCACCATCCTGGCCGCCGCGACCACGGCCGCCCTCGCTCTCGCACTCACCGCCTGCGGTGACAACGGCACCGGCACCAAGTCGGCGGGCCCGGCGGCGAGCGACTCCGCGACCGTCGGCACGGCGCCCGCCGAGTCCCCGAAGGCCGACGACGCGGCGGAGACCGGCACCACGGGATCCACCGGCAGCGGCACCGGAACCGCGCAGGCCACCGGCACGACCAAGATCTCCGACGGCTCCGGAACCACCGGCGGCACGTCCGCCAGGACCTCCGCCAAGGCCTCGGTCCCCCTCTGCACGGCGAAGGGTCTGAAGATCACCGCCGAGCGTCAGGACGGCCCGCCCTACACCCACCTCACGCTGAGTGCGAAGAACACCTCCGGCGCCGGCTGCGAGATGAAGGAGTACCCGCACATCCACTTCCTGGACAACGCGCGGGGCATCGTCCCGCCCGTCGCCAAGAGCAAGCCGGAGGTCCCGATGATCCTGGAGCCCGGCCAGTCCGCCTATGCCGCGGTGCGCATGTCCGAGGGCGGCCGGAAGGAGAACACCGAGACGGTGAAGGAGTTCACGGTCACGCTGAAGGCCAACGGCGGCGGCATGGCGGTCGTGAAGTCCCCCGCCCCCGAGGGTCTCTCCGTCAACCCGCAGAAGTGGGCCACGGGCTACTGGACCACCGAGCTCCGCAACGGCGCCGACGACTTCTAGGCGGCCGGGGCGGGCCGGGGTGCGGGCCGCCTGCCCACCCCCCTCAGCCCGCCTCAGCCCTGCTCGTCCATGCCTGCCAGCACCAGCGGCAGCCGGGGCGTTCCCTCCGCGGTCACGCGGACGGGGACGCCCCAGTCCTGTTGGTGCATGTGGCAGGCCGGGTACTCGGTGGCCGGGTCGTCGTCGCAGGACGCCGCCATCGCGGAGACATGCAGCACGCCCTCGGTGACCCCGTCCGCGAGGACCAGGTCGCGCCCGAGGTCCGTCCCCGCGCCGGAGCCCTCCGCCAGCAGCTCGGGCGGGGTCGCGGAGACCAGCAGCCGGGTCGACGGACCGTAGCGGGTGTCCAGCTTCTGGCCCGCGGGCGCCTGGAAGACGACGTCGAGGCGGAGGGTGCCCGGGGCGATCTCGGTGGCCGCCCGCTGGGTGCGGTGCGCCTGGCCGGCCACCCGGGCCGCCTCCTCGGGCAGCCGGAGCCGGGTCAGCCGGTGGCGGGCCGACTCGACGACGACGAGATCGCCGTCGACCAGCACCGCGTCGCTGGGCTCACGGACATCGGTGGCCAGCGTGGTGACTTCGCCGGAGGCCGGGTCGTACCGGCGCAGGGCGTGGTTGTAGGTGTCGCTGATCGCGACGGACCCGTCGGGCAGCGCGGTCACGCCGAGCGGATGCTGCAGGAGCGCCTGGCCGGCGGCCCCGTCGCGGTGGCCGAAGTCGAAGAGGCCGGTGCCGACGGCGGTGTGCACCAGCTCGTCGCGGTCGACCCAGCGCAGCGCGGAGGTCTCGGAGTCGGCGACCCAGAGCCGCTCCCCGTCGGCGGAGACGGCGAGCCCGGACGGCTGGGCGAACCACGCCTCGGCGGCCGGCCCGTCGACCAGGCCCTCATTGGTGGTCCCGGCGGCGACGCGTACGGTCACGCTCTCCGGGTCGTACGTCCACAGCTGGTGCACGCCCGCCATGGCGATCCACAGCCGGTCGCCGAACCAGGCGATGTCCCACGGCGAGGAAAGGTCCACCTCGCGCGCCGGACCGCTGGCCGGCGTCCCCTGCCACCACTGGCGGCCGGTCCCGGCGAGGGTGCTGGTCGTCCCGGTCGTGAGGTCCAGGGCGCGGATCGCGTGGTTGACGGTGTCCGCGACGGCGATGCGGCCGTCCGGGAGCACGGCGAGCCCCTGCGGTTCGCTGAACCGGACCTCGTCCGGGCCGCCGTCGTTCAGGCCGCGTTCGCCCGTGCCGAAGTGACGTCGTACGGTCTCGCCGTCCGCGTCCAGCTCGACCAGTCGGTGCCGGGTGGTGTCGGAGACCAGGAAGCCCCCGTCCGGCAGGAGCAGCGCCTTGCCGGGGAAGCGCAGATGCGTGGCGACGGGCTCGGGCGCGACGTAGGGGCCGTCGCCGCGGCGGAGCGTGCCCTTGGCTGCGTGCTCGGCCTCCAGCTCCTCGACGAGCTTCTCGATGGCATGCGCGTGGCCCTCACCCGCGTGCTGGGCGACGACATAGCCCTCGGGGTCGATCACGACGAGCGTCGGCCAGGCACGTACGGCGTACTGCTTCCAGGTGGCCAGCTCGGGGTCGTCGAGGACGGGGTGATGGACCTCGTAGCGCTCGACAGCGTCGACGACGGCCTGGTGCTCGGCCTCGTGGACGAACTTCGGCGAGTGGACGCCGACGATCACCACGGTGTCGCGGTGCTTCTCCTCCAGCTCGCGCAGTTCGTCCAGGACATGCAGACAGTTCACACAGCAGAACGTCCAGAAGTCGAGGATGACGATGCGTCCTCGCAGGTCAGCGAGGGTGTACTGCTGGTCGCCTGTATTGAGCCAGCCGCCCTTGCCGATGAGTTCAGGGGCGCGGACACGAGCACGCTTGCGGGGTGCGGGCGCGGGGGTGGGCGCCGGGGCAGCATCGTTCATCCTTCAAGCTTGCCATTGGCCCATGAACACCGGATCACGACCGTACGACGCCGTTGTCCTGCGCAGCTACGGGATCCGCTCCACCACGGAACGCTCGTGATCAACACAACTAGCCCCCTTGGACGCCCCGGACGAACAGGGTGCCTGTGTGCCGACTCCCGGCAGCTGGGGCAAGCACGGACGCTGACACGTCCACGAAGCCGTGTTCCTTGAGAATCAGCGCCCACACATCGGGTTCGTAGTCCCACCGCTTGACGACAGCGGGGTCTTCTTCGGGCCCGCGCGGGATGTATGACGCCTGGCAGCCGTAGCACCCTTCAACCGGGGGACGCTGGGAGAAGGCGAAGACGCCACCCGGCTTGAGGTTCGCGTGAACCATCGGCAGCAGAAGACCGGGGTCGGTGAACCAGGCAGCGCCGAACACGCTGTAGACCGCATCGAAGATCGTGAACGTGTCTCCGAGATAGGTGAGCGCGTCGGCCTGGTGGAGTTCCAACCCGTCCACGCCCGGCCACCGCTCGCGTGCCTTGTCGAGCTGCTTGGCGGAGAGGTCGATCCCGACGGACTTCATGCCGAGCGTTGCGAGATGAGCGGCGTTCCCTCCAGACCCGCACCCGAGATCGAGCACGCGGTCTCCCGGGTTGAGCTTGAGCACGTCGGCCCTGGGGCCGTGGTCCGGGTACTGGGTCCAGTTGAACCATGTGGTCTCGCCCTTGGCGTTGGTCTTCCGCCGCTGGGGCTTGCTCTGCGAGTAGGTGTCCCATGCGTTGCTGCGAGCGTCAGTCACTACCTGTCCGTTCTCGTTCACGGCGACAGCCGCCCGGCACGATACCGGGCGGCTGAAGCTCTCGTGGGTCAGTCGCTCCGCTTGAGTCGGAGCTATTTGGCAACGGGGCTGTCGGAGCAGCCCGCGTAGCTCTGGGTGCAGTCGGCTGCGCCGTTGATCGGCCAGAACTCCGGGTCCACGTCGAAGCCGGCCGATCGGATCACCTCGGCCGTCCGACGCATCGCGGCCCGGCCCTCGGCGGGGTCGTGGCCGTTGTTGCGGTCGGGGACGTGGTGGATGAATCCGCCGCCGAGCGCGTCGCAGACCCTGGCGTAGTCCTTGGTGTGGAGCACGAGTGCGTGCCAGAAGAGGTCCACGCGAAGGCTGGGCGTGGCCCTCTCCGTGGTGTTCGCGGCGACGGCGAGGAAGGCCGCCACCTGGTTGACGCCGCGCTGGCCCTGGTCGTCGGTCATCTCCGGCCAGGAGTCCTCGCGGACCATGGTGATGAGGTCGGCCCTCAGCTCCGGGGTGATGAGGTCGTACACGGTCTTCGTCGTGTCGGTGATCGTCACGTCTGTGCCTTCCTCGTCTGTGAGGAACATCGGGGGCACCTGCAGGGGGGCCAGGCGGCGGAGGCCATGGGGGTCAACGGCTTCTCGGCGCTGCTGCTGGGGTAGATCACCTCAGAGCCGAACGTCTGGCCGGAGTCGCGAGACACCCGCACGGTCATGGTCATCGTTAGCCTTCCGCTTGCCCGGTCCGGTTGGTGAAGCGATGTTCCCGCCGCCGGTCGGTCGGAACGACGACGCTTCGGGCGTCGCCTGGGCGTCACTCAGTGGGGTGTCAATGACGCCCTCCAGGGCGTCAAACCGGTGTCATTGCATGGCTGTTCGGTCTAGCTTTGACGTCGTGACGACGACCGCCGTAGTGCCGAATGATGTGCTGCGGGCCGTGCGTATCGGCCTGCGCTTAAGCCAAGACGACTTCGCCAAGGCGCTCCGCCGGGCAGGTGCGGAACTGGGGGAGCCGAACGAGGCTTCCAAGCGGCTGGTGCAGCGCTGGGAGTCCGGCACGAGCAAGACGCCTCGGGGCGTGTACGCCAGGGCCTTAGAACGGGTCACTGGGCGTCCGGTCGAGGCACTGGGGTTCGCCCTGCCGGTGCCGACGGCACGAGTCCACGCAGACGGGAAGGGAGGGCATGACATGGAGACCGGCACAACCGGTGTCGCGTCTGCCTCTGTAGGCGCGCAGCCCACCGCGCAGACGGGTGAGGAGACGTTTTCGGGAGTGTGGCTCAGCCGCTACGAGTTCTTCTCTTCCAGCCGGGGCGACTCGTACGAGGGCAAGCACTACGCAGTGATCGTCCAGCACGGGAACCGGCTGACCGTTCAGAGTCTGCCCGGGGCGAGCAGCAACCCGGACAGCCCGCTCACGCTGGATCTCACTGTCGATCGCAACGTGGTCACGGGTACGTGGGTCGAGCAGACTGCCGCAGACGGCTACTACAACGGGGCCCGCTACCACGGGGCCATCCAACTCCTGGTCGAGCCGACCGGACGGCGCATGGCCGGAAAGTGGGTCGGCTTCGGCAAGGACTTCGACGTGAATACCGGCCCCTGGGAACTGCGGCTGGTGGACCGGTCCACGAGCAAGGCGACGCTGGAGAAGTACAGCCAGCCGCCGGAGTGACATCCGACGGGGCACCTGATGGGGCGAAGACCCCACGGGGTGGGGCCTTCGGCGGGCTTTGCAGGGTGTTAACTGTGCCGCTCTCGCGCCTTCGGCGGTCGATATGCGCTGGTCAGAGCCCACGATGGGCCCGAAAATCGGGGGCACACCCAGCGTGCGCGTTCCGAGCTGTGGCCGGGGAGGAGGTAGTGGACTTCGACCGTCATTCCGTCACTTCGTCACCCGCCGACTCCGCCCCAGCACCGTCTCTCGTCGCCCAGACGATCCGGCAGCGCTCGTCACCGTCGAACCTCACGCCCGCCCGGCCTCGCTGGACTTCCACGCGATCGATTGCGAGGCCAAGGCGTTCACGCCTTCCGGCCGCATCATCGGCTTCCCAAGCTTCACGCAGCAGGCTCGCATCCAGGAGCGGAGAGATGTCAACGGAAGGGGTCGGCATCCGCAGTAGGTCCGCGCGCAGCCCCTCGATCCGGTTACGAAGTCGTCCGGCGAGCCGGTTGTACCGGTCGACCGCGTCTGCCCCGGTGAACTCGCCGCAGACGTATCTGGCCTCCTCCAGGTCTGCCAGGCGGGCCCCCTCGTCCGCGATCTCCGCCTCGATCGCGTCCCTCTTCGCGAAGACCTCCGGGTCCTCCCTCTGCACCCAGCGGTCGGCGATCACGGCGAGCAGCGGGTCCTGGGGCTCCAGGGATGGCAGGCGGGAGAGAAACGCCCGGGTCACGTAGTCGTCGATACTCTCCACCCGAGCCGATACGCCGGAGCATCCTCGCCCCATCCGGTGGCTGGAGCACTGGTACGACGTGCCGGCCTTGCTCATCCGGGCGCCGCAGAGCCCACAGCGCGCTATGCCGGTGAGCAGTGACTTGCCCTGCTTGTGGCCGTGCCGCTTTCCCGCCAGAGGAAACGTCCGTGCTTCGAGCTGGCGGAGGATGAGTTCGCGCTCCCCGACCGTGATGATCCCCTCGCCGATACTCACTGTTTCGAGCGTCTCCGGGTCTCGGTAAGGAGAGACCCGGTTCATGTACTTGCGTGTCCCGTCCGGCTGCTCCTCGTACTCGGTCTGCGGCATGAGACCGGCGAAGGCCGGTGAGCGAAGGAGTTGCATGACGCTGGACGAGTTCCACTCGCCTCCACGGGCGGACTCCACCCCGTGCTCGTTCAGCAACCGGGCGATGTGGACGAGGGCCTTCCCGGACAGCGCCTCGTCGGCGATCAGGCGGGCGTAGACGGCGGTCTCGGGGTCGTGGACGAGCTTCTTCGCCTCCGGGTCCACCAGCAGCCCGTAGGGCGGCTGTCCGCCGATCCACTGACCCCGCTGGCGTAGGTACCGCTTCGCGTTGCCGACGCGCATCCCAAGGTTGCGCGACTCGTTGCGCGCCAGTTCCGCCAGCATCGCGATGGTGACCCGGGCGCTGTCGTTCCTCGTGTCGAGACCGTCCATGACGGAGACCAGCCGTCCGCCGACCCGGCCTATGTCGTCCAGCGCCTTGCCGACCTCGCCGATGCCCTTGCGGGACAGGCGGTCGAGCTTCCAGACGATCAGAACGCCCACGACGCCGGCCGTGGCTGCTGTGATCGCCGCATCGAACCCCTTGCGGCTGACGTTCTTGTAACCGGAACGTCCACGGTCGATGTGGACCTTGCGGACGGTCAGTCCGTTGCGCTCCGCCCACGCGCGGCAGTCGGCTTCCTGGCGGCCGATCGCGGTCGTGCCCTCCCGGTCAAGGGACAGGCGCAAGTACAGATCCGCTGTGGTGTGTTGGTGCACATCCTCACGCTGGCGAGGAGTGCGCACATTGGTTCAGGAAATCCAAAAGTCGAGGATGACGATGCGTCCTCGCAGGTCAGCGAGGGTGTACTGCTGGTCGCCTGTATTGAGCCAGCCGCCCTTGCCGATGAGTTCGGGGGCGCGGACGCGCGCACGTGTTGCCATGCCACCAGTCAACACCGTGACCGCCTGCCCGCATTCCGCCGGGCCCCGGGGGAACCTGTGACGCATGAGACTTCTCGTACGTGAGCGGCTGTTCGCCATCGGCGACGACTACTGGATCGAGGACGACGGGGGCCGCAAGGTCTTCCTGGTCGACGGCAAGGCGATGCGGCTGCGCGACACCTTCGAGCTGAAGGACGCCGACGGCCGGGTCCTGATCGAGCTGCGGCAGAAGCTGATCAGCCTGCGCGACACGATGCTCATCGAGAGGGGCGGCGAAGAGCTGGCCACGGTCAAGCGCAAGCGGCTGTCGCTGCTCCGCAACCACTACCGGGTCACGCTGGTGGACGGCACGGAGCTGGACGTCAGCGGCAAGATCCTGGACCGCGAGTTCGCCATCGAGTACGACGGCGAACTGCTGGCCCAGATCTCGCGCCGCTGGCTGACCATCCGGGACACGTACGGCATCGACGTCGTCCGGGACGACGCCGACACCGCGCTGCTCGTCGCCGTGGCGATGTGCGTGATCGTGCTGGCGGACAAGGAGAAGGAGGGCTGAGCGGGCTCCCACACCCAGGAGTTCGTTGTTTCACGCACCTGCGCTGCGCACGCACCTGGGCTGTTTCACGCACCTGCGTTGTTTCACGTGAAACAGCGAACTCCGGGACACGCTTCAGGAGCTGAGGCGCGGCGGCGCGAGCCCCAGGCGGCGGTCCTTCAGGGCCGGGAATTGCTCCCGGGTCGCGCGCACCTTCGCCGGGTCCAGCTCGACGGTCAGGACCTCCTCGTCCGCACCCGCCTGGGCCAGCACCTCGCCCCAGGGATCCACGACGATGCTGTGCCCGGCCTGCTGGACATCGGCGTGGGTCCCCGCCGTCCCGACAGCCAGGACGTACGCCTGGTTCTCCACGGCACGGGCCTGCGCCAGGAGCGTCCAGTGGGCGCGCCGGCGCTCGGGCCAGCCCGCCGCGACGACCAGCGTCTCGGCGCCCGCGTCGACGAGCCCCCGGAACTGCTCGGGGAAGCGCAGGTCGTAACAGGTGGCGAGGCCCAGCGTGGTGTCCGGCAGGGCGACGGTCACCAGCTCCTCGCCCGCGCCCATCATCACCGCCTCACCCCGGTCGAAGCCGAAGCGGTGGATCTTGCGGTAGCGGGCCGAGCGCTCGCCCTCGGGCGAGAAGACCAGGCTGGTGTTGTAGAGCGTGCCATCGTCCGCGCGTTCGACGAAGGAGCCGGCGTGCAGCCAGACTCCGGCCTCGGCAGCGGCCTTCGCCATCACCTCGTGGGTGGGGCCCGCGAGCGGTTCGGCCTCCTCGGCGAACGCCGGGTAGGCGAACGCCCCGACCGTCCAGAGCTCGGGAAGAACCACCAGGTCAACGCCCTGTTGGGCGACCACGAGGGAAGCCGCTCGCGCCCTGCGGGCATCGACGGATTCGTCCGGGTCCACTGCGATCTGGATGAGGGAGGCGCGCACACTACCACCGTCCTGGCATTCAAGCCGTCAACACGGGCCTACGATCGTCACACGAAAGCACTGCCGGGGTGCCTGCTCGCAGCGTAACTTGGACCCACCGCCGGTGGGTCCGGCGGTCGAACCTCCCACGCAGCTCGCCGACAGCGCCGTCAGTGCCGGCCCACCCGCCGTCACTCCCTGCTCTCCAGCCCATGCACCGCAGAACCGCACGAGGGGTCCCGTGACCGTCCATCCCAGCCTCCAGCCCTACACCGACGCCGCGACCCACTCCATCGAGGCGATAGCCGAGCTGGTGAAGCCCCTCGCCGAGAGCGAGTGGAACCGCCGTACGCCCTGCCCGGGATGGTCGGTGCGCGACATCGTGTCGCACGTCATCGGCATGGAGTGCGAGATGCTCGGCGATCCCCGGCCGATCCACACCCTGCCGCGCGACCTCTACCACGTACAGAGCGACTTCGCCCGTTACATGGAGATGCAGGTAGACGTCCGGCGGCACCACACGGCCCCGGAGATCACCTCCGAGCTGGAGTACGTCCTCATCCGCCGGGCCCGCCAGCTCCGCAACGAGTCGCGCGGCCCCGAGGCCAAGGTCCGCGCCCCGCTGGGCACCGAGCAGACCCTCCAAGTGGCGCTGAACCTTCGGGCCTTCGACGTCTGGGTGCACGAACAGGATCTGCGCACCACGCTCGGCCAGCCGGGCAACCTGGACTCTCCCGGTGCCCTGATCACCCGGGACATGCTGCTCGCCGGGCTGCCGAAGGTCGTCGCCAAGAGCGCGGGTGCGCCCGCCGGTTCGGCGGTCGTCTTCGATGTGCACGGCCCGGTGGAGTTCCTGCGGACGGTCCGGGTCGACGCGGAGGGCCGCGGTTCGGTCGACGGCGCGCCCTCGCTGGGCCCCGCCGTGACGCTGTCGCTGGACTGGGAGACGTACGTCCGGCTCGCCTGCGGCCGGGTCCGGCACGCGGCCGTCACCGACCGGATCAAGGTCGAGGGCGACCAGGAGCTGGCCACCGCGATCCTGGACAACTTCGCCGTCACGCCGTAGCCGCTTCGCCCGGTACGTGCCCGCGCCTCGGAAGGGTTACGCGGGCACGTGCACGGCCTCGACGCGGCTGACCACGTGGTGCTCACGCTCCCTGAGCGCCGCCCGGCGGCGCAGCCGCAGGATCTGGGTGACACCGAGCGCCTCCAGGACGAAGACCGAGGCGAACGCGACACGGTAGTTGTCGCCCGTGGCGTCCAGCAGGACCCCGACGGCGAACAGCGTGGTCATCGAGGCGACGAACCCGCCCATGTTGACGATTCCCGAGGCGGTGCCCTGACGCTCGGGCGGATTGGCCGGACGGGCGAAGTCGAAGCCGACCATCGAGGCCGGCCCGCAGGCGCCGAGCACCACGCACAGGACGACCAGCAGCCACATCGGCGTGTGGTCGGCCGGGTAGAAGATCGCGGACGCCCAGAGCAGGGCCGTCGTCGCCACCGTGCCCAGCGCGATCGGGACCCGCGCCTCGTGGTGGCGGGCGATGATCTGCCCGTAGACGAGCCCCACCACCATGTTGGACAGCACCACCAGGGTGAGCAGCGTGCCCGCCGTGCCCCGGCTCAGCCCCTGCGCCTCGACCAGGAACGGCATCCCCCACAGCAGCAGGAACACCATCGCCGGGAACTGGGTCGTGAAGTGCACCCACATCCCGAGCCGGGTGCCGGGCTCCCGCCAGGCGGCGGCGATCTGCCGGCGGACGTACGCGGCCCCGGCGTGCTCGGCGGGCGGTGGCTCGTGGCCCGCGGGGTGGTCCTTGAGGAACAACAGGAGCAGCACCAGCACCACGACACCTGCCAGCGAGCTGCCGACGAAGGTCGTGGTCCAGCCGTAGCTGTGCAGCGCCCGCGCGATGAACAGCGTCGAGACGAGGTTGCCCGCCATCCCGAACAGCGCCGCGACCTGGCCGATCAGCGGCCCGCGCCGGGCCGGGAACCAGCGGCTGCCGAGCCGCAGCACGCTGATGAACGTCATCGCGTCGCCGCAGCCGAGCAGCGCGCGGGCCGCCAGCGCCATCCCGTACGAGGGGGAGAGCGCGAAGCCGAGCTGCCCCACGGTGAACAGGACGACCCCGATGGTGAGGACCTTCTTGGTGCCGAGCCGGTCGACCATCAGCCCGACGGGTATCTGCATGCCCGCGTAGACGAGGAGCTGGAGGATCGAGAACATGGACAGCGCGGAGGCGTTGACGTGGAACCGGTCGGCGGCGTCGAGTCCGGCGACGCCCAGGCTCGTACGGAAGATGATCGCGACGAAGTAGACGGCGACCCCGATGCCCCAGACCCAGGCGGCCCGCCGACCGCCGGGTGGATCGCCGGGCAGGGAGAGCGTGGGCGCGGCCGAACTCACCGGTCCTCACCCCGCACCAGCACCCGCACCCGGCCGACATGGCGGCGCACGACCAGAGCCGCCCCCTCGGCGTCCCCGGCCCGGATCGCCTCCAGCAGCTCACCGTGCTCGGTGATGTTGGCCGCGATCCTGCCGGGGTGGGCCTCCATCACCGCGACGCCCATCCGCAGCTGACGGTCGCGCAGCTGGTCGTAGAGGCGCGAGAGAATCTCGTTGCCCGCGTGTCTCACGATCTCGGCGTGGAAGCAGCGGTCCTTGACGGCCACCGCCGCCAGGTCGCCGTCCTCCGCCAACTGCCGCTGTTCCTGAAGGAGCTGTTCCAGCCGGGCGATCAACTGCGCGGAGGCGGGCACCGCCTTGCGCGCGGCGAACTCCTCGACCAGCAGCCGGGTCTCCACCACGTCCTTGATCTCCTGCGCGGAGACGGCCAGGACGAGCGCGCCCTTCTTCGGGTAGAGCTTGATCAGCCCCTCGACCTCCAGCCGCAGCAGCGCCTCACGCACTGGCGTCCGGGAGACGCCGACCGCGTCCGCCAGGTCCCCTTCGGTGAGCAGCGTCCCGCCCTCGTAACGGCGGTCCAGGACGGCTTCCTTGATGTGCGTGTAGACGCGCTCGGCGGCGGGCGGGCGCTTGAGGGAAGAGGACGTGGACCGTACGGGGGCGGAGGGTGCGGCAGGCATGCGCACATCATAGATACAACATGCACGCATGTGGGGCGGGGGTCCGGATTCTGGACCGCGACTGGTTTCCCGCACCGAAGACGCGCCTCGCAGCGTGCGCCAGTTCAGCAGGTACCAGGTGACAGGTGACGCCATCGAAGAAGTGTGTCCAACCGCATTCAAGAGCTTCTACGGCGCAGTGGTCTCCAGGGTTGCCAAGCAAAGCCAGTGGCACACGGCGAAGAGCCTGAGCAGGCGAGTGAGGCGTTCTGACGCAGGAGTGCACCCCCGATCTCTCACCGGCTCGATGCCCTGACGGGCTCGGTGACGTTTGCCGAGGTCTTGACGCTCCGTGCTACCACCACGGCCGTGACTGGCCGGCGCCACAGCAGTGCGCCTGCTGGTCCTGTCGCACTAGCAGGTCGTAGACCTGCTCGATCGTCCCCAAGGAGCGGGCCCGCCCCAGCTCCCAGTTGCGCCCCACCGACGTTGATGGACTGCGGCTGACTTGCTTTGCCATCAGCACCACCGACATGGTGACAGCGGCACTGGAGCTGCGGCACCGCCAGCAGGCCCGAGCCGAAGACCCGTTCAGGCCCCCGGGCCACCGGCCCGCGCAGCCTGCCCCTGCACGACACCGCGCAGAACCGGATCCAGCTGGAAGGCGTTCAGCTCGTCCTTGACCTGCTGGCCTGGATGCACATGCTGACGCTGACGAGCAGAACTCGCAGGTGGGATCCCCGCAGTGTCAGGCTCCGCCTGTTCTCCGCAGCCGCCCAGATCGTCACGACGGCCCGCCGACGGCACCTGAGATTCGCACGCCACTGACCTACGGACCACCGACGCCCTGGCACGACTCGAAGCTCTCCCGAACTCCGGCTGGCCAACACGTTCCCGCCCCTGCGAGCGGCAACATTTCACCGGTGCCGTGGAAACCGGCGCACACCCGACGCGACAGCCGGACCATCAGCCTGACCACCACCAGCCCGAACACCGAAACAGCCCACCGAAGAAACGGCGGACCGTCACGAAAGGTCGAGGCTCCGGACGCGGCGGGCAGCGAAGCGAATGGGAACAGCGCATGCAGAGAGGGCGAGAAGGAGACAACTTTGGCAGAAACCTTCCTGCGGCCATAGGTCGATGGCGGTCAGATTCGCGACTTTCTTGACGCACTAAAGAGGAGAATTGCGTAGATTCCTTACAGTCACATTGCCCACTATTATGAGGTTTGTCCGATTGAGGATAATGAAGCCATATTGAACACACTCCGGGTTGATCGAGGTACTGCTGGCGCCCACAGCCGGAACACGTCATGACGGTGTAGTTTCACCATGCAAAGCAAGTGATAATCTTATGAAGACAAAGGGAAAACGTGAAGAAGATGGCGGCCGTTGTGGCAATGGGCAGTGTTCTCGCACTCGGAGTGGGGGCATCGCCGGCAGTGGCCGCAGGGAACTGCGGCTACACCGCATCGTGCACATCGCTTAGCAGCGGACAGCTGAGAATATTTCTTTCGTCAGCTGCCACCGTTGACAATCGACTGAACGTGGTCGTCTCGTACAAGAAGAATTCAGGTTCCTCGATTAAGGCCAGGTTCGGCTACTCCTACTCCGGATCCAACCGTTGGGCAGGCTACTTCAACCAGAATCGTGGCACCACGAAGCGCTCCACTTGGACTAACGCGTACGTGCACAGCTCCTGCAAGTCCGCGGTCGGCATGATGCAGGTGGCCGGCCAGCAGACTTTCCAGACTCCGCCGGTTACCGGCTGCTGACGTATCACCATCTCTGCGGGCCGCTCCTTTGCAGGTGCGGCCCGCAGGTCTGTCCTTTCTCCCTTTTCTTCTATGCTTCACCGAGGCTTCTGTGATTAGCGCGATTTTCCGAGGGAACCCGTGGCTGGTTCCCTCATTTCTTGTCTTCGGCATTCTTCTGAGCTGCTTGATGCTTTATGTTGCCCGGAGGCGGGGCTTGTCGCAGCCTCTGGCAGTGCTTCTCGGGTTGGCTGTTGCAGGGGAACTTGTTGCCACCCTGTATCCGATTCATGCTTCCGCAGGCGCGTCGGGAACTTGCTGGGTCAACCGCGACCCGTTCACCCCGCTGATGACTCAGCAGGGCTTGATGAACATTGCGATGTACGTTCCGCTCGCCTTCTTCGCCGTCGCCCTGTTCCGCCGACCTGCCCTCATTGCCGCAAGTTGCATGGTGCTCTCGGCGACCACTGAACTTACTCAAGCAGTCACGCCGCACATCGGTCGCTCCTGCACGTCCGAGGACCTCGTGGCCAACAGCCTGGGAGCCGTAATCGGTGCAGCAGTAGCCGTCCTGATACACAAGAGGAGAGAACCTGATGACGCACGCTTCAGGATCTTGAACAATCAGGATTTCTCTCGGGCGGCCGGCACCCTCCTGGGGGGCGCCGTAGTAGTGCTCAGTATCGGGTCCCTGGCAGTCACTACGGTCCTCACCGAGGTATCGGAATTGACGCAAGCCAACTCTGCACAGCATGAAAAAGCCAGAAAGATGGTTCATGAAATCTATGGAGAAAGAGCCAAGATCTCCAGCATTCAGCATATGAAGGGAGAAGGGGGCCAGGCGGATCAAACCCTTGTCACTCTGGAAGATGGATTCCTGAACTTCACGGAATCCGGGAATTTTGTCACAGGATCCACTCTCGCGAAGTCGCTGCCGGGCGTAGAGAATCAGCAGCTGAAATCCGACGATGATGCGGTTAAACAGGCCGAATCATTCGTTCGCGGCAGGTTCCCCTGGGCTCTTACAGGGAGTCGGCCGATGGTCGACCCGACGGTGCCGGGAACTGGACAAAAAACTGTTGGGTGGCGAAAGCGAGTAGAAGGTGTCCTCATGCCTATGCGGATGGACGTCGTAGTTGAACCGGACGGACGAATTTCTGCTTTCACAGGCCGAAATGAACCTGGACCAGCCACCCCTCCTGCTCATTCCGTAACAGCTGAACAGGCCAGAAAAATTGCCACGGGAAAAGCGCCGACAGGAAAATTCGACAGTTCAGAAATACTGGTACAGAAGAACGAGGAGGGAGACTGGGAGACACGCTGGGCAGTCAATTTCACACTCCCCCCCATAGAGTCCACTGCAGAAGAAGTTCCTGTTGGCCAGCAAGTGACGTCGGTAATGATTCACGCAGATACAGGGAAAGTCATAGACGTCAACTATGGGGAAACTCCCAACTGAAGGAGTGCGATGCGGAACGGCTTCGACTGAAGGTCTGCGAAGCGCTCGGGAAGATTTCCGTGGGTGAGTGGGCCATCAGGTTGACGACGCGATAATCGAACACCAACGACCGTTTTGATGACCTGGGGGGCCTTCGAGCGGGAAAGCCCATTGGCAGGAGGGTGAGTTGGGGGTGCCGGGGGCCGCCTGTTCGGCCTGACCCGGTTGCTTGCGCTGCGGGGTGGCTGGCCGAGCGTCGGCCGCGTACTGCCACGGCCTGGTTGCAACAGCTCAATCGAGCGCTACCGCTCTCTCGCCCGCACGTCCGGAGTACGGGCCACCATTTGGACGCTCGATGAACTCCTCTCCTCCTGCGCCTGACTGAGGCACGTTCGATGCCGCTATGACGGCCACGGTCAAGCCTGCGCGGATTCACCCGTTCGGTAACACATCCATTGCCCCGCCCCGGGAGTCTCACCACCGAGCGGCACCCTTATGTGGCCGCACATCAGGGGCATTTGGAGCGTTCAGTTGAAAATCGGCATCAAGCGCATCAATCGCGTCACCGTCACGGCCACCGTGACGCTCACCGCCGGCGCCGTGCTCGCCGGCAGCGCCTTCGCCTCCACGGCACACGCCGCCACTCCGCCGACTCCGAAGATCGTCGCCAAGGGCGGCTTCGTGATGAACAACGGCACCGGGAAGACCCTCTTCACCAAGTCCGCCGACACTCGCCGCGCCACGGGCTCCACCACCAAGATCATGACGGCCCTGGTGGTCCTGTCGCAGAAGAACGTGAACCTGAAGTCCAAGGTCACGATCCATAAGGCGTACAGCGACTACATCGTCAAGAAGAACGCCTCGTCCGCCCGGCTGATCGTCGGCGACAAGGTCACCGTGGGCCAGCTCCTCTACGGCCTGATGCTCCCCTCCGGCTGCGACGCCGCGTACGCCCTGGCCGACAAGTTCGGCTCCGGCAAGACCCGCGCGGCCCGCGTGAAGTCGTTCATCGGCAAGATGAACTCCACGGCGAAGAGCCTCAAGCTCAAGAACACCCGCTTCGACTCGTTCGACGGCATAGGGGGCGGCAACAACTACTCCACCCCCCGTGACCTGACGAAGATCGCCAGCAAGGCGATGAAGAACTCCACGTTCCGCTCGATCGTCAAGACCAAGTCGACGAAGCAGAAGGTGACCACGAAGAGCGGTGGCTACCGGTACATGGCGTGGAGCAACACCAACAAGATGCTGAGCAGCTACAGCGGCGACATCGGCGTCAAGACCGGCTCCGGCCCGACCGCCAAGTACTGCCTGGTCTTCGCCGCGACCCGTAAGGGCAAGACGGTCATCGGCACGGTGCTGACGTCGTCCTCCGAGGCGAACCGCACAGCCGACGCGAAGAAGTTGATGGACTACGGGTTCAAGAGGTAGCCCGCAGACCTTGTACGGCGAAGGGGCCCGGCCCGCACGGTGTGTGCGGGCCGGGCCCCTTCGCCATTGCCGAGGCCCTTACGGCTGCCGGCGGCGCAGGTCGGCCGTGAAGGCGTCCCAGGTGGCGGGCGCGAGGGTGAGGACGGGTCCGCGGGGGCGCTTGGAGTCGCGGACGGCGACGGTGCGGGGGATGTTGCGGGCGACCTCGACGCAGTCGTGTTCCTTGGTGCTGTAACTGGACTTGGAGAACTGGAACGCTCTCATTCACTCATTCCTTTGGCGATGCTCTGCATGAACTGGTGCGAGTCGTGCGGCGACAGGCTCGACTTCACCAGACTGTTGAACATCCCGATGAATACCGTGCTCCGCTCAGCATCCTCGATCCAGATCTCGGAGCGCGACGCGTCCATGTGGACCACGTCCACAGCCTTCTCCTCGCCGAACGACAAGATGTTGAACGGACCGCCGACACCACTGTGCCCACCTGCGCGGAACGGCAGCACCTGAATGTGGATGTTGGGCAGCTCCGACAGCTCACACAGGTGGTTGAGCTGCCGTCGCATGACGTCGGGCCCTCCGATGAGCTGTCGCAAGGCAGCTTCCCAGATCACCGCGTGCATCAACAGCGGATTGTCGCCGTGCAGCCTTCGCTGCCGCCTCGCCCGTGTCTCCACCACCGCTTCGAGCTGTTCGATGTCGTCCCACGGCATATCCGCAACGGCCATCGCCCGGACGTAGTCGGCCGTCTGAAACAGCCCCGGGATCAAGGCAACCTGCCACTGCCTATTGCGCAGCGCGCCATCCTCCATGGCGATGTAGTCCACGCCACCCGGCACGAGGCCGTTGTCCCACCAGCCTCTTACCTTCCGGCGTTCTCGGTCCGTCTTCGCGAGCTCCAGCAGCCCGATGATCACCTGGTCATCCGTCACCCCGTACAACTGGCACAGCGCCCGGATGTCCGGATCGCGGACCGGAACCCAACCGCTCTCCATCTTCACCACCTTGGTCGCCGTCGCGCTCAGGTATTCGGCAGCCTCCTGCTGCGTCAAACCCGCTCCGAGCCGCAGACGCTGCAGCTCGCCACCGAGGCGTCGCCCAAGCACAGTGGATGTCCGACTGCCACGTGCCGCAGCTCCGGAATTCCGCATCTCGCCCTCCCGCTGATCGCGCCCAGTGTGCCAGGAAACATGCTGACGGAACCCCTCATTCGCTCATACGGGGAATATATTCCCCAATCACTTGAGTGCGGGAGCTTTCTGCCGCTACGTTCGGCGCTCATCCGCTTCCACAGCGGAGCCAACCAGGCAAAGCCCACCGCCCACCCCACCCCGGAGGCACGCGCCCATGACCGCAGCCCAGGAGCTCCCCGCACCCGCCCCCGACCCCGTCCTCCGCGAGGACCGCGTCGACTACACGCCCACCGCGCACAGCGTCGTCCTCAGCCGGCACCGCGCCGCCCGGCTCGTCCTCCAGTGGGGACATCCCGCCCTGGCCGGTGACGCGGCGCTGCTGGTCAGCGAGTTGGCGACCAACGCGTTGCTGCACGGGGCGATCCGGGGCCGGCTCTTCCGGGTCCACCTCACCCTCACCGCGAGCGCACTGCGTATCGCCGTCAGCGATCCGCGCGGGGAGCACCTGCCCGGTCCGCGCGAGCCCGAGGCCGACGACTGCTACGGGCGCGGTCTCCTGATCGTCGCGCAGCTCGCCGACGACTGGGGTGTCGAGCCGCGCACGGTGGGGAAGACCGTGTTCGCCGAACTCGCCGTACGGTGACGCCCGGACATGCCGGTGGGCCCGTACGCAGCGTACGGGCCCACCGGGAAAACGCGTTACGCCCAGGTGATCAGGCGCTTCGGCTGCTCCAGGATCGCCGCCACATCGGCCAGCACCTTGGAGCCCAGCTCGCCGTCGACCAGGCGGTGGTCGAACGACAGGGCCAGCGTGGTGACCTGGCGCGGCTTCACCTTGCCCTTGTGGACCCACGGCTGGAGCTTGATCGCGCCGATCGCCAGGATCGCGGACTCGCCCGGGTTGAGGATCGGCGTACCGGTGTCGACACCGAAGACGCCGACGTTGGTGATGGTCACCGTGCCGCCCGCCATCGCGGCCGGGGAGGTCTTGCCGTCCCGGGCCGTGGTGACCAGCTCGCCCAGGGCCGCCGCGAGCTGCGGCAGCGTCTTGTCGTGCGCGTCCTTGATGTTCGGCACGATCAGACCGCGCGGGGTGGCCGCCGCGATGCCCAGGTTGACGTAGTGCTTCCGCACGATCTCCTGGTTGGCCTCGTCCCAGGCGGCGTTGACCTCGGGGTTCCGCTTGATCGCGACCAGGAGGGCCTTGGCGATGATGAGGAGCGGGTTGACCCGCACCCCCGCCATGTCCTTGTCCTCCTTGAGCTCGGCCACGAGCTTCATCGTGCGCGTCACGTCGACCGTGACGAACTCGGTGACGTGCGGCGCGGTGAACGCGCTGCCCACCATCGCCTGCGCGATGGCCTTGCGGACGCCCTTGACCGGGATACGGGTCTCCCGGGCGGAGCCCACCGCGGCCTGCGGTTCGGCGGCAGCCACTGCCACCGGCTCGGCGGCCGGGGCCGCCGCGGGAGCCTCGGCCGCGGCCGGAGCCGCCGCCGCGTGGACGTCCTCGCGGGTGATGATGCCGTCCTTGCCGGTCGGCACCACCGTCGCCAGGTCGATGCCCAGGTCCTTGGCGAGCTTGCGCACCGGCGGCTTGGCCAGCGGGCGGCCGCCGACCGGAACATCGGCCACGGGCGCGGGAGCGGCGGGGGCCGGCGCGGGCGTCGTGTGTCCGTTCAGCTCGGCCTGCACCGCCGCCGCGACGGCGGCGGCCTCCGGGACGGCCGCCGCCCCCTTGCGCGGGCGGCGCTTGGTGGAGGACTCGGCGACCCCGTAGCCCACCAGGACCGGCGTGCGGGTCTTCGGCGCCTCACCGGAATCGGCGGCCTCCACCGGCTCCTGGACCGGAGCGGCGGCCTGGGCCGGTTCGGCGGCCGGAGCGGGCGCATCGCCGCTGCCCGGGGCCACGTCGACCGTGATGATCACCTGGCCGACGTCGACGGTCGTGCCCTCGGGGAAGCGCAGCTCGTGCACCACCCCGTCGAACGGGATCGGCAGCTCGACGGCCGCCTTCGCGGTCTCGACCTCGCACACGACCTGTCCGTCGGTGACGGTGTCGCCGGGCTGGACGAACCACTTGAGGATCTCGGCCTCGGTCAGTCCTTCGCCCACGTCGGGCATCTTGAACTCACGGAAACGAGCAGACGTTTCGGTCATCGTCGTCACGAACCCTCTCCTCAGAACGCCAGCGAGCGGTCGACGGCGTCGAGCACCCGGTCCAGGCCGGGCAGATACTCGTCCTCCAGCCGGGCCGGCGGGTAGGGGACGTGATAGCCGCCGACCCGCAGCACGGGGGCTTCGAGGTGGTAGAAGCAGCGCTCGGTGATCCGGGCGGCGATCTCCGCGCCGGAACCGTAGAAGACGGGCGCCTCGTGGACGACCACGACCCGGCCGGTCTTCTCCGCCGACGCCTGGATGGCGTCGAAGTCGATGGGGGACATCGAGCGCAGGTCCAGGACCTCGATCGACTTGCCCTCCTCCTGGGCGGCGGCGGCCGCTTCCAGGCAGACCTTCACCATCGGCCCGTACGCGACGAGCGTGAGGTCGCTGCCCGCGCGGACGGTCACGGCCTTGTGCAGCGGGCCGGGGATGGACTCGGTGTCGACCTCGCCCTTGTCCCAGTAACGCCGCTTGGGCTCGAAGAAGATGATCGGGTCGTCGCTCTGGACGGCCTGCTGCATCATCCAGTAGGCGTCGCTCGCGTTCGAGGGCGAGACCACCTTCAGGCCCGCGACGTGCGCGAAGAGCGCCTCGGGGGACTCGCTGTGGTGCTCGACCGCGCCGATGCCACCGCCGTACGGAATGCGCACGACGACCGGCATCTTGACCTTGCCGAGCGCGCGGGCGTGCATCTTGGCGAGCTGCGTGACGATCTGGTCGTACGCGGGGAAGACGAAGCCGTCGAACTGGATCTCGACGATCGGGCGGTAGCCGCGCAGGGCCAGGCCGATCGCCGTGCCGACGATGCCGGACTCGGCGAGCGGGGTGTCGATCACCCGGTCCTCGCCGAAGTCCTTCTGGAGTCCGTCGGTGATCCGGAAGACGCCGCCGAGCTTGCCGACGTCCTCACCCATGATGAGGACCTTCGGGTCGTTGTCGAGGGCGAGGCGGAGCGACTCGTTGAGCGCTTTCGCGATGGACATCTTTTCCACGGCCATGGCTACTTGCCCTCCTCGGCAGAGTCGGCGAACGATGCCTGGTAGGCGGCGAACTGGGCCCGCTCCTCGTCGATGAGGGAGCTGCCGTCGGCGTAGCCGTGCTCGAACAGGGCCATCGGGTCCGGGTCGGGCATCGCGCGTACCGCCTCCCGTACCCGCTTGCCGAGGGTCTCGCTCTCCTCGTCCAGCGCGGTGAAGAAGGCCTCGTCCGCGAGCTTCTCCTTCTCCAGGTACGCGCGCAGCCGCAGGATCGGGTCCTTGGCCTCCCAGGCGGCCCGCTCCTCGTCGGCCCGGTACTTCGTCGGGTCGTCGGAGGTGGTGTGCGCGCCCATCCGGTACGTGAACGCCTCGACGAGCGTCGGGCCCTCGCCGCGGCGGGCCCGCTCCAGCGCGGAGCGGGTGACGGCCAGGCACGCCAGGACGTCGTTGCCGTCGACGCGGACGCCGGGGAAGCCGTAGCCCTGGGCGCGCTGGTAGAGCGGCACGCGGGTCTGGCGCTCGGTGGGCTCGGAGATGGCCCACTGGTTGTTCTGGCAGAAGAACACGACCGGGGCGTTGTAGACCGCGGAGAAGGTGAACGCCTCCGCGACGTCGCCCTGGCTGGAGGCTCCGTCACCGAAATACGCGATCACGGCGGAGTCCGCGCCGTCCTTGGCGACGCCCATGGCGTAGCCGGTGGCGTGCAGCGTCTGCGAGCCGATGACGATCGTGTACAGGTGGAAGTTGTTGGTGTTCGGGTCCCAGCCGCCGTGGTTCACGCCGCGGAACATGCCGAGCAGGTTGGCCGGGTCCACGCCGCGGCACCAGGCGACCCCGTGCTCCCGGTAGGTCGGGAAGACGTAGTCGTCGTCGCGCAGGGCCCGCCCGCTGCCGATCTGGGCGGCCTCCTGGCCGAGCAGCGAGGCCCACAGGCCCAGCTCGCCCTGACGCTGGAGGGCGGTCGCCTCGGCGTCGAAGCGGCGGGTGAGCACCATGTCGCGCAACAGGCCGCGCAGCTCGTCGGCGCTCAGGTCGATGCTGTAGTCCGGGTGCTCGACGCGCTCACCCTCGGGCGTCAGCAGCTGTACGAGCTGGGGCTCGGAACTCTGCGGCTTCTTCGCGGCGCTGGTCCGCTTACTGGCGCGTCGCGGTTTACGCGCGGCGGCAGTGCTCTCCACGGTCACGTGCGTGCTCCTCCGTCGGTCCGGCCCCCGGGGTCTGCCGGGAACCAGTGCGGCTCGCCTGAATCCGACAACCGCGCACGGGGTGGGTGCCGGCCGGCCGGGATCAGGCGTGACAGGTGCCCCGGCGAGTGCCCTGTCACAGGCACGTTACCCAGTGCGTCGCACAACTGCGAAACCCTATCTGACCTGCGATTTTGCTTGGATTTCCAAGTAAATCGAAAAAATCGCGAAGCTCTGCTGGTCAGGGCACTGGAAACAGCCTTGCAGGCCGCCGGAACAACGGCACGTTATCCCGCGGATCAGCGCCAGGGAAGAGCGGAGGGGAAGCGAGTATGTGAGACTGCGATCGTGCGCGAAGATGGAAAAATCACCGTATTTCTGCTCGATGATCACGAGGTCGTCCGGCGTGGCGTCCATGAGCTGCTCTCCGTCGAGGCGGACATCGAGGTGGTCGGCGAGGCCGGTACGGCCGCGGACGCCCTGGCGCGGATCCCGGCGACACGCCCCGACGTGGCGGTGCTCGACGTGCGGCTGCCGGACGGCAGCGGTGTGGAGGTGTGCCGGGAAGTCCGTTCCCAGGACGAGAACATCAAATGCCTGATGCTCACCTCGTACGCCGACGACGAGGCGCTTTTCGACGCGATCATGGCGGGCGCTTCGGGATATGTGCTGAAGGCGATCCGCGGCAATGAACTGCTGAATGCCGTACGGGAGGTGGCAGCCGGAAAATCCCTGCTGGACCCGGTGGCCACCGCCCGGGTGCTGGAGCGGCTGCGCGACGGCGGCAAGAGCGACGACAAGCTGGCGGGCCTCACCGAACAGGAGCGCAGGATCCTGGACCTGATCGGTGAGGGCCTGACCAACCGGGTCATCGGGGAGCGCCTGCACCTCGCCGAGAAGACCATCAAGAACTACGTCTCCAGCCTGCTGTCCAAGCTGGGCATGGAGCGTCGCTCGCAGGCCGCCGCGTACGTCGCGCGGCTCCAGGCCGAGCGCCGCTGAGGCCGCTGCCGCCGCCGGGCGGCGGGACTTTGGTCCCGCACCGGCCGGGGCAGGCGACTCTTACGCGGTCCCTACGGCCGGTGGACAGTGGATCCATGTCCTTCGACGAACTCCTCGCGACCGGGACGATCCGGCGCGCCGCGACCGCGACAGTCGAGCGGACCGAGCCCATCGAGCTGCTCGGCCGGGTCCCGTACGGCCGCCTCGCGACCAGCCTGCGGGCCCTGCCGTTCCTGGCGGTGGCCCGGCACATCGTGAGCGACGGCCGCATCCTGCTGCGGATGCACAGCGGCTTCGGCCACCACGAGGCGTGCGACGGCAGCGTCGTCGCGTACGGGGCGGACAACTACAGCGACGCGGCGACCGGGGACGGCGCCAGCCTGTGGTCGGTGCAGTTCACCGGCCCCGCCGAGATCGTGCACCCCTGCCCCGGGCAGGAGGAACTGTTCGGGGCCGCGCCCGTCTCCGTCAACGGGGAGCCCTACGCGCCGGCCTATCTCCGGATCGACCCGCACTTCGTCACCGAACACACGCTGGACTTCTGAGGCGTCGGGAGGCCCGCCAGGGCTGTCCCGTCAGGGCCGGCGGGCGGCAGGGATGACGGGACGGCCTTTAGCGCACCCGTGGCCGTGACCGCAAGTCCGCAGAGTGACCACACAGAGTGATCTAACATCTGGTAAGTGCTGCGCTCATATGTCACTCGTCCACCTGTTCCCCCGGTCGGCGAGGTGCTGCGCCGTTACCCGGGTGTGGGCGAGCCGCTCGCCTGCGAGCCGATCGCCAAAGGCCTGCTGAACCACGGGTACCGCGTCTCCACCACGAGCGGCTCCTACTTCCTCAAGCACCATCTCGACAAGAAGCACCTGGACGACACCAGCGGCGAACGCGCCGCGATCGTGCGCCAGCACCGCGCCACCCAGCGCCTGCAGTCGCTCGGCGTGCCCGTCGTCCCGCCCCTGACGGACACCCGGGGCGACACCGTCACCGTGATCGGCGAACGGTGCTACGCCCTGCACCCCTGGGTCGACGGCCTCCACCGGGTCGGCGCCCAGCTGACCCCCGCCCAGTCCCGCCGGCTCGGAACGCTCCTGGGCGCCGTGCACACCGGCCTGGAGCAGGTGATGGCGCCACGCGACGGCCCGCATCCGGCGAGCCCGCCCGCCCGGCCGGGGCACCGCAGCCCGGACGCCGCCGACACCTTCGCGCTGATCGACGACCTGCTGGCCGCCGCGCGCGGGCAGGGCGGCCGGGACACCCCCCGCGACGCCTTCGACGAACTCGCCGTGCACCGGCTCGTGGAGCGCCGCGCCCTGCTCGAACAGCACGCCCACCGCCGTCCGCCCACCCCGGACGGGCCCGCCACCGGCTGGGTGCACGGGGACTTCCACCCGCTGAATCTGCTCTACCGGGGCGCCGACCCGGTCGCGATCGTGGACTGGGACCGGCTGGACGTACAGCCGCGCGCCGAGGAGGCGGTACGGGCGGCGGCGATCTTCTTCGTCCGGCCGGCCGGGGAGCTGGACCTCGCGAAGGTACGGGCGTACGCCCGCGCGTACCGGCGGGCCGCCGGCGCGGGGGCCGCGGAGCTGGCGGCCGCGGTACACCGGGTGTGGTGGGAGCGGCTCAACGACTTCTGGATACTCCGCTGGCGCTACCGCCTCGACGACCGCAGGGCCGACCCGCAGTTCCCCGCGGTGTCGGCCCTGGCGGTGTGGTGGACGCGGGAGTACGAGGCGGTGTGCGCGGCCTTCACGGAGTGATGGGCGCGGCCTTCGCGGAGAGAAGGGGTGCGAAGGGGTGCGACACGCACGAGCCCGGCGCGCGCCACTAGGGCGCACGCCGGGCTCACGGAGTGGTGCGGTGGTGCGTTACTACATCGCGCCGTCCCCGGCCGCGTCGTCGCCCCCGCCCGCTCCGGCGTCGTCACCGGCCCCGCCGTCGGCGCCCGCGCCGGCCGGGGTGCCGGGGTCGGCGGTCGGTTCGGAGGGGTCGCTCGTGGGCTCGCCGCTGCCGCCCTCGTTGGTGTTGCCGTCCGACGTACCGGGGTCCGGCTCGGACGGGGTCGGGGACGGGGTGAACGAGGGCTCGCTCGGGGTCGGGTCCGGGGTCCACGGCGGCGGGTTCGGCTGCGTCTGACCGCCGGTGGACGTGTCCGGCTCGTCCGGCTCGTCGCTCTCCTCCTCGGACGGCTCCTCCGAGGGCTCCTTCTCGGACTGGCTGACCGAGGTGGACGGCGTGACCGGGTCCTTCTCCCCGCCGCTGTCCTGCGCGGCGTTGACGGCGAAGGCGACCCCCGCACCGATCGCGACCAGCGCGAGCAGGACGAAGAGCCACATCTTGCCGCGCCCGCCGCCGGACGGCCGCTGCCCGCCGCCGCCGTCGTAGCCCCCGTCGTCCGGGTTGTACGGCGGCAGGATCGGGCCCTGCGAGGTGTCCCCGTGCACCGGGTGGCCCATCACGCGGGTGGAGCCGGACATCCCGTGCGGCGGGGTCCGGCCATCGTGCTGCGCGACCGGACCGGTGTTCCACGTGCCCGTGTGACCGCCCTGCACCTGGAGCATCTGCAGGCTGTACTGGACGAGCCCGCGCATCTCCTCGGCGCTCTGGAACCGGTCGTCCGGGTCCTTCGCCAGCGCCCGCATCGCCATCCCGTCCAGCTCCGGCGGCACCACGTCCGAGACCTCGGACGGCGGCACCGGGATGTCCTGGACGTGCTGGTAGACCACCGAGAGCGGGGTCTCACCGGTGAACGGGGGCCGCAGCGCGAGCAGTTCGTAGAGCAGGCAGCCGGTGGCGTACAGGTCGGACCGGTGGTCGACGGCCTTGCCGAGCGCCTGCTCGGGGGAGAGGTACTGCGGGGTGCCCATGACCATGCCGGTCTGGGTCATCGTCGACTGCGCGCCGTGCAGCGCGCGGGCGATGCCGAAGTCCATCACCTTGACCGCGCCGGAGTCCGTGATGATCACGTTGGCGGGCTTGATGTCGCGGTGCACGATGCCGTGCTGGTGCGAGTACGCGAGGGCTTCCAGCACGCCCGAGACGATGATCAGCGCCTGCTCGGGCGGCGGGGCCTCGGTGGTCAGGAGCAGATCGCGGATGGTGCGGCCCTCGACCAGCTCCATCACGATGTACGGGACGGTCTGGCCGCCCACGACGTCCTCGCCGGAGTCGTACACGGCGACGATCGCGTGGTGGTTGAGGCCCGCGACGGACTGTGCCTCGCGGGTGAAGCGGGCCTTGGAGACCGGGTCCTCGGCCAGGTCGGAGCGGAGCAGCTTCACCGCGACCGTCCGTCCGAGCCGGACGTCCTCCGCCGCGTAGACCTCTGCCATGCCGCCCCGGCCGAGCCGGTAGGTCATCCGGTAGCGTCCGTCACCGACGACGCCGCCGACACCCCAGGCGTCGGAGCCATCCGAAACTCCGCCGCCGTTTGCTTCGGAATCGGGTGCCATCAGTCCTCGCCGTCGTATCTGTCCGCGCGTCCGCGGGTTCTCACGGTGCTTGCTGCGTTGCCACGTCACGCTACAGCCTCCGCCGGACACCACGGTTCCCCCGCAGGAGGATGATCGGACCGCCCGGCGGGTCCCGCACCTGAGTTTGACGCGTTTCCTGTAACGCTTCCGAGACGCTTCTTGTGCGTAGGGTCACGGAACGGGCACCCGGCTTGACGTGTCGGACCCCTACGGCAGACTTGGCGCGTAATCGCGTTGTACGGAACCGCGTCGCACGTAATCACGTCGGACAGAAGCCGTCAGACGGAACACACCGCGTTCGACCGCGCGCCGCCGAGGGGGATGCAAGTCATGAGCCAGGACGGCGCACAGGGCCGCTACGCGGGCGGGGCGGTCGCGGGCGGCCGCTACCAGCTGCGCGACCTGCTCGGCGAGGGCGGGATGGCGTCCGTATACCTGGCCTACGACTCCGCACTGGACCGCCAGGTCGCGATCAAGACCCTGCACACCGAGCTCGGCCGCGAGCAGTCCTTCCGCGAGCGCTTCCGGCGTGAGGCGCAGGCCGTCGCCAAGCTCCAGCACACCAACATCGTCTCGGTCTTCGACACCGGCGAGGACGAGCTCGGCGGTGCGCTGATGCCGTACATCGTCATGGAGTACGTCGAGGGGCAGCCGCTCGGCTCGGTGCTGGCCGCCGACATCCACCGTCACGGCGCGATGCCGGCCGACAAGGCCCTCAAGGTGACGGCGGACGTGCTCGCCGCCCTGGAGACCAGCCACGAGATGGGCCTGGTCCACCGGGACATCAAGCCCGGCAACGTGATGATGACCAAGCGCGGCATCGTCAAGGTCATGGACTTCGGCATCGCCCGTGCCATGCAGTCCGGTGTCACCTCGATGACGCAGACCGGCATGGTCGTCGGCACCCCGCAGTACCTCTCCCCCGAGCAGGCGCTCGGCCGCGGCGTCGACGCCCGGTCCGACCTGTACTCGGTCGGCATCATGCTCTTCCAGCTGCTCACCGGCCGGATCCCGTTCGACGCGGACTCGCCGCTGGCCATCGCGTACGCGCATGTGCAGGAGGAGCCGGTCGCGCCCTCCAGCATCAACCGGGCGGTCACCCCGGCGATGGACGCCCTCGTCGCCCGCGCGCTCAAGAAGAACCCGAACGAGCGCTTCCCCAGCGCCGCCTCGATGCGCGACGAGATCGCCCGCGTGCTGAACGCCTCCGGCGGCCAGACCGGCGCCCCGGTGATCGTGACCGGCGGCGGGCCCGCCAACAGCGGTGCCGGTGTCGGTTCGGCGGTGTTCCCGCCGGTCGACCAGAGCACCCCGGCGCCGCAGAGCGTCCAGACGCCGTACCAGCCGCACCCGCAGCCCCAGCAGCCGGGCCCGTACAGCCAGCCGACCCCGGTGCCCACGCCGGGCTACGGCTACCCACAGGCGCCCCAGGCGCAGGGCTACCCGACCCCGGGCCCGCCGGCCCACCAGACCCCGCCGCCGTACGCGATCAGCCCGCAGCACTCGACGGCCGTCGGCACCACCGACCGCGGCGGCTCCAAGCGGAACATGCCGGTCGTCGTCGGCGCGATCGTCGTCGCGCTGCTGGCGGTCGGCGGCCTGATCACCGCGATCGCCCTCCAGGGCGGCAAGGACGACGAGGCGGGCAAGGACGACGACCAGGGCTCCAGCGAGTCGGTGGAGGGGTACCGCCCGCCGGAGCGCAACCGGACGATGAAGGAAACGGAGTGCTCGAACGCCTCCGAGGACTCCAACGACCCGAAGAAGGTCCGCGCGCCACGGTTCGTCTACAAGGACATCCTGTCGGCGAAGTCGTGCGCCCTCGCCGCGGGCTGGACGATCAAGGTGATCGAGGAGCCGGGCAACACCTACGCCGAGGATCAGATCGTCGGCCAGTTCCCGTCCCCCGGCACGGCGGTCGACGAGCGCGGCGCCCACTTCGAGCTGAAGGTCTCCACCGGCAAGCCCTCGTGATCCGCCGCTCCTGAGCCCACCGCCCGGCCGGGCGGTGTCCGAAGGTGATCGTTACGGGTCCACGGATCTCGCCGGATCTTCGTCGTCGACCGGTATGGGGCCCCGGATTTCCGGACACCGCGTCCGGGATGCCGGATGGAGGGACGCGTGTGACGCTGATCTCATGGCTCCAGGACTTCCGGCCGCATGGCCGTCGAGGTGTGCGGTCTCTCTGCTGGCGGCGGCCGGAGCGGCGCTGGGGCCGCTGGGCGGCTCCGCCCACGGGTCATCGGCGCCCGACGGTGCGTCCCTCACCGCCATGCCCCCCGGGATCACGGGCCCCGCCGCCAACGCATCCGCCGCCACCGCGTCCCCTCCGGTCGCCCCCTCGCCCGCCCCGCCGGGCTCCACGTCCCCTTCGGCGCTCCCTTCCGCCCTTCCCCCGACATCCGGCGTGCCCGTCCCCGGAGCCTCCGGGACCACTCCGGTCCCGTCCTCCCCGACAGCGACCGGGACCGGCGCGCAGGCCCCCGCCGGGCCCGGCGGGGACGCGTCGGAATCCCCCTCCTCCGCTTCCGCTTCCCCCGACGTCACCGGGTCGACCGCCCCCCTGGCCGGGCGCGAGGCCGGGGCGGGCAAGACGCGTCCCGGGCGTTCGCTGTCGCCGCTGGAGCCGGCGCGGGCCGAGGATCCCGTCGAGGACCACGCGCCCGAGGAGGCCGGGGAGTCCGGGAAGTCCGTCGTGGACACCATCGACCTGCCCGTTTCCACCCCGCCGCCCAGCGCCTTCACCGATCCGGGGCAACGGGCCGGACAGGCGCTGGACGCCGCGTCCGTACAGCGGGTGCAACAGGTCTCGCTCGGCAGCGGCATCGCCCTGGTCGGTCTCGGGCTCGGCTTCCTCGCGTTCCGTATACGCCGGACGAACTGAGCGTCGCGGCCCACCGGTCCCGCTCCGGCGAAGCACCGCCACGACGTGCCGACGAGCCGTACGACGGGACTTGCCAGGAGGAACATACTCGGTATACATACTCGGTATGTCCATTCGCCACGGCCTGCTGGCCCTGCTGGAGCGGGGCCCCCGTTACGGGTCCCGGCTCCGCACCGAGTTCGAGTCGCGCACCGGCTCCACCTGGCCCCTGAACGTCGGGCAGGTCTACACGACGCTCAGCCGCCTGGAGCGCGACGGCATGATCGTCCAGGACGTCTCGGACGACGCCGGGCACGACCTCTACACGATCACCGACGACGGCCGCGCCGAACTGCGCACCTGGTTCGAGACGCCCGTGGACCGCACCAGTCCGCCCCGCGACGAACTGGCCATCAAGCTCGCCATGGCCGTGGGCGCACCGGGCGTCGACATCCGGGACGTCATCCAGTCCCAGCGCCATCACACGCTCAAGGCGATGCAGGACTACACCCGGCTCAAAGCCCGCGCCCTGGCCGACGTCCCGGCCAACCGGGACGAGGTCGCCTGGCTGCTCGTCGTGGAGCAGCTGATCTTCCAGGCGGAGGCCGAGGCCCGCTGGCTCGACCACTGCGAGTCCCGGCTCGTCCGCCTCGCCGAGGCCGCCGCCACCGAGCCCGCCGCCGGGCCCGGCCCCGCGGCCACCCGCGGTCCGGCCCGCACGCCGGTCGGCCGCACCCGGTCCAAGCGCTGACGCCGCCCCGCGCGGCTCGGACGGTGCCGGTCCCCGTGCCGCCGCCCGCAGCACGGGCGGTACCCCGTCCCGACGACGCCGCCGCCCGCAGTACAGGCGGTGCCCGTCCAAGACGCCACCTCCCGGGCAGGGCCGGCCCCGACGCCGACGCCCGCAGCTCCGGCGGTGCCCGTCCCGACGACGCCGCCGACGCCCGTACCTGACCCTCGTTGTTCCTACCCCGTACCTGACCCGCATTGTTCCTAGGGGGAACCACCCACCATGCCCACGTCCGCCACACCCCCGCCCCCGCCGCCCTCCGGGGCGCCCGGCGGCAGCCCCGTACTCGAACTGCGGGCGCTGACCCGTACCCACGGCTCCGGCATCGCCGAGGTGCACGCCCTGCGCGGAATCCACCTCTCCGTGTACCCGGGCGAACTGGTCGCCGTGATGGGCCCCTCGGGATCCGGCAAGTCCACCCTGCTGACCCTGGCCGGCGGGCTCGACACCGCCACGAGCGGCCAGGTGGTCATCGAGGGCCAGGACATCGCCGCCCTCGGCCCCAAGGGGATGGCCGCCCTGCGCCGCCGCAGCGTCGGCTACGTCTTCCAGGACTACAACCTCATCCCCGCCCTGACCGCCGCCGAGAACATCGCGCTGCCCCGCGAACTCGACGGCGTCTCCGTGCGCAAGGCCCGCAAGGAGGCCCTCGCCGCGCTGGCCGAGATGAAGCTGGAGGAGATCGCCGACCGCTTCCCCGACGAGATGTCAGGCGGCCAGCAGCAGCGCGTCGCCATCGCCCGCGCCCTCGTCGGCGACCGGCGCCTCGTACTCGCCGACGAGCCGACCGGAGCGCTCGACTCCGAGACCGGCGAGGCCGTCCTCGCCCTGCTGCGCACCCGCTGCGACCAGGGCGCGGCCGGTGTCATGGTCACCCATGAGCCCCGGTACGCGGCCTGGGCCGACCGGGTCGTCTTCCTCCGGGACGGCTCGATCGTCGACCAGACGCTGACCACCGGAGCCGACTCCCTCCTCTCCGCCGGAACCGCCGAGGCCGCCACGTGAGCCCCTTCTCCGGTTGGCGCGCCGCCTTCCGCATAGCCCGGCGCGACGCCGCACGGGCCAAGGGCCGCAGCGCCCTGGTCGTCGCGATGATCGCCCTGCCGGTCCTCGGTGTGACCGCCGTCGACCTCACCTACCGCAGCGCCCTGCCCACCAAGGCCGAGGAGCTGACCGCCGAACTGGGCTCGGCCGACGCCCGGTTCACGGCCACGAGCCTGGGCCCGATGAAGCTCCAGCAGCTGCCCGACGGCCTCGGCTGGAACCTGCCCGAGGGCGCCCCCGACCCGACCCCCGAGGAGCAGGAGAGGCCGGTCGACGTGACCGCGGCCATCCCCGAGGGCTCGCGTCACCTCACCGAGCGGAGCGTGCCCGCGTCGGTGACCACCCGCCACGGCATCACCGACACCGAGATCGCCGAACTGCGCATCGCCGACCCGATGCTGCGCGGCCGGATCGAGCTGACCGCCGGCGCGTACCCCCGGACCAAGAACGAGATCGCGGCGACCGAAGACTTCGTCGAGGCGTCCGGGCTGTCGATCGGCGACCGCGTCACCGTGCGCGGCCCCGACCAGTCCTACACCCTCACCGGCGCGGTCGAACTGCCCGCCGACCTGCGGGCCAACGCCCTGTACGCGCTCCCCGGCTCGGTCATCGCCCCCTGGCAGAAGACCGCCGACGGCGACAAGAACATCCTGCCGCCCCAGGCGAGCGACCCGAAGTGGCTGGTCCAGGGCCCGCCCGGAGAGGGTGTGACCTGGCAGGACATCCTTGCCGCCAACGAGAAGGGCGTGGTGGTCAAGTCCCGTCAGGTCGTCCTGGACCCGCCGCCGGACTCCGAGGTCCCGATGGCCGGGATGAGCAACGCGTACGACACGGACACGGAGCTGACCGCGGCAGCCCTCACCGTCGCCGCCATGGCCGTCCTGGAGATCGTGCTGCTGGCCGGTCCGGCGTTCGCCGTGGGCGCCCGCCGTTCGCGCCGGCAGCTGGGCCTGGTCGGTTCGTGCGGCGGCAGCCGGGCCCAGGTCCGGGCCGTGGTGCTCGCGGGCGGCGCGGTGCTCGGCGGGGTCGGGGCGGTGGCCGGGGTCGGGGCCGGATTCGGCCTGACCGCCCTGTTCCGCCCGATGATCGAGGACTACACCGGCAGCCGCTTCGGCGAACTGACCGTACGGCCCTGGGAGATCCTCGGCATCGGCGCGCTCGGCCTGGTCACCGGCGTCCTCGCCGCGCTCGCCCCGGCGATCGTCGCGGGCCGCCAGTCGGTCCTGGAGTCGCTCACCGGCCGGCGCGGCACCCGCCGCAGCTCCCGCATGCTGCCCGCCATCGGTGTCATCGCGCTCGCGGCCGGCGTCGCTGTCGCGGTGTACGGCGGGGTGGCCGGCGACACCGCCTTCGTCGCCGGCGGATCCGTCCTCGCCGAACTGGGCGTCCTCGGCTGCATCCCGGTGATCGTCGGCTTCCTCGGCCGGCTCGGCCGGCGGCTCCCGCTGGCGCCCCGGATGGCCCTGCGCGACGCGGCCCGCAACCGGGGCCGTACCGCACCCGCCGTCGCCGCCGTGATGGCGGCCGTCGCGGGCAGCGTCGCCATCGCCACGTACACCAGCAGCAGCGCCGCCGAGCAGGAGTACGACTACGTCCCCAACATGACCCCGGGCACCATCGCGCTGATGGACGCCGACGCCGGCGACGACGCCGATCTGGCGCGCTCCCGGGCCGCCGTCGAGCAGAGCTTCCCGGTCAGCGGCGCACGCGCCGACATCGGACGGGTCTGGGCCGGCAGCGACTGCTCGGTCTATTACGAGGAGGAGTACGGCTGCGGCACGCTCGAACTCGTCAAGCCCAGCGGCAAGGGCCACTCCTGCCCGCTCCAGGGCAAGGGCGCCAAGGAACTCGCCCTGCGGATCTCGGCCGACGAGCACAAGCGGCTGATGAACTCCCCGGCCTGCATGGACGAGAACTACACCATGACCGCGTTCGGCACCAACGACGACAAGATCCTCGTCGGGGGCCGGGACGTGCTCGACTCGTACGTGAAGCTCGACGACCCGGCGGCGGCGAAGGCCCTGGCCGCCGGCACCCCCGTCCTGCTGAACTCGGCGTACGCGAAGAACGGCGAGGTCACCCTCAAGGCCGCGCACATCTACAACGACCGCGACAAGAAGAACCGGGCGCTGCACCCGGGCAAGGCCCGCACCACCACGGACCGGCTGAAGGTCTACGTCGCGCCGGACCGCTACGCGGCGACGCCGGGCATCCAGATGATCATGCCGAAGAAGACCGCCGAGCGGCTCGGCCTGCACGTCGATGATTACGGCAGTTTCTACACGCTCAGCCGTGAACCCACGGATGCCGAGAGGCAGGCGGCCTACGCGGCGCTCCGACAGGCCGGGCACCACGGGTACCTCATGACCTCGAACGAGCGGTTCCGGACGGACGACGACACGATCCTGCTGATCCTCGCCCTCTTCGCCGGAGTGGTGACCCTGGGCGCGGCGGCCATCACGACCGGGCTGTCCAAGGCCGACGCGGAGGCCGACCTCACCACACTCAGCGCGGTGGGCGCGCCCCCGGGCGTACGGCGTTCGCTGTCCGGCTTCCAGTGCCTGGTCGTCGCCCTGACCGGCGTCCTGCTGGGAACGGCGGCGGGGCTCGTGCCCGCGGTCGCCCTGCGGCTGACCGACCTGCGCGCGGCGCTGGCGGACATGCGGGCGGATCCGATGCAGTCGGCCTACACGCCGATCGTGATGCCGTGGGAGACCATCGGACTGCTGGCCCTGGTCGTACCGGTGCTCGCCGGGCTGCTCGCCGCCGGCCTCACCAGCTCCCGGCTGACACTGGCCCGACGCACGGGGTGAACGTCCCTTCCGGCGCCCCCGGAAGGCTTCCGGTGCCCCCGAAGACGGTGGATCATCCGTTTTCGGGGGCACCACCATGGGGTACGGCACGTGTGCGAGACAATGGCGGCATGGAAATGCCGAGGAATGACCGGTCGCAGGAGCACCCGCAGGTCCTTGTCGTGGGCCAGGACGGAATGGCTATCGGCGGCGGTGCCAGTGACGACGAGTCGCGCGAGGTCCCGGTGACGGAAATGGTGGAACAGCCCGCGAAGGTCATGCGCATCGGCAGCATGATCAAGCAGCTTCTGGAGGAGGTCAGGGCGGCTCCTCTCGACGAGGCGAGCCGGGTCAGGCTCAAGGAGATCCACGCCAGCTCCGTGAAGGAGCTGGAGGACGGCCTGGCGCCCGAGCTGGTCGAGGAGCTGGAGCGGCTCTCCCTGCCGTTCACCGAGGAGTCGGTGCCCTCCGAGGCCGAGCTCCGGATCGCCCAGGCACAGCTCGTGGGCTGGCTGGAGGGCCTCTTCCACGGCATCCAGACGGCGCTGTTCGCCCAGCAGATGGCTGCCCGCGCCCAGTTGGAGCAGATGCGCCGCGCCCTGCCGCCCGGCACGGGGCACGAGGACGAGGAAGGCACCGCGGACCCGCACGGCCCGATCCGTTCGGGCCCGTATCTGTAACCCGCATCCACCGCTGGAGACCGAGGAGCACGTGGAGCCCGTCGCACATCACGGTGTGCGCCGGGCCCCTCGTCGTCCACCTGTCTGGTTACGCATGACTCTTGCGCGTAACTCTTACGCGTAAGAGTTACGCCTGTCTGCTTACGGGTCAGGCGCCGGCCGACGGGGTGACCAGCAGGACCTTGCCGATGTGCGCGCTGGATTCCAGCACCCGGTGCGCCTCGGCGGCGTCCGCCATCGGCAGCGTCCGGTCCACCACCGGCCGGACCACCCCGCCGCCGATCAACGGCCACACGTGCTCGCGTACGGCGGCGACGATGGCGGCCTTCTCGTGGAGCGGGCGGCCCCGCAGGGAGGTCGCGGTGACGGCGGCCCGCTTGGTCAGCAGGGCGCCGAGATTCAGCTCGCCCTTGGCGCCGCCCTGGAGCCCGATGACCGCGAGTCGGCCGTTGACGGCGAGCGCCTGCACGTTCCGGTCCAGGTACTTGGCGCCCATGAGGTCCAGGATGACGTCGGCCCCCGCTCCGGCGGTGTTCTCCCGCAGCTCCTCGACGAAGTCCTGCTCGCGGTAGTTGATGAGGATGTCCGCCCCCAGCTCGGCGCACCGGGCGAGCTTCTCCGGGCTGCCCGCCGTGACCGCGACCCGGGCCCCGACCGCCTTCGCCAGCTGGATCGCCATCGTGCCGATGCCGCTGGAGCCGCCGTGCACCAGGAAGGTCTCGCCGGGGCGGAGGTGGGACACCATGAAGACGTTCGACCGCACCGTGGCGGTGACCTCGGGGAGCGCCGCGGCCTCCACCAGGTCGACGCCCTCCGGTACGGGCAGGAGCTGGCCCGCGGGCACGACGGCCTTCTCCGCGTAACCGCCGCCCGCCAGCAGCGCGCAGACGGCGTCGCCGACCGCCCAGCCGGTCACCCCGGGACCGAGCGCGAGGACGCGGCCCGCACACTCCAGGCCGGGATAGGGGGACGCGCCGGGCGGCGGGTCGTAGAAGCCCTGCCGCTGAAGCACGTCGGCGCGGTTCACGGCGCTGGAGACGACCTCGACGAGGACCTCGCCGTCGCCGGGTACGGGATCGGGCACCTCGGCCCACACGAGCGCCTCGGGGCCGCCGGGTTCGGGAATCGTGATCGCATGCATGGCCGCGAGGCTACTCCGCGTCGGCGTACGTTCAGGGGCGCGGCGGCATCGAGTTGTTGGGCGCGGAGGTGGAGCTGGGACTCTTCCGCACGATGGTGATGACCCGGTCCGTCAGCTGCAGGGGGCTGGCCGCCGGGTCGTCGTAGCCGAGCAGCCGGTGCCCGCGCAGAACACTGACGACGAGGTCGTCCGTCTCCCGTACGTTCTTGCCCACCTCGGCCTTTATGACCGGCCGTTCCACCAGGTCGAGGCCGCTGCCCTGCTGGATCAGGTCCTCCATCACCGTGCCCGCGCTGGGGCTGAGGACGGAGAGGCCGAGCAGCCGCCCGGCGGCACTGGCGCTGGTGATGACGGCGTCGGCGCCGGACTGCCGCAGGAGGGGCGCGTTCTCCTCCTCGCGCACCGCCGCCACGATCTTCGCCCCGCGGTTCAGCTGACGTGCGGTCAGGGCCACCAGGACGGCGGTGTCGTCGCGCTGGGTGGCGATGATGATCTGACGCGCCTTCTGGAGCTCGGCGCGCAGCAGGACATCGCTGCGGGTGGCGTCACCGAGCACGCCGGTGAACCCCTCGGCGTTGGCCGACTCGATCACCTTGGAGGCCGGATCGACGACGACGATCTGGTCCTTCCGCAGGCCGGTGGAGCAGAGGGTCAGGATCGCCGAACGGCCCTTCGTGCCGAAGCCGACGACGACGGTGTGGTCACGCAAGTTGGATCTCCAACGCTTCAGCCGGAAGTCCTCCCGGGTCCGTTCCGTGAGGACTTCGAGAGTGGTGCCGACCAGGATGATGAGGAAGAGCACGCGCAGTGGTGTCACGAGCACCACGTTGATCAGCCTGGCCCCGTCGCTGAACGGCGTGATGTCGCCGTACCCGGTGGTGGAGAGGGTGACCGTCGCGTAGTAGATGGCGTCGAGCAGATCGACCTCGCCGTCGGCGGTGTCGTTGTAGCCGCCGCGGTCGAGCCAGACGATCAGCACGGTCGCGGTCAGCACCAGCAGCGCCATCAGCAGCCGCTTGCCGACCTGGCGGGCCGGTCCGTCGACGACCCTCCGGGGGAGCATCACCCGGGTCGGCACGACCAGTTCGTCGGCTCGCCTGGCCATCGCATCGTGGCCGGGAAGTTTCACGTGAAACACCCTTCCGTCCACGGCATCGCCGAGGCCCATGGCAGATCCAGAATCTCCACCTCGGTGCCGGACCGTACCCCGCCCGGCTCCACGACGGCCAGTCCGTCCGCCGCGGCGATCCCCCGAAGCATCGCGGGCCCGTTGTAGCGCAGCGGCTCGACATGGTCCCGGCCGCCCGCCCGGCCCGCGCGGTGGACCACGGGGACGAGGCGGGTGTCGTGCGGGTGTCCGGGCACCTCGGTAGGGACGAGGGCCCGGTACGGGTCCTGGGCGGGGCGGCCCGCAAGTCCCGCGAGCAGGGGCTCCGCGAGCGTCAGCAGGCCCGATACGGCCGCGAGCGGATTGCCGGGCAGCCCGACCAGACAAGGCCCGTCCGGCGGCCCCTCCGGCTGTCCGGAAGCCGGCAGCCGTGCCAGCAGCATGGGGTGGCCGGGGCGGACCGCGACCCCGTCCACCAGCAGTGCGGCCCCGAGGTCGTCGAGGACCGGGTGCACATGGTCGACCGGGCCGGAGGCGGTACCGCCGGTGGTGACGATCAGATCGGCGTCGGAGGAGGCGAGCGCATCGCGCAGCGCCCCGGCGTCGTCCCCGAGGCGGCGGGGCCCGGAGACCTCGGCGCCCAGGGCCCGCAGCCAGGGGCCGAGCATGGGACCGAGGGCGTCACGGATCAGCCCGTCGTGCGGCAGGCCGGCGGCGAGCAGTTCGTCGCCGAGGACGAGGATGTCGACGCGTGGCCGGGGCACGACGGGCAGCGCGTCGTACCCGGCGGCGGCGGCGAGGCCGAGCACCGCCGGGGTCACGACCGTTCCGGCCGGGACGAGCTGCTCGCCCGAACGGCACTCCTGGCCCCGGGGCCTGATGTCCTGCCCGGTGACCACGGGCCGCCGGGCGTGCAGCAGCCCCTTGTCCTCGTCGGCGTGCGCGTGCTCACTGCGGATGACCGCCGTGGTGTCGGGCGGGACGCGGGCACCGGTGGCGATCCGTACGGCGGTGCCGTCGGGCAGCGGGGTGGCCGGGCCACGTCCGGCGAGGAGCCCCGCCCCGGCCGCGAACGCCCAGGGGCCCGGCCCGGCGACCGCCCAGCCGTCCATGGCCGAGGTGTCGAAGGACGGCAGATCGGTGAGCGCGCCGAGCGCCTCGCCCAGCACATGCCCGAGCGCACGGTCGAGCGGCAGCCGGATCATCGCGAGCGGACCGGCCCGCCCGGCCCTCGCCGCGACCGCCCGCGCCCGGTCCCAGGACAGGGCCGGGGCCCGGGACGAGGACGAAGACGAAGACGGGGGCGGGGGCGGGGATGGGGACCGGGACGAGGACGGGGCGGGGAACCGGACAGGGCTTTCGGGCCGGGCCTCCGGCGAGGGTGCTTCCGGCAAGGAGGTTTCCGGCGCGGGATGGGCCTCCGGCGCGGGGGTCTCCGGCGGGAACTCCATGGGGTCACCCGTGGAATCCCCGGGGGAGACCCGATCGGACCGGGGCCGCTGATCACTTTCGGACGCCCGGACGGTGGCGGGGCGACCCGCCGTACGTCCCCCCGCACTCGGGCGATTGCTGCCCGGGGCGCTGCTGGGGGCACCGCTCGGGCCGCTGCTCAGGTCGCCGCCGGGGGCGTTCCGGTTGCGGCTCGGCCGTCGACCCGCCCCGTCGACCAGGGCGAGCGCCTGCTCGATGGCCCGCTCCTCCTCCGCGCGTGCGAGGTCGCTCCCGGATCCGGCGGGGCGGAAGTCGGAGTTGGCCAGGCCGGGTCGTGGCCCATCGGAGCCCGCCGAGCCGGGTCGGGGCCCGTCGGAGCCGGCCTGTCGCGGCCCGTCGAAGTCGGCCGGGCCGGGTCTGGGCCCGTCGGAGCCGACCGGGCTGGGGCGCGGCCCGTCGGAGCCGGTCATGGCGTCCCGGTCCCCTCGCGGCCCGCGTCGGGCTTCGCCCCGCCCGCTGGCCCACTCGCGGGACCGCTCGCCGCATCGCCCCCCGCACTCGCCTCCGCCTCCCAGCGCAGCGCGAGGTCGGTGGCCCTGCGAGCGGCCTCCGCGACCGCTGCGACGGCCTCGTCGGGCCCCGCACCGGCGCTCGCCCTGGCTGCCGCGTACCCGACCAGGAAGGTCGTGAGCGGAGCAGCGGGCCGGGCGACTCCGTGCGCGGCGTCACGGGCGAGGTCGAGCAGGACACCGGTATCGACGTCGAGTTCGATTCCCAGTTCGTTCTTGACCGAGGTGATCCATTCGTCCAGCACGGCCCCATGCTCCCTGATCCGGGCTCTGGCGGTGGCGATGTCGTCCCAAGTGTCGCAGTCGAACGCTGCGTCAGGGCCCGCTTCGACCCGGGCGAGGTCCAGCTCCGCCGTCAGGAGCCGGAGCGGCAGCCCGGCGAGCCCCCCGTACTCGGTGGCGATCAGGGCCAGCTCCCGGCGGAGCGGCTCGGCGCGGTAGGCGGCCACGAGCGGCTGGTCACGCCCCTCGGGGTCGGTGCACAGGGCCCCTTCCCGGCCGAGCTGTCCGGCGGCGGCGAGCAGCGCCTCGACCGTCCCCGGGCCGAGGAACGGAAGGTCTGCGGAGAGGACGAGAACGCGCTCCGCCGTCGTCAGCCGCAGCCCCGCGCCCAGCGCCGCCAACGGGCCGCCGCCCCGGGGCACTTCCTGGGCCCAGACCACCGGTCTGGCGGTGGCACGACGACCGCCGACCACCACGGTGAGGGCCGCGTCGGCACACGCCGCGAGGACCCGGTCGAGCAACGCCCGGCCGCCCACCCGGACTCCCGGCTTGTCGGCGCCGCCGAGCCGCTTCGCGGCCCCACCGGCAAGGATGATCACGTCATAGGCGGTCATACGTCGAGTATGGGCGGCGCCCCGGAGCGACGCCCCCGCCGGGGTGGGAGGAAAACCCCGGCCCGGAGGGGGCGCGTCCGGTAAGACGCCGGATGCTCGGCTACAGGGTGCGCAGCAGCACCGCCGGCTGCTCCACGCAGTCCGCCACATACCGGAGGAAGCCACCCGCCGTTCCGCCGTCGCACACCCGGTGGTCGAAGGTGAGGGACAGCTGGACGACCTGACGTACGGCCAGTTCGCCTTGGTGCACCCAGGGCTTGGGCATGATCCGGCCGACGCCGAGCATCGCCGCTTCCGGATGGTTGATGATCGGCGTCGAACCATCGACCCCGAACACCCCGTAGTTGTTCAGCGTGAACGTGCCCCCGGTCAGCTGGGCCGGGCTGAGCTTCCCGGTCCTGGCCAGCTCGGTCAGCCGGCCGACCTCGGCCCCGATCGACTCGGCGTTACGGGTGTGCGCGTCCCTGACGACCGGAACGACGAGGCCCCGCTCGGTCTGAGCCGCGAACCCGAGGTGCACGCCGGGCAGCCGGACGATCTCCCGGGCCTGTGTGTCCACGGTGGAGTTGAGCTCGGGGAACCGGGCCAGCGCCGCCGTGCAGATCCTCGCCAGCAGGGCCAGGACCGACACCTTCGGCCCGGCGGACGGGCCCGTGGCGGCGTTCATCGCGGCCCTGACCGCCATCAGTTCGGTGGCGTCGGCGTCGACCCAGCAGGTGGCGTCCGGGATCTCGGTCCGGCTGCGCGACAGCTTGTCGGCGACCGCACCGCGCACCCCACGCAGCGGAATCCGTTCGGCGGCCGGAGCGGCGGAGGCGCTCGCCCCCGCGAGAGCAGGCGCAGCGGGACCGCCGGTCCGGGCTGCGGTTGCCGCAGGCGCGGGCGCCTGCGCCGCACGTGCCGTCGCCGTAGCTGTCCCCTCCGCCGTCGCGGTCGTCTCGGTCTCCTCCGCCGTCGCAGTCTCCTCCGCTGTCCGGATCGCACGGTCGACGTCGGCGCGCAGGATCAGCCCGTCGGGGCCCGAACCCGCCAGCCGTCGCAGATCGATGCCGTGCTGCCGGGCCAGCCGGCGTACCAGCGGAGAGACCACCGGCACGGGCCCCTGCCCGTTCACCACAGGCACCGGAGCAGTCGCACCCGCAGTCACAGTCGCAGTCACGTGAGCCGCAACCAACGCCGTATCCGGGGCGGTCGCGGCGCCATCGGCCACCACCCGGTCGAGCCGGCCCGGCCGGATGCGCCGACGCCGTGCGGCCGGTGCGCCGGTCCCGTACCCCACGAGCACGTTCCCCGACCCGCCCGAGGACTCCGTGCCGGAGCCGGACGAGGCAGCGGAACCGGAGGGCGGCGGGGACGCGCCGGAGAGAGCCGGCCCCTCCGGTGCTCCGACGGCGACCGTCAGCAGCGGTGCGCCGACGGGAAGTTCCGTGCCCTCCTCGCCGAACCGTGCGGTCACCACACCCCCGTAGGGGCAGGGCACCTCCACCATGGCCTTGGCCGTCTCGACCTCGACGACGGGCTGGTCGATGGCGACGACATCGCCGACCTCCACCAGCCAGCGGACGATCTCCGCCTCGGTCAGCCCCTCACCGAGGTCCGGCAGTTTGAATTCGAGCACCTGGGCCATCAGCTGTCCGCCTCCCACTGCAACCGGGCCACCGCGTCGAGCACCCGGTCCACTCCCGGCAGATGGTGCCGCTCCAGCATGGGCGGCGGGTAGGGGATGTCGAACCCGGCCACCCGCAGCACCGGAGCCTCCAGATGGTGGAAGCACCGCTCGGTGACCCGGGCCGCGATCTCACCGCCGGGCCCGCCGAATCCTGGGGATTCATGGACGACGACCGCGCGCCCGGTGCGCCGCACCGACGCGGCCACCGTCTCGTCGTCGAACGGCACCAGCGAACGCAGGTCCACCACTTCGAGATCCCAGCCCTCGGCGACCGCCGCTTCGGCGGCCTCCATGCAGACCGGCAGGGAGGGCCCGTACGTGATCAGCGTGGCGCTGCGCCCGGAACGGCGCACCACGGCCTTGCCGATCGGCTCGACCTCGGCGGGGGCCGCGGGCGACCAGTCGGCCTTCGACCAGTAGAGCCGCTTCGGCTCCAGGAAGATCACCGGGTCGTCCGAGGCGATCGACTCCCGCAGCAGCCCGTACGCGTCGTCGACCGTGGCCGGCGTGACGACGTGCAGACCGGGGGTGGCCATGTAGTACGCCTCGGAGGAGTCGCTGTGGTGCTCGACCCCGCCGATCCCACCGCCGTACGGCACCCGCACGGTGATGGGCAGCGGCATGGCCCCGCCGGTGCGGTTGCGCATCTTGGCGACGTGGCTCATCAGCTGCTCGAACGCCGGGTAGGCGAACGCGTCGAACTGCATCTCCACCACGGGCCGCAGCCCGTACATCGCCATGCCGACGGCCGCGCCGAGGATGCCCGCCTCGGCCAGCGGGGTGTCGGTGCAGCGGTCGTCGCCGAACTCCTTCGCCAGCCCGTCGGTGATCCGGAAGACCCCACCGAGCGTGCCCACGTCCTCACCAAGCACATGGACGGTGGGGTCCTCGGCCATCGAGTCACGCAGCGCCCTTCCCAGGGCCTGCGCCATCGTGGCCGGTTTCGCCTTCGCCGTACGTCCGCCGGCCGTCGCTGCCGCGGTGGTCATCGTCCTGCCTCCGCGCCGTGCTCGTCGTGCTCCTGCTCGGCGTCCAGCTCGGCGCGCAGAGCGGCGGCCTGCTCCCGCAGCTGGCCGGTCTGCTCGGCGTAGACATGGGTGAACAGGTCCATCGGGGCCAGCTCCGGATCCGCGTTCATCCGGTCGCGCAGGGCGGCGGCCATGCGTTCGGCGGCCTCCTTCGCCCGCTCGATGCCCTCGTCGTCCAGCAGCCCGCGTCCCGTCAGCTCACGCTCCAGCAGCCGCACCGGGTCGTGCGCCCGCCAGGCCTCGACCTCGCTGTCGACCCGGTAGCGGGTGGCGTCGTCGGCGTTGGTGTGGGCTTCCATGCGATAGGTGACCGCCTCGACCAGGGTCGGGCCCTCGCCGCGCCGGGCCCGTGCCACGGCCTCGCTCAGCACCTGGTGCACGGCGGCGGCGTCGTTGCCGTCGACGAGGCGGCCCGGCATCCCGTATCCGACGGCCTTGTGGGCGAAGGAGGGGGCGGCGGTCTGCTTGGCCAGCGGCACGGAGATCGCGAAGCCGTTGTTCTGGACGAAGAAGACGACCGGGGCCTTCCAGACGGCCGCGAAGTTCAGCGCCTCGTGGAAGTCGCCCTCGCTGGTGCCGCCGTCGCCGACCATGGCGAGCGCCACCACGTCGTCGCCCTTGAGCCGGGCGGCGTGCGCCAGGCCCACGGCGTGCGGGAGCTGGGTGGCCAGGGGCGTGCACAGCGGGGCGATGCGGTGCTCGCGCGGGTCGTAGCCGGTGTGCCGGTCGCCACGCAGCAGGGTCAGCGCCTCGACCGGGTCCAGGCCGCGCGCGACGGCCGCCAGCGTGTCGCGGTAGCTGGGAAAGAGCCAGTCGCGCTCCTCCAGGACCAGGGCGGCGGCGATCTCGCACGCCTCCTGGCCGGTGCTCGACGGGTAGACCGCCAGCCGGCCCTGCTTCGTCAGCGCGGTGGCCTGGGCGTTGTAGCGGCGCCCGCGGACCAGCTCGGCATGGAGCCGCAGCAACAGCTCGGGATCGACATCGGCGACCGCGTCCGTACCGAGCACCCGGTAGGGCTCCGGGTCCGGGAGCAGCGGGGCGGGGTCGGTGATCGGCTTCCAGGCCGGGGGCGGCGTGGGCCGGTAGGCGGCCGCGCCGGGCAGCTCTTGGACCGTCATGAGAAGCACCTCCTGGCATCGAGGGAGATCGAGGGGTGTCGATCGGGGGTGTCGATATGAAGCGAGATGTCGAGGGGATGGGTGAGGCACGGATGTGGTGTGCCTCACCTACCGATTGTTCGGTCGCGAGCGCATTTTGGCTACAGGCACCGCCAGCCTGTGGACAAACGGTTCTCCACAGCCTGGGATAGGGGCAGGTCGTCCACAGCAGGGAGGCGCGGACAGATGGCAGCTGAACAAATGGCCGACAGGGGCAAGGAGCCGGGCCAGGTGACTCCCACGGCCACACCCGGAGCCGTACCGCCGGCCGTCCCCACGGGCCCGGCGGCGGAGCCCCCGGTTCCGCCCGCGCGGCCGCTGGACGCCATCGACCGCGACATCCTGCGCATCCTCCAGACCGACGGCCGCGCCTCGATACGGTCCGTGGCCGAACGGGTCCACGTCTCACGCGCCAACGCCTACGCCCGTATCAACCGGCTCGTCGAGGACGGCGTGATCCGCGGCTTCGGCGCCCGGGTCGATCACGAGCGGGCGGGCCAGGGAGCGTCCGCGTACATCACGCTCAAGATCGTGCAGAACTCCTGGCGCACCGTGCGCGAGCAGCTTCAGGCGCTGCCCGGGGCCACGCACATCGCCCTGGTCAGCGGTGACTTCGACGTACTGCTCCTGGTGCACACGCCGGACAACCGGGCGCTGCGCGAGCTGGTCCTCACCCGGATCCAGTCCATCCCCGAGGTGCTCTCGACACGCACCCTGCTGGTGTTCGAGGAGACGGACCTCGGCCCGCGCCCGGACCGTCCGGCCGAACTCGCCTAAGAGCGCCCGGCAGTAGGCGTCACTTCAGGCGCTTGGTGGTGGGGCGGCCGTCCCAGCGGTAGCGCGGGGTCGCGCGGCGGATGAGCATACGCAGCGTGACGATCGCTGCGGACAGGTAGAGGTAGAAGTCCACGACACGGCTGCGCTTCTCCGTGCAGCGCCGCAGCTTGCCGAAGCCGTTCATCCACGCGTGGCTCCGCTCCACCACCCACCTCTTGCCGGCCTGGATCGGGGCGGGCACTCCCTTCCGGGCGATCTCGCCGGTGAAGGCCAACTCCGCCAGCGCGGAACGGGTCTTGTCGCTGTCGTAGCCGCGGTCCAGGTTCACGTTGACCTGCGCGGGCAGCGCGCCGACCTGGTCCTTGACGGCCTCCAGGGTGGGCACGAGGAGCGGGGAGTCGTAGCGGTTGGCCCCGGCCGAGACGATACCGAGCGGGACGCCGGTGGCTTCGGTGGCCATTGAGCGCTTCAGTCCCTGCTTGCCCCGGTCCACGGGCGAGCGTCCGGCGGCCTCCCCGCCGCATGGGGCCTTGGTGATGCAGCCGTCCACGGACAGCTCGTCGAGTTCCAGGCCGAGTACGCGGTCGTACGCCTGCAGCGCCAGGGCGTGTACCTGTTCGGATATACCGAGCTGGGACCAGTACTTGACGCGACGTCGGATCGTGCGGTCGGAACAACCGGGGCCGGCGACGCGCTCGTAGCCGGAGCCGTGGACCAGCGCGGCAATCACGTGCTCGAAGACGGTCCGGTCCGGGATGCGCGGGTTATGGCAGCCGAGCGGGTGCGTGTCGACATGCTCGGGCAGCAGCGCCGCGAACTGGTCCCACAGGGGTTCGAGCAGGCATGATGGCAGGACAGGCACGGGCCCTCCGGTGATCACTGAGCGTAGAGAACTCCATGATCACTCGGGCTCGTGCCTGCACTGCCTCCGGGGCGTCCGATGGACCACTCAGCACGCCTACTGCCGGGCCCTCTAAACCGCGCCGGGCGGGCTCAGCGGCCGTTCGCCCGCATCCCCTCGAAGGCCAGCTGGACGACCGTGTCCGCGAGCTGCTCCTCCCCCGGGAACCCGCCCGGCTGCGGCCGGTACCACTCGACCAGCGAGTTCACCATGCCGAACAGCAGCCGGGTCGCCAGCCGTATGTCCACGTCCGCCCGGAGGTCGCCCTCGGCGACCGCGGCCTGGAGCAGCTCCGACACCCGCTGGTCGAACTCGCGGCGCCGCTCCAGCGCCCAGCGCTCCGTCTTCGTGTTGCCGCGCACGCGCAGCAGCAGGGTGACGTAGGGGACCTCGGCCATCAGCACGTCAACGGTCCGGCGCGTGACGTACTCGACCCGCTCGACCGCGCGCCCGCGCAGCGCCCCCGGCTCGTCGAGGATGGCGAAGAGACCGTCGAGCGCCCGGCTCACGGCCCGGCGCAGCAGCTCCTCCTTGCCCGCCACATGGTGGTAGATGGAGGATTTCGAGATGCCCGCCGCCCGGGAGAGATGCTCCATGGACGTGCCGTCGTAGCCGCGCTCGTTGAAGACACGCACGGCGACGGTGAGCAGGGTCTCCGGTGTGTACGTGTCCCGCTTGGCCGTGGTCATGTCCGCGATCCTCCCCCATGAGTTATCCACAGGTTCCCTGGGGCCCCTTGTCCCGACCGATCGTTCGGTTACTCTAACTCCGTCCGTACGTCCCCGCCCGGCTCGATGAGGAGTTGGTCCGCCATGGCCGCCGCGCTCACCCCCCAGCAGCTGTCCGAGACCCACCGGCCCACGCTCGACCAGGCCCTCGACGTGATCAGTACCCGCGCGTACTGGTCGCCGCACCCCGAGCACCCGAAGGCCTACGGAGAGGGCGGCGCCCCGGGCAGTCTGGGAGCCGCCGAGGGCAAGGCCGCGTTCGACGCCGTCCTGAACACCCGTCTCGACCTCGGGCAGCCGGGCACCGACGGCTGGACCGGCGGCGAGGTCTCGCCGTACGGGCCGGAGCTCGGCGTCGAGTATCCGCACGCCGACCTGGACGTCCTGCTTCCGGCGATGAAGGCCGGCACGGGCGCCTGGCGGGCGGCCGGTCCGGAGATCCGGGCCCTGGTCTGTCTGGAGATCCTGTCGCGGGTCAGCGGCCGCACCCACGAGCTGGCCCACGCGGTGATGCACACGAGCGGCCAGGCCTTCATGATGGCGTTCCAGGCGGGCGGCCCGCACGCCCAGGACCGCGGCCTGGAGGCCGTGGCGTACGCCTACCGCGAGCAGGTCCGTACCCCGGAGACCGCCGACTGGTCCAAGCCGCAGGGCAAGCGCGATCCGCTGAAGCTGCACAAGTCGTTCATCACGTCGGGCCGCGGCGTCGCGCTGCTCATCGGCTGCAACACCTTCCCCACGTGGAACGGCTACCCCGGCCTCTTCGCCTCCCTCGCCACGGGCAACCCGGTGCTGGTCAAGCCGCACCCGCGCGCCGTGCTCCCGCTGGCCCTCACGGTGTCCATCGCCCGCGAGGTGCTGAGCGAGGCGGGCTTCGACCCGAATCTGGTCGCGCTGGCCGCCGAGCGGCCCGGCGAGGGCATCGCCAAGACCCTCGCGGTCCGTCCCGAGATCCGGATCATCGACTACACCGGCTCCACCGCCTTCGGCGACTGGCTGGAGGAGAACGCCCGCCAGGCCCAGGTCTACACGGAGAAGGCCGGCGTCAACACGATCGTCGTCGACTCCACCGACGACTACCGGGGCATGCTCGCCAACCTGGCGTTCTCGCTCTCGCTGTACAGCGGCCAGATGTGCACCACCCCGCAGAACCTGCTGATTCCCCGGGACGGCATCGCCACCGACGACGGCGCCAAGTCCTACGACGACGTGGTGGCCGACCTCGCGGCCGCCGTCACCGGGCTGCTCGGGGACGACGCCCGCGCGACCTCCCTGCTCGGCGCACTGGTCAACCCGGACGTCAGGGCCCGGGTGGAGGCAGCCGGAGAGCTCGGCGAGGTGGCGCTGGACTCGCGGACGGTCGCGAACGCCGAATTCCCCGACGCGGTCGTCCGTACGCCGGTCGTCGTGAAGCTCGACGGCACCAAGACCGACGACGGCGCGGCCTACCTCTCGGAGTGCTTCGGGCCGGTGTCGTTCGCCGTCGCCGTCGAGTCGACGTCCGCCGCCCTGGAGCTGCTCCGCCGCACGATCCGCGACAAGGGGGCGATGACGGTCGGCGCCTACACCACGTCCCCCGAGGTGGAGCGCGCCATCGAGGACGTCTGCCTGGAGGAGTCGGCCCAGCTCTCGCTGAACCTCACCGGAGGGGTCTACGTCAACCAGACCGCGGCCTTCTCCGACTTCCACGGCTCCGGTGGCAACCCCGCCGCGAACGCGGCGCTGTGCGACGGAGCCTTCGTCGCCAACCGCTTCCGCGTGGTGGAGGTGCGCCGCCAGGCCTAAAGAGCGTCTCGCGGGTCCGGGACGTCGGCGTAGCGCTGCACCCACGCGTGCATCGCGATGGCCGCGGCGGCGCCGGCGTTGATGGACCGGGTCGAGCCGAACTGCGCGATCGAGCACACCATCGTGGCGTGCTCACGCGCTTCCTCCGTCAGGCCGGGCCCCTCCTGCCCGAACAGCAGGACGCACCGGCGCGGCAGCTCGGTGCGCTCCAGCGGCACCGCGCCGGGGAGGTTGTCGATCCCGATGATCGGCAGCCCCTCGGCCGCCGCCCACGCGGTCAGGTCCGCCGTGTCGGGGTGGTGGCGCACATGCTGGTAGCGGTCGGTGACCATGGCGCCGCGCCGGTTCCAGCGCCGTCGGCCCACGATGTGGATCTCCTTGGCCAGGAAGGCGTTGGCGGTCCGCACCACCGAGCCGATGTTGAAGTCGTGGCCCCAGTTCTCGACGGCCACGTGGAAGTCGTGCCGCCGCAGGTCGAGATCGGCGACGATCGCCTCCCGCGTCCAGTAGCGGTACGCGTCACCGACGTTGCGCCGGTCGCCGTCGGCCAGCAGCTCGGGGTCGTAGCGCTCGCCCTCGGGCCAGGGCAGCGGGTGCGGCCCGACGCCGATCGTCTGGCCGTAGCCGTCGTCGTACTGGAGGGGTTCCTCCTGCGGAAGGGGTTCCTCCTGCGGGAGCGGTCCCTCCTGGACGGTTGCGGCCCGGGAGGGTTCGGCCGCGGCCGGGGGCTGTTGGGTACTGCCGGTCTCACTGCTCACCCGACGAGCGTATGGCCCCCACCGCCGCCCTGGAGCCGGGGCTCCTCCCTACCGCTGTGGCCGTCCTTCGCCGGTCCGGCCTCCGGGGGGTCCGCGGGCCCGTGCGTGATGCCTGGCGTCCCGGGCTTCCCCGGCGTACGTGACCTGCCGGGCAGCCCGGAGACCAGCCGCCGCCCGCCGGTCGTGACCCGGGCGCCCAGCCACACGAGGAAGGCCGTCGGAAGGAACACCGCGTCGGCCGCGATCATCGCCATGGAGAAGAACGGCAGCCCGAGCAGCAGGGCGATCCCCGCGTGCTCGCAGATCATCGCGACCAGCAGGACGTTCTTGACCCGCCGGTTGAACAGCGTGAACGGAAAGGCGACCTGGACGATGACCGTGCCGTACGTCAGCACCATCACCATCAGCCCGCTGGCGCCCAGGATGTCCGACAGGGCGGGCCACGGGGTGAAGTAGTCGAGGTTCAGCGGGTAGTGGAGCGCGGTGCCGTCCTGCCAGCGCGACCCCTGGATCTTGTACCAGCCGGCGGTCGCGTAGATCAGGCAGACCTCGGCCATGATCACGGCGAGGGTGGCGTTGTGCGCGAGGTTGGCCAGCACGTCGAGCAGGGTGCGGGGTTCGCCGTGCGGCAGGTACCGGTTCACGGCCCACCAGGCGGCGGCGGAGAGCCAGATCGTCCACAACAGGGTCGGGAGCCACCAGGTGCCGCCGAGCCCGCCCATCAGCGTGGCCGCCACGAGGACGGAGCCGAGGAGCATCCAGAGCACCGGACCCACGATGTCCCGCAGCGGCGGCAGGCCCGCCGCGGCACGCTGCGCGTCGCGCGCCGCACGCCGGGCGTCCAGCGACCAGACCTGGGCGCAACGCGTCAGCACCAGGTAGATCGCCATGAGGTGGACGACGTTGTCGCCGCCGTCGCCCATGAAGATGCTGCGGTTCTGCACCGAGAGCACGCCGACCATGAAGAGGACGGACATGGTCCGGGTCCGCCACCCGAGCAGCATCGCCGCGGCGGACAGCAGCGTGAGGACGTACACGGCCTCGAACCAGACCGTGCTGTCGGTCCACATCAGGACGGAGAAGGCCTCGTTGCCGTCCGTGAGCCGGCGGGCCAGGTCCCAGTGCCATGGGCTGTCGGGTCCGTACAGCTCGTGGCGGTGCGGCAGCTCGCGCAGCAGGAAGAAGAGGTAGGTGGCGGCGAAGCCGATCCGGACGACGGCACTCTGGTACGGGCCGAGGGCCGAAGCCGTGACGCGGTGAAGGGCGCGGCCCAGGCCGTCGCCGGGACCTGCTGGGCCGCCGCCGGGGCCTCCGGGGCGGCTCTCGTCCGGGCGGGGGCCGCCGGACTGCGGGTCTCCGGGGCCGCCGGACTGCGGGCCGCCGGGCTGCGGGTCGGTGTTCCGCGGGCCGGCGGGCGAGGGGATGGTCACTGATTCTCCTCCACGCCGTGCGCCTTGTCCCGCTGTTCCTCGTCCCGCTGCTCCGCGTCACGCGCGGGAAGATCGTCCGGGGTCACGGTCCACCAGGGGAGTACGCGGTAGACGGGCCGGGTACTGATCTTCTCGTCGCTCCACGAGGGCGGGGCGATGGAGCTGGTGGCGGAGCGGAGCTGGATGCGCTCGATCGTGCCGCCGTAGTCACGCTCGCTCAGCCTCAGCATCGCGATGCGCCGCACGTAGCGCTCGGAGAGGTCCCCGCGCAGGCCGTTGGGGCGGTTCTCGCTGTCGTGGGAGTTGACGTAGAAGTCCCAGCCCCGGCGGAGTTCGTTCTGGTCCACATGGCTGGGGAAGAAGTTGCCGCGTATCCCTTTGCCGTCCTCGTGGGTCAGGTTCATCCACCTCGTGGTGCGGCGGCCGTCAGCCCCCACCACATCGGCCCGCACGTGGACGGCGACGTTCTGCTGGAGCGGGTTGGGCGCGAAGAGCTTCCAGTTCTGCTCGAACTCCGGATAGATCCAGCGGTCGATCGTCTTCCCGTGCTGTTTGGTCAGCGTGTTGGACGGGGCGACGTGCAGGAACACCATGGCCACCTGCGTGCAGGCGAGCAGCCCGATCAGGGACAGCGCCAGGGCCGCGACCACCTGGTAGGGAAAGGAGAGCCCGGCTATGCCCCGGCCGGTGGCCGAGGGATCCGCCGCCGGTGCCGAGGGCGTCGGCGGTATGGCTTCGGGGATGTCCTGCGACTGTGCCGGCCGGTTCAAGGCCTGCGGCCAGGCGTCCTTCCCCCCGCCCGCAGAGCTCCTGTCGTGGTCCGAATCCATCCCGCCCCGCTCACCGTCGATCACCACTCAGTTATCCACAGGGTTGACACCCTACGGGCCTCCGACTCACCATTGAAGTCAAGGAACCGAACGATCGGTCGGTAGGGAGCCCGGGATGGCGGCAGTGACTGCGGACCAGACGACGCAGAAGACGCTCGGCACGACGGATGCGGCGGATGTGGTGGACGCGGCGGGCGCGGACCGCATCGCGGCCTTCGACGCGGCCGTCGCGGCGGACGAGCGGATCGAGCCGCGCGACTGGATGCCCGACGCCTACCGGGCGACGCTGGTCCGCCAGATGGCCCAGCACGCCCACTCGGAGATCATCGGCATGCAGCCCGAGGCCAACTGGATCACCCGGGCGCCTTCGCTGCGCCGCAAGGCGATCCTCATGGCCAAGGTGCAGGACGAGGCAGGCCACGGCCTGTATCTCTACAGCGCCGCCGAGACCCTGGGCACCAGCCGCGAGGAGCTGCTCGACAAGCTCCACGCGGGCCGCCAGCGCTATTCATCGATCTTCAACTACCCCACGCTGACCTGGGCCGACGTCGGCGCGATCGGCTGGCTGGTGGACGGAGCGGCGATCACCAACCAGGTGCCGCTCTGCCGCTGCTCCTACGGCCCCTACGCCCGCGCGATGGTCCGCATCTGCAAGGAGGAGTCCTTCCACCAGCGCCAGGGGTACGAGCTGCTGCTCGCCCTCAGCCGCGGCACCGAGGCCCAGCACGCCATGGCCCAGGACGCGGTGAACCGCTGGTGGTGGCCCTCCCTGATGATGTTCGGCCCGCCCGACGACGCCTCGTCGCACTCCGAGCAGTCCATGGCGTGGAAGATCAAGCGGCACTCCAACGACGAGCTGCGCCGACGCTTCGTGGACATCTGCGTGCCCCAGGCCGAAGCGCTGGGCCTGGAGCTCCCGGATCCCGACATCCGGTGGAACGAGGAGCTCGGCCGGCACGACTTCGGCGCGATCGACTGGGCCGAGTTCCAGGCGGTCCTCAAGGGCAACGGCCCCTGCAACGACCAGCGGATCACCCAGCGGCGCACGGCCCACGAGGAGGGCGCCTGGGTCCGGGACGCGGCAGCCGCGTACGCCGCCAAGCACGCCCCGGCACCGTCATCGCCCCAGCCATCGGCACAGGTGGCGACCACGACATCAGCACAGAACAGCGCGCCCGCGCGGCAGGTGGAGGAGACAGCATGAGCAGCTCGACCGACTGGCCCCTGTGGGAGGTGTTCGTGCGCTCGCGGCGCGGACTGTCCCACACCCATGCGGGCAGCCTGCACGCGCCGGACGCCGAGATGGCCCTGCGCAACGCCCGCGACCTCTACACCCGCCGCTCGGAGGGCGTCTCGATCTGGGTGGTCCCGTCCACCGGGATCACGGCCTCCTCCCCCGACGAGAAGGACTCCTTCTTCGAGCCGGCCGGCGACAAGCCCTACCGCCACCCGACGTTCTACGAGATCCCGGACGGAGTGAAGCACCTGTGAGCGCCGCACTCGCCCTCGGCGACGACGCGCTGGTGCTCTCGCACCGGCTGGGGGAGTGGGCCGGCCACGCCCCCGTCCTGGAGGAGGAGCTGGCTCTCGCCAACATCGCCCTGGACCTGCTGGGACAGGCGCGGGTGCTGCTCTCGCTCGTCGGCGACGAGGACGAGCTCGCCTACCTCCGCGAGGAGCGCGCCTTCCGCAACCTCCAGCTGGTGGAGCAGCCGAACGGCGACTTCGCCCACACCATCGCCAGGCAGCTCTACTTCTCGGTGTACCAGCACCTGCTGTACGAGCGGCTGGCGACCGGCGACGGCGAGTTCGCCGGTCTGGCGGCCAAGGCCGTCAAGGAAGTGGCCTACCACCGCGACCACGCCGAGCAATGGGCCCTGAGACTCGGCGACGGCACCGAGGAGAGCCACCGCCGGATGCAGAGCGGCCTGGACGCGCTGTGGCGGTTCACCGGCGAGATGTTCCAGCCGGTCGAAGGACTCGACTCCCCGGACTCCGGTGTCGACTGGCAGGCGCTGCACAGCAGTTGGCTCGCCGCCGTCACCGATGTCGTCGAGCGGGCCGGTCTGACCCTCCCGGCGGGCCCGCAGTCCGGGGGCTGGGCGGCGGGCGCGGGCCGGCAGGGCCTGCACACCGAGCCGTTCGGCCGCATGATCGCCGAGATGCAGCACCTGCACCGCAGTCATCCGGGGGCGTCATGGTGACCGACACAAGGCTGGAGGCGGAGCTGCGCGACCTCGCCGGCTCCGTGCCCGACCCCGAGCTTCCGGTGCTGACCCTGGCGGAGCTCGGCGTCCTGCGGGACGTGCGGGTGGACGGTCCGGGCCGGGTGACCGTGCAGCTCACCCCGACCTACACCGGCTGCCCGGCGATCGAGGCGATGTCCGCCGACATCGAGCGGGTGCTGCACGACCACGGCGTCGGGGACGTCTCCGTGGTCACGGTCCTGGCGCCGGCCTGGTCGACGGACGACATCAGCGCCGAGGGGCGCCGCAAGCTCGCCGAGTTCGGCATCGCCCCGCCGCGCGCCCACAGCGCCGACGGGGGCCCCGTGCCGCTGACGCTCTCGGTGCGCTGCCCGCACTGCGGCTCCACGGACACGGAGCTGCTCAGCCGGTTCTCCTCCACGGCGTGCAAGGCCCTGCGCCGCTGCGTCGCCTGCCGTGAACCGTTCGACCACTTCAAGGAGTTGTAGATGTTCCATCCGCTCCGGGTCAGCGCGATCGAACGGATCACGGACGACGCGGTGGCCGTGACCTTCGCCGTGCCGGCCGAGCTGCGCGAGACCTTCCGCCACACCCCCGGCCAGCATCTGAACGTGCGCTACACCGTGGACGGCCAGGAGATCCGCCGCTCGTACTCGATCTGCGCACCCGCCACCGAACAGCCCGGCGAACCGGTGCTGCGGGTGGGCATTCGCATGGTCGAGGGCGGGGCCTTCTCCACGTACGCCCTGAAGGAACTGGCCGTCGGGGACCAGGTGGAGGCCATGCCTCCGATGGGCCGCTTCGTCCTGAAGCCGCGCCCGGGTCTGTTCGCGGCGGTGGTCGGCGGCAGCGGCATCACCCCGGTGCTGTCGATGGCGGCCACCCTGCTCGACCGGGAGCCCACGGCCCGGTTCTGCCTGCTCCGCAGTGACCGCACGGCGGCCTCGACGATGTTCCTCGACGAGGTGGCCGACCTCAAGGACCGGTATCCGGACCGCTTCCAGCTGGTCACCGCGCTCTCCCGGGAGGAGCAGTCGGCCGGGCTCCCCTCCGGACGGCTGGACGCCGAGCGGCTCACCGGCCTGCTGCCCGCCGTGCTTCCGGTGCCGGAGGTGGACGGCTGGTTCCTGTGCGGACCACTCGGCCTCGTCCGGAGCGCGGAGAAGGCCCTGCGGGCGCTCGGCGTCGACCGCTCCCGGGTCCACCAGGAGATCTTCCACGTCGACGAAGGCCCCGCCGACGTGACGGGGGTCAAGGTCGCCGCCCCGTCCGACGCCGTGCTGACGGCCACCCTCCACGGCCGCTCGGGCAGTTGGCCCGTGCAGGACACCGAATCCCTGCTGGAGACGGTGCTGCGGAGCCGTTCGGACGCTCCGTACGCCTGCAAGGGCGGGGTGTGCGGGACGTGCCGGGCCTTCCTCGTATCGGGCGAGGTCCGGATGGACCGTAACTTCGCGCTGGAACCGGAGGAGACCGGGGCGGGCTTCGTGCTGGCCTGCCAGTCGCATCCGCTCACCCCGGAGGTGGAGCTGGACTTCGACCGCTGAGGCGCGCGTACGCCGCCGCACTGTTCCCTTCCCATAGAACCTGTTCTATCTTGACGACCCGTCAGGTAGTCAACGGCAGCGGGAGGCCGGGACAGTGGACTTCACCTTCACCGAGGAACAGCAGGCGGCCGTCGAGGCGGCCAGGGCCGTCTTCTCGGATGTCGCACCCGACCGCGCGCCCAGCCCCGCCCTGACCCCGGGCGCCGTGGCGGAGGACATCGACCGGCAGCTGTGGAACGAGCTGGCGCGCACGGACCTGCTCGGGCTCACGCTGTCGCCGGACCACGGGGGCGCGGGCCTCGACCCGATCGCGCTCTGCCTGGTCCTGCGGGAGTCGGCCAGGGTGCTGGCCAGGGTCCCGTTGCTGGAGAGCTGCGCGGTCGCCATGGCGGTCCAGCGCTACGGCGAACGTTCCCTCGCGGCGGAGCTGCTGCCCCGGGCCGGCCGGGGCGAACTGATCCTGACGGTCGGGGCCAACGGACGCAGCGGCCACGATCCCGCCGAACTCGCCGTCACAGCACGGCCGTACGGGGAGGGCGACCGGGAGGCCGACGGCCGGGCCGGGGGCTCCGGCTGGGTGCTCGACGGGGTCCAGTCCGCGGTTCCCTGGGCGCAGGTGGCCGACTGGATCGCCGTCCCCGCGCACACCGCCGAGGGTCGGCCGGTCCTGGCCCTGGTGCCTCGTACCCGCGACGGCGTCACCCTGGCCGACCAGGTCTCCACCAGCGGAGAACGCCTGGCAGAGGTCCGGCTCGACGCCGTGCGCGTGGCGGCCCACGAGCTGATCGACGCGGCCCGCTGCTGGGAATGGCTGCGGTCCCTGCTCACCACGGGAACCTGCGCGCTCGCGCTCGGGCTGGGCGAGCGGGTACTCGCGATGACCGCCGAATACACCGGCAAGCGCGAACAGTTCGGGTTCCCGGTCGCCACGTTCCAGGCGGTGGCGGTGCAGGCGGCCGACCGCTACATCGACCTGCGGGCGATGGAGGCCACCCTCTGGCAGGCCGCCTGGCGGATCTCCACCGACGCCGGGGGCCCGCTGCCCGTGGCGGGCGATGTCGCCGTGGCGAAGATCTGGGCCTCCGACGGCGTCCGCCGCGTCGTGCAGACAGCCCAGCACCTGCACGGCGGATTCGGCGCGGACACCGACTACCCACTGCACCGCTTCCACGCCTGGGCGAAGCAGATCGAGCTCTCCCTCGGCCCGGCCGCTGCCCATGAGGAGGCCCTGGGCGACCTGCTGGCCGCCCACCCGCTCGGCTGACGACCGCCCCCCGAACCCGGCCCGGCGGGACGCGGAGGACGAGGGCGTCGACGCCCACCGGGCTCAGTCGACGCCCACCGGGCTCAGAGGACGAAGGCGGGCGTCCCGTTGTCCGTGACCATCGGGCGTCCGGCGCCGTCCCAGGCCTGCATACCGCCGTCGATGTTCACCGCGTCGACGCCCTGCTGGACCAGGTACTGGGTGACCTGGGCCGACCGGCCGCCGACCCGGCACATCACATGCACGCGCCGGCCGTCCTCGGCGGCTTCCGTCAGCTCGCCGAACCGGCCCACGAAGTCGCTCATCGGGATATGCAGCGCACCCTCGACGTGACCGGCTGCCCACTCGTCGTTCTCACGGACATCCAGGACGAAGCCGTCCGACGGCACCGCCGCGGCGGCCACCGAGGGCAGCGGGGCGAAATTCATGGGTCATGCCTTCTCTCGTACATACACGGCAGAGTCAACCGGAACGCTACTGCACCAGCTCCGCCAGCTCGGCCTCGCGCCGGGACACCTCGCCCAGCAGTTGCTCCGCGATGTCCTCCAGCAGCTGGTCCGGGTCGTCCGGGGCCATCCGCAGCATCGAGCCGATCGCACCCTCCTCCAGCTCCTTGGCGAGCACCGTCAGCAGCTCCTTGCGCCGGCTGAGCCACTCCAGCCGGGCGTAGAGCCCCTCGCTCTCGCTCAGCGGGGCCGGCTGCTGCGCCGGACCGGCCGCCCACTCCGCCACGAGTTCCTTGAGCAGCTCGACGTCACCGCGCCCGTAGGCGGCGTTCACCCGGGCGATGAACTCGTCCCGGCGCTGCCGCTCCGGCTCGTCCTGGGCGAGGTCCGGGTGCGCCTTGCGGGCCAGCTCCCGGTAGAGCTTGCGGGCCTCCTCGCTCGGCCTGACCCGCTTCGGCGGCCGGACCGGCTGCTCGGTGAGCATGGCCGCGGCCTCGGGCGACAGCCCGTCGGTGTCCATCCAGTCGTGGAACAGCTCGTCGACCCCGGGCATCGGCATGACGACCGCCCGCGCCTCCCGCGCCTTGCGCTCGTCCTCCGGGTCCCCGGTCCGGGCGGCCCGCGCCTCCGCGATCAGCGCGTCCAGTTCGTCGAGGCGGGTGTACATCGGGCCGAGCTTCTGGTGGTGCAGCCGAGAGAAGTTCTCCACCTCCACCCGGAAGGTCTCCACCGCGATCTCGAACTCGATCAACGCCTGCTCGGCGACCTGCACCGCCCTGGCCAGCCGCGCCTCGGGGCGCGGCGCGGCGTCCTCGGGACCGACGGACTCCCCGGCAGCGGCGTCCGCGTCCGTGGCCCCGGAAGCATCCGGGGCGCCCGGTGCCTCCGGGGCGTCCGGTGCACCGGAGGCATCCCGCGCTGCCGGGGCGGGCCGGGGCTCGTCCGGCCGGTCGTTGTCCTGCCGGTCTTCATCGTTCCGGGTGGTCGGCACCCCGGCGGCTTCGTGGGTCACCCGTCCAGCGTATGGCCACGGCCCGGCGGCACAGCACACACGGTGGGCCCCGGCCCCGGGGCCCACCGCCTCACGGACCCGTCATACACCGAACTCGGCGGCCAGCCTGCCCGCCTTGATCGCCCGCACCAGCTCGGCGTGGTCCGCTTCCGTACGGTCGGCGTACGTCACCGCGAAGGCGGCCACCGCCCCGTCGAGTTCGTCGTTCTTGCCGCAGTAGCCCGCCAGCAGGCGGGGATCGGCGCTGTGCGCGTGCGCCCGCGCGAGCAGCGCGCCGGTCATCCGCCCGTAGTCGTCCACCTGGTCGGCGGCGAGCGCGGCGGGGTCCACGCTGCCCTTGCGGTTCCGGAACTGCCGGACCTGGAACTGCCTGCCGTCGACGTCCGCCCAGCCGAGCAGAATGTCACTGACGACCTGCATCCGCTTCTGTCCGAGCACCACCCTGCGGCCCTCGTGCGCCACCTCCGGCACGTCGAAACCGACCGCGGGCAGATAGGGGGCAAGCACCGAAGGACGCGCCTCCTTCACCTGGAGGACCAACGGCTCACCCCGGTGGTCGAGCAGCAGCACCACATACGACCGGGTCCCCACGCTGCCGGTGCCGACCACCCGGAACGCCACGTCGTGGATCGCGTACCGGGCCAGCAGCGGCACCCGGTCCTCGGAGACGGTGGAGAGATAGCCGCCGAGCCCGGCGGCCACGACCGCGGCCTCCGCGTCCGGCACCCGGCGCAGCACGGGCCGGGCGTCGACGAAGCGCCGGCCGCCGTCGGGGCACTCCTCCGTGGACCGGGCGGCGAAGCGGGCGCTGGTGTTGTTACGGGCCTTCTCCGAGACCCGCTCCAGGGTGCCGACCAGGTCACGCGCGTCCGTGTGCGAGACGAGCTCCTCGTCCGCGATCGCGTTCCAGGCGTCGAGGGCGGGCAGCCGGGCCAGCAGCCGCATCGTGCGCCGGTAGGCGCCGACGGCGTCGTACGCGCCCCGGCGGCAGGTGTCCTCGTCGGCTCCGGCGGCCCGGCCCGCGAGCACCAGCGAGGCGGCGAGCCGTTTGAGGTCCCACTCCCACGGCCCGAAGACGGTCTCGTCGAAGTCGTTCAGATCGATGACCAGGCTGCCCCGGGCATCGCCGTAGAGGCCGAAGTTGGCCGCGTGCGCGTCGCCGCAGAGCTGGGCGCCCACACCGGTGACCGGGCTGCCCGTCAGGTCGTGGGCCATCAGACCGGCCGCACCCCGCAGGAAGGCGAACGGCGTGGCGGCCATCCGGCCCACCCGTATCGGCGTCAGGCCCGGCACCCGGCCCCGGTTCGACTCCTCGACCGCCCGCACCGCGTCCGGCCGTCCCGGCGGCAGCACCAGCGAAGCGTGCGAGGACCGCGGGACCCGGTCGCGGAGCGCCTTGCCCGCCGTCTTCGGTGAATGTGCGGCCCCACGCCGGGCGAACCCGGGCACAACCGGAATGCGCAGGCCCGATCCCTCGGTTCCCGCAGCTCCGGTCGCACCCTCAGTCCGCTGCTCAGGCATCGTCGCCTCGGTTCCGCCCATGGAGCGTCGCCCCCCACCTTCGTACCGCTCCGGCTGCCCGGCTGTCCGACCGGCCAGCGGCCGTGTCCAGCAGCGGCCGAGCACGACGGTACCGCCGATTCCCGGTCCTCGCCGGGGCCTGTGGACAGACACCCGCCAGCCCCTGTGGACAACCGCGGAGCGCCCCGGTGCGGTGGGACGCGTCAACGGCCGGTTCCGCCATCCCGCCGGTCCGGCGGGACGCCGTCAGCAGCCAGTTGCTCCTTCGTCCCGCGCCAGATAGGTGTCCGCCCACCGCCCGAGCTCCTTGAGCGCGGGTTCCATCGCGGCGCCGGCCTCGGTGAGCCGGTACGCGACGCGCAGCGGCGGCCCCTCGTCGACCTCGCGGATCACCAGACCGGCCGCGCCGAGTTCGGTCAGCCGGTCCGAGAGCATGCGCTCACTGATTCCGGGAATCGCCCGGCGCAGTTCGGCGAAGTGCACCGGGCGCTGCAGCAGCACCGAGACGATAGGGCCGGTCCAGCGCTTGCCGAACAACTCGAAGACGCGGCTGATCCCCCCGTCGACCCGTCGACAGGCCTGTTCACTGTGATCCGCCATACCCCTAGAGTACTGCGCCACCACAAGCGGCTTACTAAAGATAAGTAGCTATGCCATGAGCAGTCAGGGACGGAATGGATCCGTCATGGCCGTCCGCGTCGGACACAACACGGGACCGGACTCCCCAGCCGCAGGGACCCCGATGACCGTCGTCGCCGGCCGGGGCTGTTCGTGCGCTCCGGGCACCCCTCGCGAGAGCTTCGAATTTGTCCAGAACTACTTGGAGAAGCTGCGCACGATGATCATGATGTCGCTGACGAATCGGGTGTTTCACGTGAAACATGGCACGCCCCGCAAACACGCCCGGTAAAGACGCCCCTCAAACACGCGCCGTAGACACGCTAGTGAAGCAGGCAGGCCCCAGGCCCGGTTCAGGCAGCCCCTCCGGCCGCCACCACCGCACCCGCCGGCTCCTCGTCGGCCTCGTCGGCGGCCTGCCCGAACCTCGTACCGCGGCCGGATCCACCGTCCCGCGGGCCTGACTCGCCCGGCCGGGAGGCCGCGTCCTTGGCCTCTGCGGCCTCTGCGGCATTCCTGGCCTCCCGCCCCTCCCGCTCCTCCCGCTCCGCCTTCTCGCGCGCCTGAGCCGCCAGATCCACCCGGCCCTCCGGCTTGATGTGGGCGATGACACCGGGATGAGCGATCGACGGCAGGATGTGGCGCCACATCTCCGCCACCTGCTCGCGCAGGTCGGCGCGACCGGAGTCGGCCTCCGAGACCAGCTGAATACCGGTGAACGAAGCGACGATGATTTTGGCCGACACCATCGGGTCGATCTGCGGGAACACCTCACCGCGCTCCTGGCCCAGCTCCAGCATCCGGGCCGTCGCGTCGATCCAGTCACCCCACGGATGCGGTCCTCCGAGGAAGACGCCCTCGATGGAGAGCCTCGTACCGGCACGGGCCATCGCGTTGTGGCGCAGGGCGAAAGCGAACTGCTGGCCACCGTCCACCAGGGACTGGAGCGGTGACCCCTCCTGCTCGAACTCGATCGTGGAGGTCTGCTCGTCCATGATCGCCTGCGCGATGGCCTCCTTGGAGGCGAAGTGGAAGTACAAGGCCCCCTTGGTGACCTTGGCGCGGCGGAGGATCTCCGAGATGGCGGCACGCTCGTAGCCGTAGTCGTCGAAGACACTCGCCGCAGCGTCCACGATCGACCGCCACGTCTGGACCGCGCGAGCCTGCTTCGCCATTTCCTGCCTCCGGGACGTTCTGTGCGCTCAGCCCTTCACCGCCGAGCCGCCGTCGATCCAACCTCTGCGGCCAGCGTATGCAAGTGCGCCGTTGCACTGGCCATCGGTCTGTCCGGAAACCGCGCCCGTACCCGGTGGATCACCGGCTGCGGACACCGCTGCCGCCTCCCCCTTACCCGCCTGTCCGTACCCCGCCCGTCCGTCAAAAACACGGAACAACACGAAGAACCCCCGCTCCGGATCTCTCCGAAGCGGGGGTTCTCCCGAATCAACTTCAACTGCTGCAAGCAACTGCCGTTGTGCGCGAGGGGGGATTTGAACCCCCACGTCCCGAAGGACACTGGCACCTGAAGCCAGCGCGTCTGCCGTTCCGCCACTCGCGCATAAGTGGTGTTCCATACTCTCACCGTGTGGGGTGAGCGCCTGGCGACAAACGGAAGATTAGCACGGTGGACAGGGTGGATTCACATCCGTTGTTCCGCCGGCTCCGGGAGGGAAAGCGGGAACCCCGAACCGTCGCCCCCACTCCTCCAGAGTGCGTCCCGAGTGCGGGACACTGTGAGGAAGCCACCTCTACGATCCGTGTGAGGGGTGACACTCATCCACAGGCCGGACAAGGGGAACCAGCCGATTTCCCGCCGCGTGGATACGATCAGTAAGCAGTACAGGGACGATGACAACGGAGGAGGTGCCCCATGGGGGTCATGAAGCGTTTCGAGCAGCGCCTCGAGGGGCTGGTCAACGGCACCTTCGCCAAGGTCTTCAAGTCCGAGGTGCAGCCCGTCGAGATCGCCGGCGCCCTCCAGCGCGAGTGCGACAACAACGCGACGATCTGGAACCGCGAGCGGACCGTCGTCCCCAACGACTTCATCGTCGAACTCAGCACACCCGACTACGAGCGGCTCAGCCCGTACTCCGGTCAGCTGGGTGACGAACTCTCGGGCCTGGTGCGCGACTACGCCAAGCAGCAGCGCTACACCTTCATGGGGCCGATCAAGGTCCACCTGGAGAAGGCCGACGACCTCGACACCGGGCTCTACCGGGTCCGCAGCCGCACGCTCGCGTCGAGTACGTCACAGCAGGACCCGTCGGCCCCGCCCCAGCCCGCGGCCGGGCGGCCCGCCGCCCCGCAGGCCCCCGGCGGCTACGGCTACCCCCCGAGCGCCGCTCCGCCGATGCCCGCGGCCCCGCCGCCCGGCGCCGGGCGGCCCTCGGCCCCCACGAACGACCGGCGCCCGCCGGCCGCGCCCGGCTCCCTGCCGGACGCCCGGACGCGGCGCTGGATCGAGATCAACGGCACTCGCCATCAGATTTCCCGCCCGACGTTGGTGATGGGACGATCCACCGACGCCGACGTGCGGATCGACGACCCCGGCGTATCCCGCCGGCACTGTGAGATCCGGACCGGAACGCCCTCGACGATCCAGGATCTCGGGTCTACCAACGGCATCGTGGTGGACGGGCAGCACACCACCCGCGCTACGCTCCGCGACGGCTCGCGGATCGTCGTGGGCAGCACCACCATCGTTTACCGGCAAGCCGAAGGGTGAAGCGGGGGCAATGTCAGAGCTGACCCTGACGGTCATGCGGCTAGGTTTCCTGGCTGTTCTGTGGCTGTTCGTCATCGTGGCCGTACAGGTCATCCGCAGCGACCTGTTCGGAACGCGCGTCACGCAGCGCGGCTCACGCCGCACTGCCGCCGACCCGCGCCCGCAACAGGGTCGCCAACAACAAGCGGCGCCGCCCCAGCAGCGCCAGCAGCCCGGCCGGCAGCGCCGCGGGGCACCCACAAAGCTGGTGGTGTCCGAGGGCACGCTCACGGGCACCACGGTCGCGCTCCAGGGCCAGACCATCACCCTGGGCCGGGCCCACGACTCAACGATCGTGCTGGACGACGACTACGCGTCCAGCAGGCATGCCAGGATCTACCCGGACCGTGACGGCCAGTGGATCGTCGAGGATCTCGGGTCCACCAACGGCACGTATCTGGAACGGACCCGGCTCACCACCCCGACACCAGTTCCGCTGGGCGCGCCGATCCGTATCGGCAAGACCGTCATCGAGCTGCGGAAGTAGTACGACAATGAGCGAGCGGAGCGAGCGAGCCGCGGCGGTCCCGACGGCGGACGCTGCCCGGTTCCCGACCGGAGGGTGGGCAGTGTGGCTCGAGACAGGCTGTACCCCGAGCCGACGGGCGAGGTGCGCATGAGTCTGTCGCTGCGCTTCGCCGCCGGGTCGCACAAGGGCATGATCCGGGAGGGCAACGAGGACTCCGGCTATGCCGGTCCCCGGCTCCTCGCCATCGCCGACGGCATGGGCGGTCAGGCGGCCGGTGAGGTCGCCAGCTCCGAGGTGATCTCCACGCTCGTCCCGCTCGACGACGACGTACCGGGATCCGATCTCCTGACCTCGCTCGGCACGGCCGTGCAGCAGGCGAACGACCAGTTGCGCGTCATGGTCGAGGAGGACCCCCAGCTGGAGGGCATGGGCACCACGCTCACCGCCCTGCTCTGGACCGGTCAGCGCCTGGGCCTGGTGCACGTCGGCGACTCCCGTGCGTACCTGCTGCGCGACGGCGTCCTGACGCAGATCACCCAGGACCACACCTGGGTGCAGCGCCTCGTCGACGAGGGCCGGATCACCGAGGAAGAGGCCACCACCCACCCGCAGCGCTCCCTGCTGATGCGGGCGCTGGGCAGCGGCGACCATGTCGAGCCGGACCTCTCCATCCGCGAAGTCCGCGCCGGCGACCGCTATCTGATCTGCTCGGACGGCCTCTCCGGCGTGGTCTCGCACCAGACGATGGAAGAGACCCTCGCCAGCTATCAGGGCCCGCAGGAGACCATCCAGGAGCTGATCCAGCTCGCCCTGCGCGGCGGCGGCCCGGACAACATCACCTGCATCGTGGCCGACGTCCTGGACGTCGACAGCAACGACACCCTGGCCGGGCAGCTCAACGACACGCCGGTCGTCGTCGGCGCGGTCGCGGAGAACCAGGCCCAGCTGGGCGACGGCGGGGCCATGCAGACGCCCGCCGGACGCGCCGCCGGCCTCGGCCGCCCCGTGCCCCCGCCCGCCGGCGGCTTCGGCCCGCCCGGCAGTGGCGACGTCGGCTACGACGGCATGCCGGACGGCTCCTACGACGCCTACACCGACGACGACTTCGACCAGCCGCGTGGCGGCCGTAAGTGGCTGAAGCGATCCGTCTACATCGTGCTCGCGCTGGCCGTGATCGGCGGCGGTCTGTACGGCGGCTACCGCTGGACGCAGACGCAGTACTACGTCGGCGCGAAGGACGGGAACGTCGCGCTGTTCCAGGGCATCAGCCAGGACCTCGCATGGGTCTCGCTCTCGAAGATCGAGAAGAACCACCCCGAGATCGAGCTCAAGTACCTGCCGCCGTACCAGCGCAAGCAGGTCGAGTCGACCATCGCCGAGGGCAGCATCACCGACGCCCGCGAGAAGGTCGCCGAGCTCGCCGCGCAGGCCTCCGCCTGCAAGAAGGACGCGCAGCGCCGCGCGGCCGACGCCGAGAACCGGGCCCGTACGGGCGAGGGCGAGGCCGGCGGCACCGCCGGGGCCCCCGCCACCAGGACTTCCGCCACGTCCGTTGCCAAGGCGACCAAGCCGACCACCGCTCCCACTCCCGGCCCCAGCCTCTCGGAGGAAGAGAAGAAGCTGGTCCCGCAGTGCGGTAAGCAGTAAGCCGTAGGGGGCCTTCAACACCATGAGCGTTGTCACCAATACGACCACCATCGGCGCGATCGACGCACCGAGCCGCCGCAACACCGAGCTGGTGCTCGTCGTCTTCGCCGTCGCCATCTCGGTGTTCGCCTACGCCAACGTGGGCCTCGCCCTCAACGGCGAACTCCCCTCGGGGATGCTCGGCTACGGGGCGGGACTCGCGCTGCTCGGCGGGGTCGCCCACCTCGCGGTGCGCAGATTCGCGCCGTACGCCGACCCGCTGCTGCTGCCCCTGGCGACCCTGCTCAACGGGCTCGGGCTGGCGCTCATCTGGCGGCTGGACCAGTCCGAGCGCTTCCAGGCCCTGGACACCTTCGCCCCCGCCGCCTCGAAGCAGCTGCTGTTCTCCGCCATCGGCGTGGGGACGCTGGTCGTGGTCCTGGCGGTCCTGAAGGATCACCGCATCCTGCAGCGCTACACGTACATCTCCATGGTCGTGGCGCTGTTCCTGCTGATCCTGCCGATGTTCTTCCCCGCCGTGAACGGCGCCAAGATCTGGATCAAGATCCCGGGAGTCGGAACGCTCCAGCCCGGCGAGTTCGCCAAGATCATCATCACCGTGTTCTTCGCGGGCTATCTGATGGTCAAGCGGGACGCGCTGGCCCTGGCCAGCCGCCGGTTCATGGGCCTGTATCTCCCCCGCGGCCGTGACCTGGGCCCGATCCTGATGGTCTGGGCGTTCTCGATCCTGATCCTGGTCTTCGAGACCGACCTCGGTTCCTCGCTGCTCTTCTTCGGCATGTTCGTCGTGATGCTGTACGTCGCCACCGAGCGCACCAGCTGGATCGTCTTCGGCCTGCTGATGTCCGCGGTCGGAGCGGTCGGCGTCGCCTCGTTCGAACCGCACGTCCAGCAGCGCATCACCGCCTGGCTCGACCCGTTCGCGGGCTGGGGCAAGGTGAACGCCAGCGAGCAGATGGCGAAATCCCTGATGGCCTTCGGCTCCGGAGGCACCCTCGGGACCGGGCTCGGCCAGGGCAACTCCGACCTGATCGGCTTCGCCGCCAACTCCGACTTCATCCTCGCCACGGTCGGCGAGGAGCTCGGGCTCGCCGGGATGATGGCCGTGCTCCTCGTCTACGGCCTGATCGTCGAGCGCGGAGTGCGCACCGCCCTGGCGGCCCGCGACCCGTTCGGCAAGCTGCTCGCGATCGGCCTCTCCGGCTCGTTCGCCATCCAGGTGTTCGTCGTCGCCGGCGGTGTGATGGGCCTCATCCCGCTCACCGGTATGACGATGCCGTTCCTGGCGGCAGGTGGTTCCTCCGTGCTCGCCAACTGGGCCCTGATCGCCATTCTCATCAGAATCAGCGACACCGCCCGCCGCCCGGCACCTGCTCCCTCCCCGTCCACCGACGCCGAGATGACCCAGGTGGTACGGCCGTGAACAAGCCCCTGCGCCGGATCGCGATCTTCTGCGGGATCCTCGTCCTCTCGCTCCTCATCCGGGACAACTGGCTCCAGTACGTCCGTGCCGACGAGCTGAACAGCCACAAGTACAACCGCCGCGTCGAGATCGAGCGGTACGCCCACGAGCGCGGCGACATCATCGTCGACGGCAAGGCGATCACCGGCTCCGCCGAGACCGAGGACAGCGACTTCACGTACAAGCGGATCTGGAAGAACGGGCCCCTGTGGGCCCCCGTGACCGGCTATTCCTCGCAGGCCTTCGGCTCCTCGCAGCTGGAGAACCTGGAGGACGGCATCCTCACCGGCAACAGCGACCAGCTGTTCTTCGACCGGACGCTGTCGATGTTCACCGGCGACGAGAAGCGCGGCGGCAACGTCGTCACCACGCTGAACGGTGACGCCCAGAAGGCCGCCTTCAAGGGGCTCGGCGAGAAGAAGGGCGCGGTGGTCGCCCTCGACCCGAAGAGCGGCGCCATCCTCGCCCTCGCCAGCACTCCGTCCTACGACCCCTCGGTCTTCGCCGGGAACTCGCTCAAGGACTCGGACAACCGGCAGAAGCTCCTGAACGACGAGGACAAGCCGATGCTCAACCGGGCATTGCGCGAGACCTACCCCCCGGGCTCCACCTTCAAGGTCGTCACCGCCGCCGCCGCCCTGGAGAACGGGCTCTACGACGACATCGACGCCAAGACGGACTCGCCGCTGCCCTGGACGCTGCCGCAGTCCACCACGCAGCTCAAGAACGAGGGCAACATCCCCTGCGAGAACGCCACGCTGCGCGAGGCCCTGCGGGTGTCGTGCAACACCGTCTTCGGGAAGATGAGCGACGACCTCGGCAACAAGAAGATGATCGAGCAGACGGAAAAGTTCGGCTTCAACGAGGAAGTCTTCACGCCCGTCCGCGCCGACGCGAGCATCTACCCCGAGGACAACCGGCCGCAGAACGCGATGGCCGGCATCGGCCAGGCGTCCAACCGGACCACCCCGCTCCAGATGGCCATGGTGGCCTCCGCGATCGCCAACGACGGCAAGCTGATGCAGCCGTACATGGTCGCCGAGCGCCAGGCGCCCAACCTGGACCCGGTCTTCACCCACGAGCCCGAAGAGATCGGCCGCGCGCTCTCCGGTGAGAACGCCCAGAAGATCCAGCAGATGATGGAGACCGTCGTCAAGGACGGCACGGGAACCAACGCGCAGATCCCCGGCGTCACAGTGGGCGGCAAGACCGGTACCGCACAGCACGGTCTGAACAACAGCGAGAAGCCGTACGCCTGGTTCATCTCGTACGCGAAGACCGACAACGGCTCCCCGGTCGCCGTCGCCGTCGTGGTCGAGGACGGCAACGCCAACCGGGACGACATCTCCGGTGGCGGTCTGGCCGCCCCCATCGCGCGCGACGTGATGAAGGCAGTCATCGACAGCGGGAAGTGAGACCTGTCACGGCGGCCGCCCGTCCATACCGGACATCGGATACCGGTCGGATATCGGCTGACGGATGCGGGCTGATCACGTCACCCGTGCCCGGTAGCGTATGCGCGAACAGCGCACCGCCGCGGACCACACACGGGTGCGGTCGGGACTGACGGAGAGGGCTGGAACAGTTATGGAAGAGCCGCGTCGCCTCGGCGGCCGGTACGAGCTGGGCTCGGTGCTCGGCCGTGGTGGCATGGCCGAGGTCTACCTCGCGCACGACACCCGGCTCGGCCGCACCGTAGCTGTGAAGACGCTCCGGGCCGATCTGGCCCGCGACCCGTCCTTCCAGGCCCGGTTCCGCCGTGAGGCCCAGTCGGCCGCCTCGCTCAACCACCCCGCGATCGTCGCCGTGTACGACACCGGCGAGGACTACGTCGACGGGGTCTCCATCCCGTACATCGTGATGGAGTACGTCGACGGGTCGACGCTGAGGGAACTGCTGCACTCCGGTCGCCGGCTGCTCCCCGAGCGCACGCTGGAGATGACGGTCGGCATCCTCCAGGCCCTGGAGTACTCGCACCGCGCCCAGATCGTCCACCGTGACATCAAGCCGGCGAACGTCATGCTGACGCGCACCGGCCAGGTCAAGGTCATGGACTTCGGCATCGCCCGTGCCATGGGCGACTCCGGGATGACGATGACGCAGACCGCCGCGGTCATCGGCACCGCCCAGTACCTCTCCCCGGAGCAGGCCAAGGGCGAGCAGGTCGACGCGCGCTCCGACCTGTACTCCACCGGCTGCCTGCTGTACGAGCTGCTCGCCGTGCGGCCCCCGTTCGTCGGGGACTCGCCCGTCGCGGTGGCCTACCAGCACGTCCGGGAGGAGCCGCAGCCGCCGAGCAACTTCGACCCGGAGATCACGCCCGAGATGGACGCGATCGTCCTCAAGGCGCTGACCAAGGACCCGGACTACCGCTACCAGTCCGCCGACGAGATGCGGGCCGACATCGAGGCCTGCCTCGACGGCCGGCCGGTCGCGGCCACGGCGGCGATGGGCGCCGCGGGGTACGGGGGCTACGACGGCTACAACAACGACCAGCCCACCACCGCCCTGCGCCCGGCCGACCAGAACAACGCGCAGACCTCGATGCTGCCGCCGGTCAACCCGGATGACGGCGGCTACGGCTACGACGACCGCCAGGGTCGCCGCCGCCAGCAGAAGAAGAGCAGCACCTCGACGGTCCTGCTGGTCGTCGCGGGCATTCTGGTGCTCATCGGCGCGATCCTGATCGGCCGGGTGGTCTTCACCCCGACCAGCGACGACGGCCGGATCAAGGCCCCGAACCTGGTGGGCTCCACGGTCGAGGGCGCGGAGAGACTCGCGGAGAACGCCGGCGTCACCCTGAAGGTCGGCGCCGAGGAGCCGTGCGAGGAGCAGGAGAAGGGCGAGATCTGCTCGCAGGAGCCGTCGGCCGACGCGATGATGGACAAGGAAGGCACCGTCACGGTCGTCGTCTCCACCGGAGCGCCGAAGACCGAGGTCCCCAACATCCTGGAGAAGTCCGAGGACGGCGCCCGCCAGGTCCTGGAGGACAAGGGTTTCACGGTCAACGTCACCACGGAGGAGTCCGAGGAGACCGAGGGAACCGTGATCAAGCAGGACCCCAAGGGCGGCGCGAAGGCCGAGGACGGGGCCGAGGTCACCATCACCGTGGCCAAGAAGACGACCGACCCGATGCCCGACGTGCGCACCCGGCAGTACGACGCCGCCGTCGCCCAGCTCAGTCAGCTCGGCTTCACCAACGTCTCACGGGCCGACGTGGACTCGGAGAAGCCGGCCGGCGAGGTGGTCGAGCAGACCCCCGCGGGCCCGAGCAAGCAGGCCAAGGACGTGCAGATCGTCCTGAAGGTCTCCAAGGGGCCGGAGCAGCCGGAGCAGGTCCAGATCCCCGGTGACATCGGCGGCAAGCCGTACCAGGAGGTGAAGGGCCGGCTGGAAGCGCTCGGCTTCGTGGTCCAGCTCGCCCCGAACTCGGTCGACAAGCCGAACGCCCAGGTGATCACCAGCAGCCCGGCGCCGACCACTCAGGCGGAGAAGGGCAGCACCGTCCTCCTCGTGACCATCGAGGGCCGCGGCAACGACGGAGGCGGCTTCCTCGGAGGCCGGGGCGACTGAGCCCCCGCACACCCGCCCCGTACGACGATGGGCCCCGGTCACCGCGATGGTGACCGGGGCCCTTCCCGTGGGCGTGGCGTCTGCCTGTGCTCGGCAGCGTCCGCTTCCGCTGTCCTGTGCCACTGAAGGTTGAGCGTGTGCCATCGAAGCTTGAGCGGTTCAGGTCGCTCGCTGAGTGTTCAGTCGGCCTGGCTGAGAGTCAGTGTTGGTCCGCAGAATAGCGAGGTGGCCTCTGACCTGCGGCGTTTCTCTGAAGCGGTACGACTGGCGTGTGACGGGCACTGTTGCGTCAAGAGATTTTCAAAGAAGACGTGGCAGGGGTGTCGAGAACGGCCTGGCGGTTCCGTCCCAGGGGCGTCAGCGGTCACCACCGGCCGCACGAAGAAGAAGGAGAAACCAGCATGGCGATTCAGCGGATGGACAACGTCGGCATCGTCGTCGAGGACATGGATGCCGCCATCGCGTTCTTCGTGGAACTCGGTATGGAGCTGGAGGGCAGGGCGAAGGTCGAGGGCCTCGTCGCCGACCAGTGCACCGGACTCGACGGCGTCCGCTGTGACATCGCGATGGTCCGGACCCCGGACGGTCACAGCCGGCTCGAGCTGGCGAAGTACCTCAGCCCCGCGGCGATCAGCGCCGAACCGCGCAACCGGCCGCACAACATTCTGGGCACGCACCGCGTCATGTTCGCCGTCGACGACATCGAGGACACCGTTGCTCGCCTGCGCTCTCACGGCGCCGAAGTCGTCGGCAAAATCGCCCGGTTCGAGGACAGCTATCTACTCTGCTACCTCCGCGGCCCGGAGGGCATCATCGTCGGACTGGCCGAGCAGCTCGGCTGAAAGCCCCAGGAGGGAACGCGCACACAGAATCATCCGGGCGCCCGTCCTGGGAGCTACGCCAACGGTCGCGGACACACCCGTGAGCTCCCCACGGCACCCCTGACGACCAGGTACCCATGCCACTCAAACTTCGATGACACACGCTCAAGGTTCAGTGGCACAGGACATCCGCGTGCGCTCGGCGCGGTGGCTCAGCGCAGCTCGGCCGGGATCGTGCGGTCCTTGTCGACCTTCTCCGTACGCTCCAGCTCGCCCCACACGATGTACCGGTACTTCGAGGTGTAGACCGGGGTGCAGGTCGTCAGCGTGATGTAGCGGCCCGGCTCCTCGACGCCCGACTCCTCCGGGACCGGCTGGATCACGTCGACGTTGAACTTCGACGTCTCGGGGAGCGTCTTGTAGACCTTGTAGACGTACCAGGTGTCCTTGGTCTCGAAGACGACCGGATCACCGTTCTTCAGCTTGTGGATGTTGTGGAACTTCGCGCCGTGCCCGTCGCGGTGCGCGGCCAGGGTGAAGTTGCCCTCGTCGTCCCAGGGGAGGCCCGACTCGACGGGGTCCGTGTAGTAGCCCGCGATGCCGTTGTTGAGGGTCTTGGGGTCGGTGCCCTTCTTGACCAGCACCTCGCCGTTCTTCATGGCGGGTACGTGCAGGAAGCCGATGCCGTCCTTGGTGTCCAGGGCGCCCGGCCCGTCCGCCCACTTGCTGCGGACCGTGTCACCCTGCCGGTCGGCCTCGCGGTCGGCGAGCACGTTGGTCCACCACAGGGAGTACGCGACGAACAGCGCGAGCACCAGGCCCGCGGTGATCAGCAGTTCGCCGAAGACGCTGACGGCCGTCGCGACGGGGTGACGGCCGCGCCGGCGTGCCGGGGGCGGGGACGCGGACGTGTCGGTCCGCTCGTCGTGCTCGGTCCTCGCTGCCACCGCACCGTCCCTGTCCTGAGGATGTTCAGCCGACGAGCGCGTCGGGCTTTCCCTCGCTGCGCGGCCGTTCGTCGACCATCTTGCCCCAGACGATCAGCCGGTAGGTACTCGTGAATTCCGGCGTACAGGTCGTCAGCGTGAGGTACCTGCCCGGCCCCTCGAACCCGGAACCGGCCGGCACCGGCTCGATCACCGAGATGTTGGACGGCGAGGTCTGCGGCAGGATGCTGGCCATCTCGTACGTGTAGTACGCGTCCTGCGTCTCGACCACGATCGGGTCGCCGGGGCTGAGCTTGTTGATGTAGCGGAACGGTTCGCCGTGGGTGTTGCGGTGACCGGCCACGGAGAAGTTGCCCTGCTTGTCGGAGGGCATCGCCGTCTTGAGCCTGCCCTCGCCGTAGTGGCCGATCATCCCCCGGTCGAGGACCTTCTCCTTGTCGATGCCCTCGGCGATCGGGGCGACGACGTCCAGCTTGGGGATGTGCATGATCGCGAAACCCTGGCCGGGCGCGAACACCCCGGGCTTGCGGTCTCCGCTGGCCCATTCGTCCTGGATCCGGTCCGTCTCCTTGCCGGCGATCTGCTCGGCGCGGATGTTGGTCCACCAGAGCTGGTAGGTGACGAACAGCAGCATCAGGACGCCCAGCGAGATGAACACCTCGCCGGCCACCCGGCTGGCGACGACCGCCGGGCTGTCCTTCGCCGCCTTCGCCGCGCGCCGGGCCTCCACCCGGGACATCGGGGCGGCCGCCGGGGCAGCCTGCGCCACGGCCGGCGCCGGACGCCGTCGGCCGCGCCCCTTGGCCGCCCGCCGTCGTTCGGCCCGCCCGCCGGAGGGGGGCACGGGGGCGGGCTCGAAGGGGCGCTCGGGCCCGTGGGCGGGCTCGGGGGCGGACTCGGCCGGGATGCGGGCGATGACTTCGGTGCGGGGTTCCGCGGGCCCCCCGGCGACAGCGCCCATGACCTCGGTACGGGGTTCCGCAAGCCCCCCGGCGACAGCGCCCATGACCTCGGTACGGGGCTCGGCGGGAAGGCCCGGAGCCGGGAAGCGCTCCCCAGCCGGGGCCAGTGAGGCTGCTGAGGTCGCCGGATCCGCAGGGGCTACCGGAGATACCGGCGCTGCTGAGGCCGCCGGAGCTATTCGCGCAGACGGCTCCTGCGGGCCGTACCAGTCGCGTTGGTACCCGGCCGGGTCGTACCACTCGTTCGGGGCCCCCCGGGGCTGCTGAGGCCCCTGCTGGGGCGCGTACCCGGGATCGAGGCCCGGGCCGGGACCCGGGCCGTCCGTCCCCGGCCCGCCCGGCGGGATGTTCTCCACCCGGAACCACGGCGAGGCATGCCCGCCGGGCAGTGGATCGTTGAGCGGATCCGCGAGGCCGTCCACCGCCGCCACGAACGCGCCGTCGGCCCCGTACGCACCTTGAGTGTCAGGGCCCTCCGGTGCGGCGGCGGGCCCTGGGCGGCCTGCGGTCACGCGGCGGCCTTGCCCACCACCGGCGCGAGCCCCGCCGACCGCGCGACGGCCCCCTGGTCCCCGCACTGCTCCAGCCAGTTGGCGAGCATCAGGTGGCCGTGCTCGGTGAGCACCGACTCGGGGTGGAACTGCACGCCCTCCACCGCCCGGTCGCGGTGGCGCACCCCCATGATGATGCCGTCCGCCGTGCGGGCGGTGACCTCCAGCTCCGGGGGCAGCGCGCCGGGTTCGGCGGCGAGCGAGTGGTAGCGGGTCGCGGTGAAGGGCGACGGCAGTCCGGCGAAGACGCCCTTGCCCTCGTGGGTCACGGGGGAGGTCTTGCCGTGCAGCAGCTCGGGCGCCCGGTCGACGACGCCGCCGTACGCGACCGCCATCGACTGCATCCCCAGGCAGACACCGAAGACCGGAACGCCGGTGTCCGCGCAGTGGCGCACCATCTCGACGCAGACCCCGGCCTGCTCGGGCGTGCCGGGGCCCGGCGAGAGCAGGACGCCGTCGAAGCCGTCCTGGGCGTGGGCGGTGGTCACCTCGTCGTTGCGCAGCACCTCGCACTCGGCGCCGAGCTGGTAGAGGTACTGGACGAGATTGAAGACGAAGCTGTCGTAGTTGTCCACGACGAGGATGCGTGCGCTCACTGGCCGGCTCCTGCTTCACCGGCGCTGGCGCCGTCGACGGTCACATCACCGAACGGAAGCAGCGGTTCCGCCCACGGGAACACGTACTGGAACAGCGCGTAGACGACCGCCAGAACCAGCACGAGCGAGATGACGCTCCGCACCCATGCGTTGCCCGGCAGATGCCGCCAGATCCAGCCGTACATGCTGACCCCTCCATTCGGTACCGCACCAGACTAGAGGGCCGCGGCCGGGGAGTGGGTCAGCCTGTGGAAAACCTCGGCCGGACCCGGGTCAGCCGGTAAGCTCCGGCGGCTTCCCCTCGCTCACCGGCCGCGTCGCGTCCAGATGCGCCCAGGCGATCAGCCGGTGGCTGCTGCCCCATTCCGGCTCGCACGTGGTCAGCGTCAGATAGCGTCCGGCGCCCTCGAAGCCGGAGCCGCGGGGCACCGGGTCGACGACGGCGGTGTCGGTGGGCACGGTCCGGTACGGCTTCTTCGCGATGCGGTACGTGAACCAGGTCGTGCCGTCGTTGACGACCACCGCGTCCCCGGGGCGCAGCTTCGGAAAGTCCTTGAAGGGGTCTCCGTACGTCCGCCGGTGCCCGGCCACCGCGAAATTTCCCGTGTCACCGGGACGGGCGGTTCCGCTGTAGTGCCCGAGCCCCTTCTGCAAGGTTCCGACCTCGGTGTTCTCCAGGACGGGCCACTCCCAGCCGGCCCCGAAACGGGGGATGTGCAGCACCGCGAAGGGTTTTCCGTCGCGGTACGGGACCGGGGCCGCCGGGGCGGAGGGCTCGGCGGAGGCAGGCGGCGGGGCCGGCGCCACGGGCTGCCGGGCCCACTGACCGTGGAGCGTGTCGATCTCGCCCTCGGCCGCGTCGGCCGCTTTCACGCCCGTCCAGAACAGGAAATAGACGACGAACAGGATGATCAGCGCGCCCACGGTGATGCACAGCTCGCTGAAGGTCCTGACGACGAGTCGCACCGACACCGCACGGCCTCCCCGGGGATCGGCTCGGGCTCACTCCGCAGGCTGTGCGTAGTGGAGATCCACTGTGCCCGAGTACCCGGGAAGAGTCACCGCCTCGTTCTCGTCGACTTTCCAGCCCAGCCCGTACGCCTTCACGTACAGCAGGTAGTTCTGGATCGCGGTGGAGCCGTCGATCGCCTTCTTGAGCTTGCCCGGGTCGCCGACCGCGGTGACCTTGTACGGCGGGGAGTAGACGCGGCCCTGGAGGATCAGCGTGTTGCCCACGCAGCGGACCGCGCTGGTGGAGATCAGCCGCTGGTCCATCACCTGGATTCCGCGCGCCCCGCCCTGCCACAGCGCGTTCACCACGGCCTGGAGATCCTGCTGGTGGATGACCAGGTCGTTGGGCTGCGGCTCGGGGTAGCCGGGGTTGGCGGTGGCGTCGGGGGGCGCGTCGTCGAGGGTCACGCTGACGGAGTCGCCGGTGATCTCCGTGGTGCCGGCCGCCTTCTCCAGGGCCTTCAGCCGGGCGTCCTCGGCCTTGGTCGAGCCGTCGTCGCGCTGGGCGAGCGCGTCGACGTCCGCGCGGGCGCCGGCGACCGAATCGTTCAGCTCGCCGTTCTTCTCGCTGCGCTCCCTGATCAGGTCGGAGAGCTTGAGCAGGGAGGAGTCACTGCGCAGATTGGTGCCCTTGGCGGTGTTGGCGCTGGTGACGAAGATGAGTCCGGCCAGGGCGAACACCGCAGCGGTGAGCCCCCGGACCACCCACGCGGAGGTGCGCCGGGCCGGGCCTTCGGGGGAGTCGGCGGGATTGCTCAACGTACCCTTATCTCATCAGGCGCCAGAGAAGCACTACGCTAACGGACGCTCGGGGAAAGCAGCATTCCCCCTGGCATCCCACCCCGGCGCCCGCCACAGATCCCTGCGCGGTCACGCAGCGCATCGACAGGAGAGTCCCTCGTGCCGAAGTCACGTATCCGCAAGAAGGCCGACTTCACGCCGCCCTCGGCGAAGCAGGCAACGTCCATCAAGCTGACCAACCGCAATTGGGTCGCTCCGGTGATGCTGGCCCTGTTCCTCATCGGGCTGGCCTGGATCGTGGTGTTCTACGTGACCGAGGGTGATCTGCCGGTCGACGCCCTGGGCAACTGGAACATCGTGGTCGGCTTCGGCTTCATCGCCGGCGGTTTCGCCGTGTCGACGCAGTGGAAGTGACGGACCACCTCCGCACAAGCCCTGCCCTGAGTTACCCACAGAGTTATCCACAGCTGGGGGAAAAGGTCAGACGGTCTGTGGATAACCTCCACTCAAGTTGACGCCGGTGTGACCGCAGCCTCCCTCGTCGAGGGGGGCTGCACCCCGTTGTCCGGACGGAAATACCCAGCTCAGCGACAAGAGGAACACCTGTTCCTCTTGCCATGCACAAGAATCTGCGCACACTGTGGACAACTTCGGTCCGCCTGGGGGTGGAGGGTTTCATTCCGCTCGGGATCCGGCTCAGGACCCGGCTCGTGATCCGGCTCAGGTGAGCACCATCGTCCGGGCGATGACGATCCCGGCGGTCGCCAGCAGGACCAGCGCACAGGTGCCGGCCTGCACCGCCGTACGCCGTTCGCGCGGGGCGTGGACCATGGCGACGGCGATGGCGACGCCCGCGATCAGACCGCCGACGTGCGCCTCCCAGGCGATGCCGTCCCAGGTGAAGGTGAAATACAGGTTGATCGCCAGCAGCACGAGCACCGGACGCATGTCGTAGTTCATCCGGCGCATCAGGACGGCGGTGGCGCCGAACAGGCCGTAGACGGCGCCGGACGCGCCGAGCGAGCCCTGGTGGGGCTCGGCGATCAGATACGTCAGGGCGCTGCCCGCGAGGCCGGACAGCAGATAAAGCGCGAGATAGCGGGACCGGCCGAGCGCGGCCTCCAGCTGTCCGCCGAGCCACCACAGCCCCAGCATGTTGAACCCGATGTGCACCACTTCCTGGTGCAGGAACATCGAGGTCACCAGGCGGTACCACTGGCCCTCGGCGACGCCTTCGATGGATCCCGGCGGTGGGCTCGGGTCCCAGGCCCGCCCGAGCAGCGTCAGGTCGTTCACCAGCTCGGGACGGATGCTGACCAGGAGGAAGACGGTGAGATTGATGCCGAGCAGGATCTTGGTGACCAGGCGCGGATCGGCGGCCACCGTGCCGCCCGCCAGCGTCCGCGGCCGGGCGGCGGCCGGGTGGTGCCCCGTGCCCGAGCCCTGGCGTACGCAGTCGGGGCACTGGAAGCCGACCGAGGCGCTGACCATGCACTCCGGGCAGATCGGCCGCGCGCAGCGCGTGCAGCTGATGCCGGTCTCGCGGTCGGGATGGCGGTAGCACCTCGGCGTCGGCGCACCGCTTCCCGCGGCGCGGTCCCCCGGCGGCTGCTGTTCCATCGGTCCCGGCCTGCCTCTCGGTCCTCGTCGCACGGGCGGCGCGGACAGGGCCGCCCCGCTGGTCCGCTCGTAACACATCTCGGCAACAAGTCTCGTTAACACATACGGACGGGCAGGGCGGTTGGTTCCCGCGAGGGGTACCGGCGCGGTCTCCGCGAGGTCTCCGGCCAGGCCCCCGGGGACCGGCCCGTCAGCGGGTCTCGACGACCACGGACTCGATCACCACGTCCTGCAGCGGACGGTCGGTGCGCGGATTGGTCGGGGTGGCCGCGATGGCGTCGACGACCTTGCGGCCCGCCTCGTCGGCCACCTCGCCGAAGATGGTGTGCTTGCCGGTCAGCCAGGCGGTGGGGGACACGGTCAGGAAGAACTGCGAGCCGTTCGTCCCCGGGCCCGCGTTCGCCATGGCCAGCAGATACGGCTGGGTGAAGCCCAGCTCCGGGTGGAACTCGTCGGCGAACTGATAGCCGGGGCCGCCGGTGCCGTTGCCCAGCGGATCGCCGCCCTGGATCATGAAGCCGCTGATGACCCGGTGGAAGACAGTGCCGTCGTACAGCCGGTCCGTGGACTTCTCGCCGGTCTCCGGGTTGACCCACTCGCGCTGCCCGGTGGCCAGCTCGACGAAGTTCCTGACCGTCTTGGGGGCGTGGTTCGGCAGAAGCCGGATCTCGATGTCGCCCCGATTGGTCTTCAAGGTGGCGTAAAGCTGCTCGGCCACGATCTGCCTTCCTTCATCCTTCGCCTGCCGTCAAATCCTTCGCTGACGTCCGCAGATCCTCCCACGGACCGGGAAACGTACGGCCGGATGCCGGGCGAAACGGCGCGTTCGCCACCGAACCATGGCATTGTCGTCGGCACACTTCACATGAACCGTTTTGACCGCGAATGGCGATCATGACCCGGATGCCCGCCCCGCATGCCGGGCATGGCCGCAGCAGCCATGATTTCGAACTGGGCGGACAGGCGGAGTACCTACCCGCCACCAAGGAGGAGGATCCCGTGACCCGCATCGACAGCGTGCGCGCCGCAACCGACTCGGCGAAGTGCAGCGCGCGGCACGCCGCGGAAGTGGTGGCGCCCTACGCCGGCACAGCCAAGGAGCAGGCGGTCCAGTACGCGCACGAGACCCGCGTACGGCTCGCGCCCAAGGTGACGAAGGCGGCCGAGCAGGCACGTGTCCAGTACGGCTCCCATCTCGCACCGCGTCTCGAACAGGCCCGTACGCATGTGCCGCCCAGGGTCGACGAGGCCGCACAGCGCGCGGCGGCGTCCACCCGGAAGGCCGCCCGGACCGCCGCCGACTACACCGCGCCCCGCGTCGAGCACGCGCGGGCGGTGGCCCTGCCCGTCGCCGAGCAGGCGTCCGCCCGCAGCGCGGCCGCCCTGGCGGCGCTGCGCACCCAGGTGACCGCCAAGGAGATCCAGAAGCTGGCCAGGAAGCATCAGCGGCGGGCCAGGGCGGGCCGGGCCGCGAAGGGCTTCCTGGTGCTGGGCGCCCTGGCGGGCGGCGCCTACGCCGCCTGGCGCTGGTGGGACAAGCAGGCCAATCCGGACTGGCTGGTCGAGCCGCCCGTCGCCACCGAGGTCGGCGACGAGCGTTCGCCGACGGGCTCGGTCGACGGCAGCGACCGGGCCGGCCTCGACCCGGAGGTCCGGGCCAAGCAGTCCGAGGCCGAGGCCGAGCCGGGCGACGGGGACACCCCCCGCCCCGACGACCGGCCCTGACCCGGGCCGGCCCCGACCGGGGCGACCGGCCCCGATGACCGCGGCCGCCCGGCCCGTTTCCCGTACAAAGGCACCCGCACGACCACCCGGGGCGCCGCGGACCGAGAGGTCCCGCGGCGCCCCGGAGCCATGCCGTCGCCCCCTGCCCCCCGCGAGCGGAAACGCGGCAGCCGACCTTTGCCGCCTCAGCCGCCCCGCTGCCGCCCCAAGCACCCCGCCGGCGCCCCGGACACGACGGACGCCGTCCCAGCCGCCCCGGATACGACGAACGCGGCCGCGTCCACCTCAACGGTGTCCACAGCCGCGTCCGTCGACCCGCGCCGCACAGGGCAGCGGGGTCAGCGCGTCCGCTACTTGCTCACGGCGAAGCGCATCAGGGACTGCTCGTCGCCCTGCTTGATCTTCCCGGTCTCGTTGATCACCTGGAGCTTCCAGTCCGTGCCGACCCGCATCGCCTTCGCCACGGCGCACCCGTTGTCCTGGGTGAGCAGGCTCGGCCAGATGTCGGCGACCTGCTGCGTGCTGCCGCCCGTCGCGTCGTACACCTTGAAGCTGATGTTGCGCGCGTTCTTGAAGGCGCTGCGCTTCTTGTACGCGGCGGCGACGAACACGATGGCCGTGATGTTCGACGGCACCCGGGCGAACTCGACGGTCACCGTCTCGTCGTCGCCGTCACCGTGCCCGGTCTGGTTGTCGCCGCTGTGCACCAGCGAGCCGTTGCCCAGCGGGTCCAGGGAGTCCAGACCGGCCAGCCGTACCGGGTCGTCGCCCTGCATCGCGATGGCGATCAGGTCGAGGTCCGTACCGGCCTTCTGCCGCATCTTGCCCATCAGCCCGCCGCTGCTCCCGACGGTGGGGTCCCAGGACGCCCCGATCGACAGGTGGGTCACCCCGCCGAGATCCGCCGGGCCGTCTTCCTTCTTCAGCGTGATCATGCCTGAGTCCTTCTGTGGTGCGGCTGTTTATCCATGAAGTGTGCCTGGTGTCCTCGGCTCCGGGCCCGCCGGATACGACATTCTTCGGGCCGCGCCGCCGGGCCGTGCCCATAGGCGTGCGCCGGAGTGCGGACAGCAGCTCACGGTTCAAGGATGACGTGACGGCCTCGCGGCCGCGGTACCGGCGGAGGAAAGGCGGGGGACGCGGACGGGACCGAGGCGGGAACAGGCCCCTGCACGCTGCTTTCACGCCCCGGGCGACAGCCCCGGGAGGAACAGCGAAGGGAAACCATGACCGCGTCATCGCTCGTCGCACGCTCCCCGGCCGCCTTCGACGGACTCGGCACCGAGCTCGAGAACCTCAAGAGCTCCGGCCTCTACCGGGAGTTCACCCCCTGCTCCTGCATCGCCCAGGACCGCGGGCACGCCATGCACGAAGGCCGCCGCAGCATCTTCACCACCACCATCCCGCGGTCCAGCCTCGACGCCACCGTACGCAGCCTGGAGCTCATCCGCGGCGACACCGGCCGGCTGCTGCGGGGACGCTGCGGGGACGCTGCGGGAGAACGCGGAACGCATGCGTGGCGAACTGGCGCGGGCGGGCATCGACTTCATCGCGGCCCCGTCCCATCTCGTGCCCGTCACCGTGCCGGGCGGCGAGCGGGTCAAGCAGGCCTCCCAGCGCCTCCTGGACGAGTTCGGCATCTACGTCCAGCCCGTCAACTACCCCTCCGTGGCGAAGGCAAGCGAACGCTTCCGGATCACGGTGCAGCCCTTCCGGACCCCCGAGCAGATCGAGGGCTTCGCCGAAGCGCTGCACACCTGCCTCGCCTCCGCGTGACCGGAGAACGGCACGCGGTGGCGGCGACACCGTTCCGAGAACCGAGGAACCGAGGAGAGGAACACCTTCACCATGGTTACGACGACCCCTGTACAGGTCGAGCAGCTCACCCCGTTCATGGGCTCGATGATGCTCGGCGTCACCTACGACGACCTGGGTCGGGACGACGTGTGGCAGACCCTGGTCGACATCCTCCACCAGCGTGAGCTGGTGGTGGTGCGGGGCCTGCGCATCACCCCCGAACAGCAGGTCGCCCTCGCGGGCCGGCTGGGCAGGCCGAAGCCCTTCCTGATGGCGAGGTACCACCATCCCGAATTCCCGGAGATCATGATCTTCTCCAACGCGACCCGTGCCGACAGCCGATCGGCGTGGCCCGCGTGGGCAACTTCTGGCACCAGGACTCCACGTACCAGCAGGACCCGGCACCGTACACGATGCTGCACGGGGTGCAGGTGCCCAGCACCAGCGGACACACGCTGTACGCCAACGCCTGCGACGTGTACGACCGGCTGCCCGAGGCGTGGAAGCAGCGGATCGCCGACCGCACGGCCCTGCACACGGTGACCAAGCGGCAGCGCATCGGCAGCGAGCATGTCGGGCTGTCCATCGCCGAGTTCCGGGCCCTGGTCGACCAGGAGTACCCGAAGGTCGAGCACCCGCTCGTGAAGCGCGACCCGGCCAGCGGACGCCAGTACCTCTACGGCGCCCCGGAGTACATGGACTCCGTCGTCGGGTTCGACGTCAACGAGAACGCGGAGTTCTTCGCGCTGCTGGACGGGCTCATCCAGGACCCCGACCGGGTCTACACCCACCGCTGGACCACCGACGACCGCTTCCCGGTGCTGGGCCACGGCGAGCCGGCCTGGGAGCTGGCGGCACGGGCCGCCCGTACGGGCACCCCGCCGCACCGCGTCCGTCAGGTCATCTACGCGGGGGCCGGGGTGTGGGACCGGCCCTTCTGGTCGCCGGCCGCCAAGGTGGCCGACCACTTGGGCATCGGCGAGGCGCACTACTTCGAGGTGGCGAACTTCTGCGACGCGGGGGCGGCGGCCGTGTGGCTGGCCGCCCAGAACCCGGCGCTGGGGCCCGAGGAGTACGCGCTGGTGCTGGTCGGGGACCGCCTCAGCACGATGGTGGACTACGCCGATCCGGCGTCCAAGAGCCTGTTCAACTTCGGTGACGCGGCCACGGCGATGGAGAACCTCCCCGGCACCCTGCGGTGCGAGCGCCTCGTGCTGGGCGACGAGGAGGACCTGGTCGCCGGGATCACCGCGCGCACCGGCCCGGCCGACGGCTACGACAAGGTGCTGGCCCTGTCCGAGTTCGGGATCCTCGAAGCCACCCGGGTACGGCGGCACCTGGGGGCTCCCCGGCCCCTCCGCCGAACAGGTCCGGCTGGTGCGGGACAAGATCCTGATGAAGCGGGCCCTGCGCGGCTCCGGGATCCGGCTGCCGCGCTTCCGTAGCGGCGGCGGCCGTACGTCACCGAGCAGTACGCCCGACGGTCACCTATCCGAGCGTGGTCTGGGGCAGTGAGCTGTAGCCCGCCCGGGTGTCCGCGTCCGTGTCGATCAGGCTGATCATGATCGGGTTGGGTCCGGGCGGGGCGCCGTCGAGAGCGCGGAGGCGGTACCGGTGGGTGGCGACCGCGTTCTTGGCCAGCGAGCTGCCGCCGGTGTAGAGCGTGTACGGATAGGCGTCGTTGGCGATGCGCAGCGTGGCCGGGCGCCAGGCCCCGGACGCACGGTCCCGGCGCTCCAGGGTGTAACCGGGGTAGACCGAACCGCCCGGCATGGACTCCATCTGGAAGGCGAGCAGCAGGTGCCGGTAGGCGCGGGTGTTGCCGTTGCGGAGGGTGACGGTGAATTCCCGTGCGGCGCTGCCGGGCTCCAGGGTGAGCCGGCCGCCCGGCGCGCCCACGTGCATCGCGAGGTACGTCGGCACCGGCGGCCTGGTCGCGCTCTTCGGCGGCGGCGCCGGGGTGCGCGATGCGGGGCGGGTGGTCACGCTCGCCTTGGGAGTGGGAGTGGGCGCGAGTGTGCGTGTGGGCGTCGGCGTGGGTGTGGGCGTCGGTGAAGGGCTCGCCGAGGGCGTGGGGGTGGCAGCCGGGGCCGAGGTCCGGGAGGCCGCCGCCTTGTCCTGCGGATCGGCTTCGGGGCCGCAGCCAGTACCGGCCGCCAGCAGCGCGGCACCCACCGTGCCGACGATGAGCGCACGGGTACGGCGCATGTTGGTCCCCCTGTTGATGGTGGTGCGGTTGTGCGGTTGCGGGGGTAAAGGTAGCGACGGGAAGACACGGGGAGGCCGAGGGGGAGTAACGCTTTGCGGACGGACCGCGGCTGGTCACAGCCGCGCGCGCCGGGGGGGTCGAGACGTGGCTGCCCCGGCGGCCTCCCGGCGGAGCCGGAGGCCGCCGGGAGCGGTGACCCCGCAGAGGCCCGGATCACTGCTCAGGAGTCAGGGGCGTAGTCGCGGAGTTGCGCGGGCCGTAGTCCCGACGCGTCGACCGCGTCCAGGACGCGTCGCAGATCCGCTTCCGCCGTGTCACCCAGGTGCAGCAGGATGATGTCGCCGCGCTTGAGCTCCGGCAGTTCCGGGTCCGGGTTCCAGGGCGCGTCCGTGGCGTCGTACGTCCAGGTGACCAGCGCTTTCGCACCGCAGGCCCGAGCGGCGCGGCGGGTCTCCTCGTCGTACAGGCCCGAGGGGGGCCGGAACAGCCGGGGGCTGTCACCGAACACGGCAAGCTGCCGGTCGCGTGCGCCGCAGATCTCCGCCCGCTGTTCCGCCGGGCTGAGCCCCGGCAGGTCGACGTGGTTGACGGCGTGGTTCTCCATCCGGGACGGCCCGTGGCTGAGCAGGTCCTGGTAGTACCTCTTGTCCCAGGAGTAGTTCACCGGGTTGATGAAGAGCGATGCCGGTATCCGGCGCTCCAGCAGAAGGCGCTGGGCCGCCGGGTCGTGGTTCCAGCCGTCGTCGAGCGTGATGAAGACGACGGGGTCCTGGGTGTCGATATGCGTGAGAACCGGGACCGGCTCCGGCCACGAGGACGTCCGGGCGGCCTGCGCGGGCTCGGCGAGAGCCAGGAATGTCGACATCGCTGCGAAGGCGGCGAGGGCCGCCTTGTAGATCTTTGACATGTGCGCAGCATTGGTTCAGACCATTGAGGGAGTCAAGACTCGTGACGGAAGAAGAGCGCGCGGCCCGGCCGATGGACCGCCGCAGCGGACCTCACCCCGGCCCGCCGGGACGGTGACGAGAGCACGAAGAGAGCCCGGAGACCACCGCGAAGAGAGCCGGGCGGGAGCGAGGCGGGAGCACGGGGGAAGCGAGGCGGGAGCACGGAGGGAGCACGGTGCTGGGGTAGTTGGCCCCTCGTTCACCCACAGCAGATCCTCCGCGCAGGCCCGGCAGACGCAGGGTCGTGAGCCGCACATTCACCTCACCTCCCCAGCAGCGATGCTCGTACGAGGCCCTCTCAATCGAACAGATAAGCTGCGCGCCTATCGACATGGGGCGAGGGGAATGCATCAGTTCATGAGGCGTCAGCAGTGGTGGTCCGGAAGCATTTTGACGATGGTCGTCATGCTGGCGGCGGTCGGCTGTACGGCCACCGACGACCGTGCCGCACCCGATCCCACCGACGGCAAGCCGTCCGCCTCCGCCTCCGCCGACGGGGCCGGCGGCGCGGAGAACGACGGCGACGGACCCTTGCCGGGCATGCCGGCCACCGAGCAGGCCCGTGCGCTGCTGGCCGAACTGAAGGTCGCACCGCACGGATCGATGAGCGGCTACAGCCGCTCCAAGTTCCCGCACTGGGCTCAGCAGGGCGAAGGCTGCGACACTCGCGAGACGGTACTGGAACGCGACGGCACGGACGTACGACAGAACGACGCATGCCGAGCGACGTCCGGTACCTGGGTCAGCCTCTACGACGACGAGAAGTTCACGGACGCCTCGGAGCTCGACATCGACCACACCGTGCCGCTGGCCAACGCCTGGCGCTCCGGCGCCGACACCTGGCCCCAGGAGAAGCGGAAGGAGTTCGCCAACGACCTGACGCGCCCCCAGCTGCTGGCCGTGTCGGCCTCCTCCAACCGCTCCAAGGGCGACCAGGGCCCCGATGAGTGGCAGCCGCCGACCAAGACGTACTGGTGCGCCTATGGGCGGGCGTGGACCTCGGTGAAGTCCACGTACGAGCTGTCGGTGACCGAGTCGGAGAAGAGCATGCTGGAACAGATGCTGGACACTTGCATGTCATGACCGACGACAACACCCCGCCCGCGCCACAGCGGTACGAGGACACGGTGACGGCAGGACCCGGCGGCGCCATGACCGACGAGGTCGGCGTGATCACCGGAGATCTGACCGTCGCCACGAGGGCCCTCCCGGACGGACGGGCGAGCATCCTGGTCCAGTACACCGGCGCGGAGGAGTGGTACACCCTGACCGGCGGCCCGGTCGCGCTCCCACCCGGCGGGCCGGCCGCACTCCACGCCGACGTCCTCGACCGGATCCGCCAAGGGCAGGAAGCCAAGGCGCCCTGATTCCCACCGCGTCCGTCACCGCCACCACACCGCCGTGGCGGCGTTGGCTGGTTGAGATGGAATGGCGCGACGATCCGGACGGCGAGGGCGCGGTGACCGCCCGGCCCACGCGGAACCGGCCTTCGCCGCCTCGTCGTCGCCAACCACCGTCCCCGCCCGGCCCCGCAGCGGCTTCGTCCCCGACAGCAGCTCGTACATGACACTCGTCGTGGAACCGCACAGAACCAACCGCGGACCCGGCCCGGCCCCGGGCCGCGCCGGCGCTCGTCGTAGAGCTGCTGGAGCAGTCCCGTAATCCCTGGCGGGCGCACACCGAACGATCACGTTCGGTCGAGATCTACCGAAAGACAGCGTCCAAGCTCTCGACCGCCGTAATGCCCTCGAGGGCAGGTACTCCGTCGAGGGCGTTCCTGCACAGCCAGACCGCCGCCAAGCCGGCCTGTTGCGCGCCGAGAGCGTCGTTTTCCAGGCTGTCGCCGATGTGCACCGTACGCTCCGGTGGCGTGCCAAGCCGGCCACAGGCCAGGGCGAAGGATTCCGGTGAGGGTTTCGCCAGGCCTGACTCGGATGAGACGGTGATCGCGTCAAGCCACGGCTCCAGGCCCAACTGGGCGATTCGGCGCCGCTGCTGGATCCCGTCCGAGTTGGACAGGATTCCGATCCGGTATCCAGCGGCGCGCACCCGCCGAAGGAAAGGAAGGACGTCGGGATAGAGCCGAAGACGAGATTCCACGGCCCGTTTGCGTCGCGCATCGAGCGCGTCGAGATCGGCGGTGCCGGGAACAGGGCGGCCCAGCACGGTGAGCATGTCGGCGAGACGGTTCCGCTCCAGCTCCTGATAGCTCAGTTTTCCGGAGGTGAATTGCGGATACCAATGGTCGGTCAGTGCCATCCATGTCGCGAAATGACCCTCGGGGCCCAACACTTCAGCCAGAGCCGCCGGACTCGCCCTGCTGAAGTCGACGAGAGTGTCGTCCATGTCCAGCAGAACCCCGGCAGGTCCGGCGGTTCGATCAGGCAGCCGGGCGGTGCTGGAACGGGTGACTGACCTGGCCGCCGTATGTATGCCATCGGCGGTGCGCCGCTCCATGGCATACGGCGACGGAGCACGGTCCTGCTCCAGGTTCCCGTCGGGCAACCCCTCGGGCAACGAGTCCTCGGCCTCATCCGATGTGAGGAGATCGGTGCGCACCGGGCGGAGGACAGCGTACGGGCGTGCGCCGATCCCCGCGGTCCGCTCGGCGTCGGTCATGCCGCCGGACGGAGAGAACGGGTCGGCGGGGCAACCACGAGCCGGCGTGTACCGCAGCGCCCGGAGCGGTCGCGACAGCCCGGTGGCGGCCCACGCGTTCACTGAGCCGCCGCCTCCATCCGCAGCATGGCGCGCAGTTCGTTGAAGCGGGCGTCGAGGCTCGCGGGGTCGTCAGCGGTGAAGACCACGTGCCCGTGCGCCTGCCCGACATGCGAGGACTCCTGGATGGTGTCGCCCACGGCCTTGTACACCTTCACCTCCACGACGCCCTCCATCACGCGGGCCTCCTCGACACCGTGGATGGCAGTGATCACGCCGGCCTGCTCGGCGGAGAAGCCGAAGAAGCCGGTCGGACGCGCGGCACCGGTCCCCTTCAGGTCGGGCTCACGGTTCAGCGCGACGTCCAGGATGACGTCCACCATGTCGACGCCGGTGCTGGTGAGCACCGAGGTGTAGACCTGGAGCCCGCCGAGCCGGGCAGCGGTCTCGAGTATGACCGGCTCGCCGTTCGCAGGGATACGGAACTCGGTGTGCGTGACACCGGTGCGGATGCCCAGTGCTTCGTGCGCATGGGCTGTCAGCTCCACGATGCGGGCCTGGACCTCAGGGGAGAGCTGGGAGGGCGTACGGAAGAAGACCTCCTGGAAGTAGGGGCCCTCCATCGGCAGCGGCTTGTCATGGATCGCCACGACCTGAGTCTCTCCGTCGCGTACGACAGACTCGACACTGACCTCACTGCCCTCCACGTAGCCTTCCAACAGCAGCGCCGCGCCGTACTTGGCACGGTCCGCCTGGTGCAGCGGGTCATAGTCGAAGCCGTCCCAGGCCCCGCCGCGGATCATGTCGAAGTGCTCGTCGAGTTCGGCCCTGCTGTCAACGCGGCGCACGAACATACTGCCGCCGCCGATGAGTGGCTTCATCACGAGCGGATAGCCGATGTCCTCCCCCAGTTCACGGGCCTCGTCGAGGGTGTGCGCAAGGCCGAACCCCGGTCCGGGGACGGAGCCGTGCCGGGCGAACTCGGTACGCATCTCGAACTTGTTACGGGCGATATGCGCGGTCTGTTCGGAGATGAACGGCAGATCGAGCGCGGCGGCGACCGCCGCGGCGGCAGGCACGCTGTGCTCGACGAAGGAGACGACTGCCTCGACGGGCTCGCTCTCCGATGCTGCCAGCTCCCGGGCCGCGGCCACCGTCTCCGCGATGCTGCTGGTGTCCGCGTCCACCACGCGGTCCACGAACTCCGGCTCCCACGTGGGGCCGTTGACGATCAGCAACAGCCGCTCACCGTGCTGCCGGGCGCGGGCGAAGTGCGGCTTACGGTTGGGAGTGCTGGTGTGCAGGATCAGGACACTCATGGCGCTTCGGTTCCTTCTTCAGAGAGTGAGCGGGAAAGCAGGGGCGGCTCAGTGGGCGACTCGGCGTGCGGGACGGACACAGCAGGACATCAGCACGCCGCGGGCCCGCGCATCGCACCCGGGACATCCTGCCGGACAGCGGCGTCCGCCATCCGGCGACGACTATCCGGCGACGGTGATCCCTTACAGCAGCGTGCGCAGGTGGGCGACCGGCCGGCCGCCACCCCACAGCTGCGGTGAGAGAAGCTCCTCGACGGTGGCCCTGGCCGCTTCGGGCACCACCAGTCCACCGAACTCGGTGAACGCGCGCAGCGCCACGGGCATCGAGGCGCGGCTCGCGCCGTCATCGATCTTCACCGCCACCGCCCCGGATCCCGGCGCGGCCAGCAAGTGCAAGCCCTCGGCCCCCAGTTTCACCAGCAGGCCCGGGACAGCCGTCATCGCCCGGGTGTCCATCTGGCCGGTGCCCTCGACCAACTGCGGGTGGGCACGCATCGCGTCGGCGACCTCCCGCTCATGGGTGCCCTCGGGCGCCTCGACCAGCCGGGTCATCGCGCGCGCCAGACCGGTCAGACTCGCGGCGAAGATCGGTACTCCGCATCCGTCGACGCCGGTCGCGGTGACCGGGTCGCCTGACAGTTCCTCGACCACGGACGCGGCCAGCTTCTGCAGCGGGTGATCGAGCTCCCGATAGGTCTCGGTGTCCCAGCCGTTGGCCTCACATGCCGCGAGCATCGCCGCGTGCTTGCCCGAACAGGCCATGTACACCTGCCGCGCCTCGGCTCCGGCGGCGATCAGCGCCCGGTGAGCGGCTGGGTCGGCGGGGAAGTCCGCCGGGCACTGGAGCGCGTCTTCGCCGAGCCCGGCGCCCGACAGGATCTCCTTGACCCTCGCCACATGCATCGGCTCGCCTCGGTGGCTCGCCGCGGCGACCGCGAGTTCGGCGGCGCTGCGGGGCAGCCATCCCGCGCGCAGCATCGCGACAGCGAGAACCGGCTTGACGGCCGACCGCGGGAAAACCGGAGCGGCCACATCACCGACCGACTTGACCAGTACGCCCGAGGAGTCGACCACCGCGACAGAGCCGCGGTGGAAACTCTCGACAAAACCGGAGCGGACGAGCTCGGCGACGTTGTCACCGCCGCGGTATTCGGCTACGGAGGTTCTTCCGCTCATCCGCGGAACTCCTTGTCAATCAGCGTGATGGCTTTACGGTAAACAAATGAATCTTGCATATCAGTTACCGGACACGGAAACGGAGGGTCTGATTGATGTTCTGCTGCTTCTCAAGAATGTCTTCACGGGAGTCGCCCGTGAAGATCACGTGTCCGTGCGCCTGCCAGACCCGCGGCGGCACATCGACCTGCTCGCCGAGCCGGCGGTAGATCATGACCTCCGAGACGCTGTCGTCGGCTTCCAGCGCCTCGACTCCGTCAACAGCGACGAGTTCGCCCGGCTCCTCCGCGAAATGCAGCGAGAAGCCGACGTGCTGGAAGTTCTCGCTGTTCACGACCACATCCGCATCCGAGCCCAGCGACACCTTGGTCAGAACCTCGACCATGTCGACGCCGGTCGACAGCAGCACACTCTGGTAGATCGGGCCGCCACCCAGACGTGCGCCGGTCTCCAGGATGTAGGGCTCGCCTTCCGGCGAGACCCGGAACTCGGTGTGCGTGGCGCCTTGGGTGATGCCGAGCCCCTCATGGGCCAGCGTCGTGAACTTCTTCACCTTCTCCAGCGTCTCGCCCGTCAGCACGGTCGGAGTCGCGTAGAACGTCTCCTCGAAGAAAGGACCGTCCATCGGCGTCGGCTTGTCGTGAACGGTGACAACGGTCGTCTCGCCGTTCTGCACATAACTTTCGACGCTGATCTCATCACCGACGAGGAACTCTTCGAGCAGAATCCCTTCCGAGTACTGAGACTTCAGGAAAAACAGTGGGTCGTAGTCGAACCCGGCCCAAGCGCCCTGCCGGATCTCCTCGAAATGCTCGGCCAGCTCCTCCGGGCTGTCGACCCGGCGGACGAACATGCTGCCGCCCCCGATGATCGGCTTCATGACCAGGGGGTACTTGATGGACTTGGCGGCCTCCTGCGCCTCCTCGACCGAGGTCGCGAGCGCGAAGCGTGGCTGCGAGATACCCACGGTCGCAAAGGCGTTGCGCATGCTCAGCTTGTCACGGCTCGTCGCGGCCGTCTCAGGAGAGATGTACGGAAGGCCGAGTTCCGCGGCGACCGCGGCCGCGGCCGGCACGCTGTGCTCCACGAACGCGATCACGCCCGCTATGGGCTCGGGCTCTTCCTTCGCGATCTCGACACACCGGGCGACGGTGGCCTCGAGGTCGCCGGTGGGCGCGGCGTAGACCGCGTCGACGTACTCGTGTTCCCAGCTGGGCTGCTCCACCACGACGATCGCCCGATGGCCCAGCGCATGAGCGGTCTCCGCAGCTTTGGCAAGGTGCTTGCGGCGGCTTGCGTTGCGGGTGTGCAGGATCATCAGAGTCATTTTCAGTGCACCTTTCGAATTGCGATTGCCATGTCCGGTGAGACTTCATCCACCGAGGTGTCAAGCACGAGGACAGCCGGTCCCTGTCGGGAGAAGAAGGATTCGATCTCCGCCGCGTCGCGGTCCGGGGCGTCGCAAGCCATCACCGGCAGTCCGATCGCCGCACAGATGGTGGGCCAGTCGATCCGCTGGAATGCACCGCTGACGGCGGCGGCATCGTGACGGTGGATGGCGTGCTGGTCGATCAGATTGAGCCGTCCGTTGTCAAGGACGGTGATCTTCACGTTGAGACCGAGGCGCGCGATGGTCTCCAACTCACCGATGGACATGGTGAGCCCGCCGTCGCCGACCAGGGTCCACACCGTCGCGTCGGGACGTGCGACGGCCGCACCGATGGACGCGGGGATCGCGTAGCCAAGGCTTCCGGTCCCGCGCGGGGTGATGAGCCGCTGCGGCGGCTTGAGCCGCAGGAGCGCGCCGAACCAGCCGCTGGCAACGCTGGCCTCGCCGACGCAGACGTCCCGGTCGGACAGCTCCGCGTTGACCGTCGCCACCAGGGAGGCGGTCCCGGCCTTCGACCAGGTGCCGACCTCGGCGGTCGATGGGCGGGGGCCGCTGTAGGACCACTCCCCCAGCTCATCGGTGAGTAGCTTGAGGCCCTCGGCGATACCCTCACGCAGCAGGCAACCGCGCGCGGGGTCGGCATCCTCGATCGCCGGGTCGTCGTCTATCCGGACGAGGAACTGGTCGGGCGACGGCCACGCATACTGGTTGGTCGACTTGTCGCCCATCTTGGAGCCCGCGTAGAAGACGACGTCGCAGCCGCTGATGTACGCGTTGGCCGGCGTGTCCCCCTTCGCCCCGACCACTCGAGGAAGGTCGCTGCCGACCTCGGAAAGGGCGCCTTTGCCATTGAGTGTGGTGAACACCGGGATGCCGAACCGGTCAACGAATTCCTGGAGGGCCTCGGCGGCGCCTGCCGTGTGGCAGCCACCACCGGCGATCAGGGCGACACTCGATCCCCTCCTGACCTCTTCGACGGCACGCGCGACCACGCCGTCCGCCGTGGAGGGCGCACCCGAGGGGACGGTCGCACCACCCGAGGCGGACGGCGCGTCCAGCAGCGCCGGCTCCGCCTCCGCCTCCAGCACATCGGGGGCGATCTCGACGACAACCGGGCCGCGGCGTGGCCGCTCCGCGAGGGCGAGCGCGGCGTCGATGACACTCAGCACGCCCCGCTGCTCACGGACCACGTAGACGTGCTTCGCGACACTCGCGAAGAGCCGCTCGTGCTCGACCTGTCCTGTCGCCCACGGCCGCGGAGTGCTCTTGCTGGGCCCAGAGGTGATCAGCACCAGCGGCGTGCTGCTGTTGTATGCCTCCAGGAGAGCCGGGGTGGCGTAGGGAGAACCGATTCCTCCCGGGGCGTCGCACACCGCGACGCCCCCGGTCACCCGGGCGTACGCCTCGGCCGCGTATGCCGCTCCCCGCGGGCACCGGCCGACGACGTGAGTGAGCTCGGTGGACCGCTGGAGGGCGGCGTACAGCGAGAGTGAAGTCTCGCCGGGATACCCGAAGACCTGGGAGACACCGCGCTCGGCCAGCCTGCGGGCGATCTCGTCCGCGACCGTGATCATGAGGCCACGGCCAGAATGTTCGTCGCCGTGGGCAGCATGGGCCTCTCCGCACCGGTGAGAATGATGAGCAGGTCGCTGTCCTTTTCGAGAGAGCCCTCCTGCGCCATCCCCATCGCGCCCGCGAGGCACGCGGCGGCCGCGTAGCAGGCGTCGAAGCCCAGCGACTTCAGCATCCCCTTGGCCAGGTGCATGTCGTGCGTCCTGGCGGCCACCAGGGAACCGCCCGTGTTCTGGGCCATCGCGCGCAGGTAGGGGTACGTGTTCGTCGGGTCTCCCCGCTGGATGGCATGGGCCAGTCCCTCGGGGTTCTCGACGATGTCCTCCTCCGAGATCTCGGCGCGGCCCGCGTTCCACGCGCTGACCATGGGGGCGCAACTGTCCTCCTGCACGCCGACGAAGGCCGGCACGCTTTCCAGGAGACCGAGACGGTTCATCTCCACCGCGCCCTTGTAACCGCCGAGCAGGCCCATGCCGCTGCTGATGGCCTGGAAGACATGGGTCGGGGCCGACGGCATCTGCTGATAGGCCTCGATGTAGGACATCTTGAGGCCTTCGCGGCGGGCGTAGTTGAAGAAGCCGCCCTCCCAGAAGTACCCGTTGTCCTCGGCGAACTTCTGGGCGATCGCGCCCGCTCCGACGAAGGTGCCGGCCACAGCGTGCGTGCTGATCTGGGGGTGGTCCGCGTAGTTGAGGCGGTACGCGAACTGCTCGCCCACGAAGACGTGAAGCTTGAAGCCGCGGACGAGGCTCATCGAGTTCGCGTAGGCCATGGAGCTGTTTCCCGTCGAGGCCACGACGAACTCGCGGACGCCGAGGCCCTTGAAGCGGCTCAGGGTCGCCGACGCGATGCGGTCCTTGGTCGAGCGCGTGGGGTTGCGCGTCTCGTCCTTGATGTAGACCGAGCGGACGCCGAGAAGACGGGCCAGCGCGGGCACGTCGGTACAGGGGGTGTTTCCCTCGCCCAGCCAGGTGATGTGCTCCTCTTCGGCGATGGGCAGGACGCCCTGGTAACGCCGGAGTGGGTTGGGGTTCGAGTCGAACGCACCGAGCTCCACCCGGTCCAGCGGGTACAGGACATCGATCGCGCCCTTGCAGGAGGGGCACCGGTGCGTCTTGTCGTCCGTCGTGGTCTCGCAGGCGAGACAGATGCGGACGGGCTGGTCGGCCGGCATCCGGTTCGTATAGAGCTTCTCGTAGTCAAACATCAGGCCCCCCCGGGATCCTTGTCTTCGCGCGGGCACGTGGTGACGGCCGTTCCAGCCTTCAGTCCGAGTCCGTGGCCGTTTCGGAGGTCCGCGCTCTCGACGAGAATGTTGTAGTGGTTCGGCATATGAGTTTCGTCGAAGCCGCTGACTGTGCCGAGCGAGCCGCCCTCACCGACCAGGATGTCTCCTACCGCCAGGACCCCCGATGTCTCGAAAGTGGCGAATCCGTAGTATTCGACGTGGTCGACGGGGTATCGAGGGCTGGGGCCCACGTTGATGAACTCGTGGACCTCACCCGCGCGAATGCACCGGGTCTGCCAGGCCGACGGCTCGATGGCGCGGTCGCGCCGCGTGTGGTCCATGACTGCGGCCCAGCGCAGCCGCAACGGTTCTCTACTGGTAAACATCATTCCCTGTTTATCGAGAAGTTCTGCGGAAAATTCCGTGAGTGAGTGTCATCAGCGCGGATTCGTCGCGTACGGCAGGTCCCAGGCCGAGGAACCCTGGTGGAATCGCGGACCGAAACGGCTCGCCCCGCTCAGCCGCCGGTACAGCGAGATCGGCACGAACACCACGACGAACACCACGGATGCTGCAAAACGCATGGAGATCATTCCTTGTCAGTCGAGCGGGATCTCGTCGCGCCAGTCGACAGATTCGGCGAACGGCGGCTGATCGTCCTTGAGCAGTACGTGACCGCCGAGGACGAGCACGTCCATCCCTGTGCGCATGAAACAGCGGTAGGCGTCCTCGGGCGTATGCACGATGGGCTCGCCACGCACGTTGAACGACGTGTTCACCAGGACCGGGCAGCCGGTCGCCGCCTTGAAGGCGCTCAGGAGCCGGGCGTAAGGGGCGTTGTCGCGCTCGGCGACGGTCTGCACCCGTGCGGAGAGGTCCACATGTGTGATGGCGGGCAGCTCCGAACGAGCTTCGTTGATACTGCCCAAGCCGCGGCTCGGCCCCCCGGGCATCCGCGAGGCTTCGGTCTTGATCCGGTCCGCGACCTCGGCGACCACGAGCATGTACGGGCTGTCGCCGACCAGCCCGAAGTAGTCCTTGGCGTCCTCGGCGAGAACCGCCGGCGCGAACGGCCGGAACGACTCACGGAACTTGATCTTGAGGTTCATCCGCTTCTGCATGGACTGGTCACGCGGGTCGCCGATGATCGAGCGGGCGCCCAGGGCGCGGGGGCCGAACTCCATACGTCCCTGGAACCAGCCCACCACGGCCCCGTCGGCCAACCGGCCGGCGACCTCGTCGTACAGCTTGTCCTGGGAGAGCGTGGTGAAGACGTAACCGTTCTCCTGCAAGAACCTCTCGACCTCGCCGTCGGAGAAGCTCGGCCCGAGCAGCGCGCCGGACATGCCGTCGCCACCGTCGGCCAGGTGCGGCCGGCCATGTGCCGGAACCGAGTGGTCGAGCGCGGCGCCCAACGCACAGCCCGCGTCGCCGGCCGCCGGCTGGATCCACAGGTCGTCGACGATGCCGGAGCGACTGAGTACGCCATTGGCGACACAGTTCAGCGCGACGCCACCAGCCATGACCAATGCACGTTCGCCGGTCTGCTCGACCGCCGCCCGCGCCAGACCGAGCACGATCTCCTCGGTGACCACTTGCACAGAGGCCGCCAGGTCACAGTGGCGCTGCTCCAGTTCGCTCTCCCCGTCCCGGATCGGCGCGCCGAACAACTCCTCGAACGCACGCCCGACCATGCGACGGCCCTGCTGGAACTCGAAGTACTTCATGTTCAGCGTGAACGAGCCATCGGGCCGGACGTTCACCAACTCCCGGCGGATGACGTCCGCGTACCGCGGCTCGCCATAGGGCGCCAGACCCATCAGCTTGTACTCGCCGGAGTCGACCTTGAATCCGCAGTAGTAGGTGAACGCCGAGTAGAGCATTCCCACCGAGTGCGGATACGAGACAGAGTTGACCAGTTCCAGGGAGTTTCCTCGGCCGTGCCAGATCGTGGTCGTCTGCCATTCGCCGACGCCGTCAATCGTCAGCACCGCCGCGTTCTCGAACGGCGAGGGGAAGAACGCCGATGCGGCGTGCGAGCGGTGGTGCTGCGAGGCGACCGCTCGCGTGGCCTTCCCGCGCCCCATCGCCGCGAGCTCGGCGTCCACACGCTTCAGGACGTCACGCTTCCAGCGCAGCCATTCCGGCAGGACGGACGAGAACGGCTGAAGGCCCCGCGGACCCGCACTGGCGAACGACGACAGCACTCGCCCGTACTTCAGGCCCGGATCCTCGTAGTAGACGACGGCGTCGAGTTCCGCCAGAGATATCCCCGCGTGGTCCAGGCAGTACCTGACCGCGTCCGTCGGGAACGCCGAATCGTGCCGGACCCTGCTGAACCTCTCCTGCTGCGCAGCGGCAACCACGACGCCGTCGCGGACCAACGCGGCCGCGCTGTCGTGATAGTAGGCCGAAATTCCCAGCGTATAATGGGACATCAGGACACCTCCACCGGTGCGTGGTGGAACAGCGATCCGCCTTGCGATCGAGATTTCCACGGAGTTTTTCGGAATCGATCGCCGATCCGGTCAGCGATGGTGGACGACGGCAGCGGGGCCAGCGACTCGTAGCCGATGCGGACCCGCTCCCATTCGGCGGCGAACTCCGCCGGGGTCGACAGATTCGACACCGTGCGCATGTGGGTGTCGATGGCATCGGCAGCCCAGGCCGAGTGGCCGGTGGACACGTTGTCGATCGTGTTGTGCAGATCAACGAAGTGCGTGGAGAAGCCGTAATGCTTCAGGAAGCGCCGAGCGGTGCGATAACTGCCGCCGACGCCGGAGAGCTCCATCGCCAGGTTCATTCCGAGGATCTCGGGCATGAAGGTCTGCGGCAGCTTGCCCAGGCACAGCCAGTAGACCGGTCGCTCCAGTGACTCCTCGCGGAACCGGGGGTCGTAGGCGAACTCCCGACTGCCGGTGGGTGCGAGCACGATGCCCATCTCCCGCAGCACGTCACGGTAGATCTTAGGATGGTTGAGCTCGATGTCACCGTTGCCCAGCTCGTCCCAGTACGTCTCGAACAGCGGGAATCCGTACCGGGTGGTGGCGAGCCTCGCGTCGGTGAAACCCTGCAGCCACGAACCGTCGATCAGCGTCAGCGGTGCCAGCTGCAAGGTCTCGTCGACGACCTGCTCGCGGGTGGGCATGCTGCCGGACCTGCCGGTCTCGAACTCGACACCATGTTTGTCGTGCATGTCGAGCAGCCAGGGACGCAATCCGGCGGAAGTCCACTGCGCGGGCAGTGAACGGTCCGTGCGGCCCAGCGACCGTTTCGCCCTGGCCAACCAGCGGTTCACGAACCGGAGGGCGAAATCACGGGTGCCAGGGGCCAATACGCGCCCCTGCAGCACGAAATACGCCTCCCGGATGTCGGCCGGTACCACACCTTCCTCAGCCGTCCGGTCGAGGAGGCCGGGACTCGGCGCGACGGGGACCCGTGCGGCCGACGGTGGGGGCTCAAGCTCGTGGTCGAGGTCGGCCAGCGAATCGATCCACTTCGAGATCACCTCGACATCGTCAGCCGAGAAGATACGGAACATCGGGCCCTTCGGGCCGATCAAGCCGTTGACCAACGAGCTGCGCCCGGCGTTGCCCGGCTTGACCATGCGGGTCGCGGCCAGCTCCTTCAGCAGCGGACCAGGGTCGGTCCTCGCCCGCTCCATCAGCTCGGAGAGAGTCTCTCCACCGCCCATCCGAAAGTTCTGGTGGTAGACGGCCCCCTCCCGGGCCCGCTCGCGGATGAGCTGTTCCATCGCGCGCTGCGGGTGCAGCGCGGCTCGGACCTCCTCCAGCAACAGCTCATCCCACGACCGCAGGGCGTTGAGCATCCAGGCCGCGCCGAACGCGACCTGGCGGCGCGCGGCCGCGCCCGTCGCGCAGAACTTCTCGGCCAGCTCACGCGAGGTGTCCAGGGGGGACACGATGTCGGTGGCCCCGGTGGACCGCGCCAAGTCCAGACGCGTCCACTCAGCCGGGGCGCCGTCACCCGCGCGGAGCGCCGCCCAGCAAGGAAGCACGCCGATGGAGCGCAACACCACATCGATGCCGACGATCAGAGGAGCGAACTCGTCGCTGCGCCGGCTGATCGCGAACAGCGTCGCGGGCAGCGCGAACATGTGGTCCCGAACTCTCCGCTCAGCAGCCAGTTCGTCGGCGTCCACAGCCAGTTCAGGACGGCCGTACTGCGCCGCAAGGATCTTGAACGCGTCATAGCGCGACGAGCGCGGCCCGCCGACGCCGATGTCGTCGGCGAACAGGGCCAGGATCCTCAGGTGGGCCTCGTCCTCGAAGACGCCAGGTGCACTCATGCCCTGCAGCCAAGTCCCAAGCGTCGAGGCAAGGGGCCCGGACTGGCGGAGCAGCGCGTGCGCCAGGGTCTCCGATGACTCGCTCCGTTCGGCAGCGTCCGTCAACTCTCGGTAGACACCGCGCTGTTCGTACTGCCACGAAGAGGCTTCGTCGAGGGTGACGGACAGGTTCGGAGGATCGGCCTCGGGATCGACGGACGCGACCTCGGCCATGAACGTCTGGATTGCGGTGGTATCCAGGAATATCTCTGGATCGACACACCGGCGATACGTCTCACGCCACATTGGATGCTTTCTTGCTGTGCTCGAACAGCGTCAGAACATTGGGTAAATGGACGCATCCGGCTTCTTTGGCTTCTTCCTACGGAAAATGCGAGCGACCAAGGATTTGATGAACGACATACAGGACTCCAGGTTAGATATTTTCCAGGATCTTGCCGGCAACAAAATCATGACCATGGTCCGTCAGGTGGATCCGGTCGATGAATAGCCACTGATCCGGCTGGGCGGACTCGGCCAGGACGGGGCTGAAATTGACGAAATCAATGCCCATTTCCTTCGCACCCCGCTCCAGCATCGCCGCGTATTCGATATTCACCTCGCGGCTCAGGATGTCGCCGTACATCGCGGCGAAACCTCCGTGCTGCTCAAGCTCGTCGAAGATCATCTCTTCTTCCCGACTTCCCTTGTCACGCACCCAGCCCGACAGCGGCTGAAGCATGTACGTGATCTTCGCGTCCCAGGTGGAGGCCAGAGCCTTCCAACCGCTCAGGTGACGCAGCGTGAGGTCGGCGGCGTAGGCGATCTGCTCGTCGATACTCGGCGCGGCCGGCACGGGTACTTCCTTTTCCCTGCGCAGCAGGCCGCGCATCGACGACTTCGCCTTCCCGTGTTGCGCGAAGATGTCCTGGTACGTCGTGTACTGGAAGAAGGTGCCGTGGTCCTCCTCCCGCATCTGCGGCATGCGGGCCAAGCTCAGGTTGTTGAACCCGGAGAACAGAACAATCTCATCCACCTTCGGCAGCATGTGGCGGTAGAGCGTGAGCAGAAGAAGTTCCTGAGTCGAATTGAAGCTGCGACCGCCGAAATTTAGCCAGGTGCCGGGCCTGGCATCGCGGGCGTTCAGTCGCGAGGGAAGCGTCCAGGCGTCGGAGCTTGCACCGATACCGAAGACCGTGGAACTGCCGGCCAGGAGCCGTACCGAATCGGTATCTCCGAGATCGGCCACCGAACAGCTGCGGCCGTTGTCCGTGGCGTATCGGAAACCGATCGAGTCCGTGTTCACTACTTCCGAACGATGCGACTGCGGGTGGAAGAAGAGCAGATGCGGAAGCCAGCGAATATCGCCCTTGCTCGTGAACTTCTCTTCGTACCCCGCAAGATACGGTGCCAGCTCGTTCCTGATCTTCACTGATAACTCCTCAGACGGTACACCCGAATCCTCATCGAGGACATTGTTCGATCTCGATCCTGATGGAATTCACAAGCTTGTCGAATGTCTCAACAAATCCGTTGTCGCTGTCAGCGGTAAAGATCACATGGCCGTGCGACTGCCAGACGTGCGGCGGGACATCGACAGATTCGCCCACCTTTCGGTAGAGCGAAAGCTCATGTACACAGGGGTTGCGGCCGGCTTCTTCCACCCCTCTGATCTCGCTGATCCGCCCGGCCTTCTCTGCGAAGAACAAATAGAAACCGGCAGGCGTGGGTGTAGGTTTGGGAAGGAGATCCGGTGTCCGGCCGGACGCCACATCGAGCACTGCCGCAACCATGTCAACGCCTGTGCTCAACAGAACCGACTGATAGACCGGACCACCGCCAAGTCGCGCCGCCGTCTCAAGGATCTTCGGAGTGCCATCGCTCTGGATCCGGAATTCCGTGTGCACAGCGCCGGTGTCAATGCCAACGGCCCGATGCGAGGCTGCCGTGAGGTCGACGATCCGCTCCTGCACCTCTGCCGACAGCCGGCTGGGGGTCGCATAGTGGACATCGACGAAATAGGGGCCCTCCATGGGGACCGGCTTGTCATGGATAGCGACCACGTGGGCCCGGCCATCAACGACAATCGACTCGACGCTGACTTCCGCGCCCGGTAGGTACTCTTCCAGCAGGATGGCCGAGTCATACGTTTCTGCCATCCAGGCGTACAGCGGGTTGTGCGCGATCCCGGACCAGGCGCCGCGCTGAACCACCGGAAAGTGCTCGGTGAGTTCAGCCATGCTGTCCACGCGCCGGAAGTACCCGGTGTCGTTGTCGATGAGCGGCTTGAGCACCAGAGGGAAACCGATGCGGGCGGACTGCGTCGCGGCCTCCTCAAGCGTCCGGGCCAGCCCGTAGACCGGCTGCGGCACGTTCCCCGAGGTGAACGCCTCGCGCATGGCGTACTTGTCACGTACCTTGCGCGCCACCTGCTCGCTGACGAATCGAAGGCCCAAGTCGGCAGCGACCGCGGCAGCGGCGGGCACCGTGTGCCCGACGAACGCCGCGACGGCCCGGACGGGTTCCGTCTCGGCCGCTGCCAGTGCGCGCACCGCAGCGACTGTGGCCTCGACGTCCGAGGTGTCCACCGACGCCAGGGCGTCGGCGAACTCCTTCTCCCAGGTCGGATCCTTCATGACGAGAAGAAGCCGGTCCCCGTTCTTCTTCGCGTACTCTGCGGCTTTTTCCAGGTGACTGCGCCGGCTGGCGTTGCCCTTGTGGAGCACGATGATGCTCATCGGGTCGTGTCTCCCCGGGTTCAGCTACTGATGCCGTTGAAGAACTTCACTCCGCCGTAGACCGACTCGGCTCCCAGCTCTTCCTCGATCCGGATCAGCTGGTTGTACTTGGCCGTCCGGTCGGCCCGCGACAGCGAACCCGTCTTGATCTGGCCACAGTTGAGGGCCACTGCGAGATCGGCAATGGTCGTGTCCTCGGTCTCACCCGAGCGGTGCGACATCACCGCGGAGTAGCCGGCACGGAAAGCCGTATTCGTGGTGTCCAGCATTTCGGTCAGGGTGCCGATCTGATTGACCTTGACCAGAATCGAGTTCGCAATTCCTTGATCTATGCCGTCCTGCAGCAAACGAACGTTGGTGCAGAAGACGTCGTCACCGACCAGCTGGCAGGTGGAGCCGATGGCGTCGGTGAGGTACTTCCAGCCTTCGAAGTCGTCCTGAGCCATGCCGTCCTCGATCGACACGATCGGGAATCGGGACGTCAGGTCGGCAAGGTAGTCGGCATGCTCTGTCACCGATCGGACTCGGTTCTCGCCCGCGTAGTGGTAGGCCCCATCGCGATAGAACTCCGAGGAGGCGGGGTCCAACAGCAGCGCCACGTCGCGGCCCGGCTGGAAACCGCTCTTCTCGATAGCCTTGACAATGAACTCGAGCGCCTCGTCCGCCGTGGCCAGGTCGGGCGCGAATCCACCCTCATCGCCGACGTTGGTGTTGTGCCCCGCGGCTCGGAGAAGGTCCCGCAGTGTATGGAAGACTTCCGAGCCGATACGGACGGCCTCGGCCATCGAGGCCGCACCCACCGGCGCGACCATGAACTCCTGGAAATCGAGTGCATTGTCGGCGTGGGCACCACCGTTGATGATGTTGATCATCGGGGTCGGGAGAACGTGGGCGAAAGTGCCGCCGACATAGCGGTACAGGGGCATTTCTCGCGATGCAGCCGCGGCCTTGGCTACCGCGAGCGACACACCCAGCGTCGCGTTGGCCCCGAGCCGTGCCTTGTTCTCAGTCCCGTCGAGCTCAATCATCAGCCGGTCGACGGTGGACTGTGCTTCAGCGGGAAGTCCCCGTACCGCCTGCGCGATTTCCCCGTTCACTGCAGCGACTGCGCGAGTGACCCCCTTTCCCCGGAAACGGGCGGGGTCGGAATCGCGGAGTTCGACCGCTTCCCGAGTACCGGTCGAAGCTCCGGAGGGCACCGCAGCCCTACCCAGAGAGCCGTCGGCGAGGCGAACGTCCACCTCTACCGTGGGATTGCCACGACTATCAACAATTTCACGTGCGAACACGCCGGCAATGTCAGACATTTCTCCCCTAAATATCGAACTCTGATGCCGGATGAGCCGCCCACAGCATTGCTACCGCAACACACAAGGAGAGGCCCTGGGTGCCGTCGCCTTGGTCGATTAGCGAAGGAACTCAGGCATCCACAGTCAACATTGAATGTGAATGTCTTCCGGCACCTCTGCGCATGCCACAGCAAAAGGAAGGTAGCCGAACGGGAGAAAAATTTCACCTTCCACACTGAAGGGAATCGCCCCAGCCTTCCCCATGTGACGGTTCTGACCGGCCGCGCAGCTGCAATACAACTAGATCTCCCCGAGTGGGGAGGCGGAGACTTCCCATCTCCGATACTTCAAGGCGAACCCCTACGACCCGCTTCGTACGCCTCGCCACTAATGCGCCGCCATGTCCATTTTCAGGCATGAAGAACGCTAAGTTTCGTCCGCGTGCCACTGATCCCGGAGCTAGACAAAAAAGTATCCGTGCGGCATACCCCCGTCAATAGCTACGGCAGCCACAGCCAGGCAAAAGTACAACTGGCACGCGGAACGTCAAGGCGCACACCGGAGCACGAGCGGGGTGCGTGCTCAGCATTCGAGACGCCGGCCCTCCGTCCAACGCTCACGGTGCGAGCCCGCCCAGCGATTCCGAGGTGTGCGCAGAGCCACCCATGCCGCGCCGACTGTCTCACGACCTGGGCGCGCATCCAAGGAGGAAAAGAGCGGCGGTCGGTGCTGCGTGCGGGCGCAGTGCGGCAGAAACACCCTCGTAGCGGAGCTACTTGGGTCTTTCGCGCGCATGCCGGGCTTCGGGGCGCAAATGGTCCTGCACCGCGGGGCTGCGCCCTCTTGCGCACCCCGCCCCGCCATCACATACCGTCACGTTGCCTGTCCCGCCCCATGGACGTACCGAGACCCTGGAACACGCCACGGAGGTTCTTCGCCATGACCAGCACCACGCCGTTCCTTCCTGGACGGCTCGAACTCGTGGGGGAGGGACTCGTCCTGCGCGACTGGGCGGAGCGGGACCTGGCCACGATGCCGGGACTCTTCGATCACTCGGATGTCGCGTACTGGACACCGCTCGTCTCGCCCTTCGACGCGGCGGCTGCGCAGATACGCCTCGACCGGGCCCGGCAGTTACGGGCCGAGGGAACGGCCGCCCTGCTCGCGATCACCGTGGACGGGGGGACTGCGCTCGGAGAGGCGACGTTGCGGCGGGCGCCGGAGGGAACGGAGATCGGCTACGCGGTCGGGCCGGCGCACCGGGGACAAGGGCTGGCCTCCCGTGCGGTACGGGTGATGGCCCGCTACGCGTTCGAGAAGCTGGGAGCGGAGCAGGTGATTCTGAAACTGGAGGCCGAGAATGCCCCGAGTGTGGCCGTGGCCGTCCGGGCGGGGTTCCGACGGCTCGATGTGGAGCTGATCGAAGGGGAAGAGAAGGGGAGATCGTTCGCTTTTGAGACGTGGGGGCTGAGCCACTCCTGTGCAGGGGTGCATGAAAAATAGTCACAATCCCCTCATCCCACATCAAGTGGCTATCTCACGTGGCGTGAGAGCGGTGCGGCATGATGTCGGCTTGTGGGTGCTGATCTTTCGAGCCGGCTGGTGCCGGACGTGTTGTGGGAGCTGGTCGCTCCGTTGCTGCCGGAGTTCACGTCCCGGCCGCAGGGCGGTGGTACGGCTCCGGTGGACGAGCGCGCGGTGTTCACCGCCGTGGTGTACGTGCTGACCAGCGGGTGCGCCTGGCAGGTGCTGCCGGGGGACTTCGGGGCCTCACCGGCCACCGCGCACCGCCGGTTCACCGCCTGGACCGAGGCGGGGGTGTGGCGGCGGCTGCACCGCGCGGTGCTGGACGAGCTCGGCGCGCGAGGGGAACTCGACTGGACCTCGGCCATCGTGGACGCGGCGGGCGTGCGCGCGAAGAAAGGAGCTCGCTGACCGGCCCGAACGCAGCCGACCGGGGCAGCTGCCCTGACCTGCTACAAGGGACTCGCAAGCATCACCACGTGAGACGGCCTGCAAGAGTCCACCCTGCCAGGATTACCGTGCAATTCTCCTCTTCAAGTGCTTATAATTCGCTCGCCACTCCGAAGCCTCTGCCTCTTCAGCATGTCTCTCTGGCGCTGCCCTGCGGTTTCGCAGCGCCGCTATATCGGAATGTGGACACAGCCGCAAGAGCAACGTCGCTCTGCTGACTCCAGGATGCGGGCTGCTGAGCTGTGGACACTCCGCCTATGGCGTGCTGCGTACCACCGCTAATCGAGCAGCATTGGTCGCAGTGTTGGGGCCTGCGACGAGCAATGAGCATCGACGACATGCTCAAGTGGCTTGGTGAAATGAACTCCAGGGGACTATGAACCGCAACCCGAGTGAGAACTCGATGAAGACGACCGAGAACAGTGGGGAACTCGGTGGTGACGATGCGGCAGCACCGCGACAGGCATACATGCCGGCTGCCCAGATGGCGCGTTTCGTCACGGGCCGCGGGATCGCTGCGCTCGGCGACCAGTTCCTCCTGTTTGCCATCCCCCTGCTTGCCTACAAGTTGACGGGCAGTGCGTCGCAGACCGGCCTGATCTTTCTTGTCGAATGGCTTCCCCGAGTGATTTTCCTACCCGTGGCCGGGGTACTCGCAAGCCGCATCCGTGGATACACCCTGTATGTCTACTCGGATTTCATCCGCTCCGGGCTGGCCATCGCCTCGTTCGCTCTGATGTATCTGATGCCCGCCGGGAATCTGATCACGCTGTGCGTGCTGGCTGCCGGCATGTCACTGGGGGGCGCGCAGTCCCACATCGCCCTGGAGGCCACACTTCCCCGGTTCGTCCCGATGAACCAGATGATCCGGGCACAGTCGATCATCCAGGGAACAGAGCAGAGCAGTTGGGTGGCCGGCCCCGCGCTGGCAGCGTTGCTCGCTTCGGCACTGCCGACCACCAGTCTGCTTGTGGTGATCGGGGCGGTATATGCGCTGACCACGCTCAACACCCTGTCCCTGCGCCGATGGCTGCGGACCGAGAAGCCTACTGAGGGGGCGGAAGAGCTGCTCACCGTCCGCCTGGTGATCACCGGTATAGGTGAAGGTATATCAATCCTGCGTAAACTGCCCGCGATCCTGGGTCTGGTCGGCCTCGCCATGACGGTCAATCTCATGGTCGGTGTCGGCATGGCTACAAGCGCAGCTACCACCAGTGGCATTTTTCACAAGCCGGACAAGTACTACGGGATCCTGAGTTCCGGAGTCGGAGTGGTCGGCATCCTGGCGTTCTTCATCGTCCCGAAGGTGGCGAAGCGGCTGAAACCTTTCGCCGCCCTGATGGCGTCTTATTCGCTCATCTGCCTGGGCGGCGTCGGGGTCGGATTGGCGAACACGTTCACGGAGTATGCGGTGAGCTATGCGATTCTGCTTGGAACCGTCGGATTCTTTAACGTCATCATGCGTACGGAACGAGTCAGAAGAATACCGAGCGAGCACTTCGCGAAAACGATTGGCATCATCGCACTGCTCAACCAGCTGTCCTTGCCGGCGGCCGGATTCGTGGTGGCCCTGTTCGCCGTTTCTTACAGCCCTCAAAATGTCGTTCTGGGCTCCGTGATCGGTTCCGTCTGCGCCGCCATTCTCTTCAGTCCACTTATCGCCCATCTGAGGAATCCCCATGCGCCTTCTCATCCTCCATCGAGTCACGGATAAAATGATCCGCTACGCAAGCGGAATTGACCACGAAGCACACGATGTCACCTACGTCGGGCCTGCGGACCGGCTGACGACCCTTCCGGCCGACCTCCGCTGCACGCGCATCGAGCGCCCCGGCACCGGCGATACCGCAACGGAGGTACTGGCGGCTGTCGCCGGGCTGCCTCCCTTCGATTCGGTGATCTCCCTCGCCGAGTTCGACCTGATCGCCGCTGCCCAGGTGCGGACCGCCCTCGGTGTGCCCGGTGACCAGGAGGCAGACATCCTGCCCTGGCGCGACAAGGTGGTCATGAAGTCCGCAGTCGCTGCGGCAGGTCTGCGAGTCCCCCGGTTTATGTCCCTGTCCGAGGCACTCGATGCGGAGCACGACGAACTGCCCTGGGCACATGAGACGGTGCTGAAGCCACTCGATGGTGCGGCGAGCCTCAACGTCCACGTCTACCCGACGCTGGCCGAAGCGCTGGCCGTGGTGCGGGAGGCTGGGCTCCCCGAAGGCACCGAGCAGAGCGGTTTCGAGGTCGAGGAGTTCATCACCGGCCCCATCATCCATGTGGACGGTCTGGTGGCCGACGGCAAGCCGGCGGTCGTCAAGGCCAGTCGCTACATCGGTACTTGCCTGGGGTACGCGGACGGAACGCCGCTCGGCTCGGTGCAGATCGATCTGACCCCGGAACTGCACCAGTGGACCACCGAGTGCCTCGCCGCCGTCGGCATCACCACGAGTCTCTTCCACCTCGAAGGCATCGAAACGGCGGACGGGCCGGTGTTCCTTGAGGTCGGCGCCCGCTTCGGCGGCGCGGACGTGGTGGACACTTTCGAGCTCGCCACCGGCGTACATCTGCCGTCCCGCTATCTGCAGTTGATCACCGACGGCCTGGAAGCCGGCAGCTACACCTGGCCCGACGGCGACGAGCCCCACTACGGGTGGTTCATCTGGCCCGGCCATCGACTCGGCAGCGAGTTCTGCCGGATCGAGGGGGAAAGAGCATTCCGCGAGAGCCCACTCGTTCACCGGTGGATCCAGCGATCCGAGAGCGATCCGGTCAAGACAACGCTCAGCTATGTGGACACCGACGTCCCTCTGGCCGGCATCGTCGGCCCCGCAGGCTCAGCCGAACTCGATCGTTTCCTCCGTGAGGCCTTCTCTTCCATAGGTGTCGAACCCGGCACTCCCCCTGGTGGCGGTGCCGACGAGAACCAAGCCTGAATCATTCATCGTGGCAACCGGTCGACATTGCGCCCGAGTTGTCGTTACCGGCGATCTCGTCCTCGGCCACCGCGCCGTCACCTTCGACAACGCCTACGCCGCCTGCCCCGAACGCTTCAGCCGCGAGCTCCGACCGCCCGAGATCACCGAACAGACCATGGACCACCGATCCCGCCAGGCACAAGGAACTCCAGTCACAAGCCTCACAGGCAAGTAAACGTCTCATCGGGCTTGACACATACCGCTTCCACCACGCCTGACCAGAAAGTCAACAGTATGAGAGTCGCTGACGCATCCCCTCTGGACCTCGGAGAGCTGTCGCCGAACACGTGGGACGCTCTGGCCGCCGACCGGTTCTACTCTTCCAGCTCTTGGCTGCGCCTGTGCGCGACGACTCCGGGCGCGACATCCACCGGTGTCGTCGTGGCCAAGGAGGACGGCGCCCGCGTGCTGGCCGCCGCACCAGTAACCGTCGTCGAGGGACTGCCCTCGGCCTTCTACCGGTGGAATGAGTTGATGGCCGGGCATGGGCTGCCGCAACCACCGGCCACCGGCCTGATGATCGGCTCTGACCAGGGGTACCGGAGTGACTTCCTGTACGGGCCGGGGGTGGATCGCGCCAAGGCTGCCGAGGCACTGACCGCCGAGCTGGCCGTCCGTCACCAGGCGCTGCCCGGCGCGGACCAGCAGGCTCTTGTCGGGATGTACCTGTCCACGGACACGGCGCGGGCGATTTCCGACAGCATCGACTGCCCGCCCCCGGTATTCCTGGAGACGGAAGGCTGGTGGGAGATTCCGGAGGGGGGGTGGGAGGAGTACTTGGAGAACCACAGCTACAAGCGGCGGGTCGCCATACGCGCCGAGGTACGCCGCTTTGCCGAGGCCGGCTACACCGTGGAACACCTGCCGCTGGCCGAATGCTGCGAAACCATCGCCAGGCTTGCCGCCGTGACGCAGAGCAAGTACGGACACAGCGGCTCCGAGGAAAAGGAACTGGCCGCCTTCCAGCGCCACGCGGCCGTGATGGGGGACAACGCAACAGTTGCCGTGTGCCGCTTGCCCACCGGCGAGGCCGTCGGCTTCTGCCTCTACTACGTGTGGGGAGACACGCTCTATCTGCGCGCTGCCGGATTCGACTACGAGCGTCTTGTCGGGGCAGCCGAATACTTCAACCTGGTGATCTACGGCCAGATCATGCGTGCGCCTGAGCTCGGAGTACGGAATCTGCACGCTGGGATCAAGGCGCCCGAGGCCAAGGCGTTGCGCGGAGCAGCACTGCGGCCCCTGTGGTTCGTGGATCTCTCCCCGCAGAGTGTGCTGCACGGCCACGCTGCGGAGATCCGGGCACACAACGCCGCAGCTCTGGACCGCCTGACGGCCGACCGGCGGACTGCGTCACGTGTGAGTGATCGTGAGACGTGGCTCGGGTTCTGCTGAGGGGGATCATAGTGGCCCATTGCGGACAGTGCCCCCTCTCCTCCGGCCGATCTGCGAGACCGAAGGCTCTTCCCGCTGCCCGAGCCGTCCCCGCACCCGCCGCCGGACGGCCGTCATCGAGGGTCGTCCACTGAGCCTCTGGTGACGGGCCCGTCCACCGAGCACAGCGGCCCGCTCCTCGGTCGAGGAGCGGGCCGAGCGCGGAGCGAGGCGTCCGGCGCCGAGGTCGTTGACCCCGTCCTGGACCATCGTCCGGACGATCAGACCGGTGCTGACACGGTGCTGACGTGATCAACACAGAGAGGTCCCCTGACCTGCGTTTCCGCAGGTCAGGGGACCTCTATTGATGTGGAGCCTAGGAGATTCGAACCCGAGGCGGGCAGGTCTCTGACCTGCGATTTTACCTGACCGTTATCATGGAAACGGACTTTCTACCCCGTTTCCATCCCGCTACGTCCTGCTCGGTCCTGCTGCGCAGAAGCGATGTGCCCACCGGTGGGCACACACATCAAAGTGATTGCAGGCGCAATCTAACCTGCGCAACTACCCCTATTTTATGGCCTCACATGCCGGTAGATCTGGTTAACGAGCAAATGGCCAGTCAACGACCCGAGCCCCCGGCGGAGGCAGCTGCGTTTCGACCCTCCAGCCCCCGCCCCGAGCAAGCTGGCGGACACGGAAGCCAGAAGGGCCCTCGCCCTGAAGGCTCTCGGGCGACGAGCTGCTCATGTGCGGGCCCTCGACTCCGGCTTCAGGGCGTCTGTCCAGATCCTGCAAGGCGCACCTCGTCGTCGTCATGACCCTCAGCTCTCCACGGGCGCCGGCCATATGCCGCCGACGAGCCAAGGCCGGGCAACCGACTCCAGCTCACGCGAGAACTGGTCCCCGCCGCCACCTGCCATCTGCTGTGCCCACTGGCGCGTCGCGCCAGCGGCCCAGTCCGCCACCTGAAGCTGCGGGTGGTCCTTGCTGTCCGCGAACTCGATGGAGCCCATGAGGGGGTTCATGAACTCGCCCGGCCGGGCGGGGTCGGGGATGAGGTGCACGGTGTGCAGGTGCGTGGCGTTGCGGTCGACGACTTTCGATGCGTCGTGTACCAGGCGGAACTTACCAAGGGTCTGACCGAATGTGGTGGCGAGGCAGTACAGGCTTGGGATCGCCGGATCCAGCTCGTCCCGACATACCTGGGATGCGATCTCCGCTGCGGTTTCGTCAGCGACGGACCGGCAGTATTCCAGGACCTCCACCCACTCGGCGAACTGCCGGTTCTGTACGGAGGACTTGAGAGCGGCCACGGCCGCGTACAGCTCGTCGGTGGTGGCCTTCTGCCGGACCCAGTTCACGAACGCGTGGAGCATCCGGTCGTAGGCGTCCGCATCCCCCATGACCGGGCCGGCCAGGTGCAGCATGTCCGCCAGGGCGAGGGCTTCCTTCCCCTGGTACAGGTTGTAGCCGTCCCGGTGAGCCATGGGCTCCACGATGACGTCGACCATCTTGGCTATCACCATGAAGCGCTTATCGACCAGGTAGGTCCGCACAGTCCCCTCGGGCAGGCGCGAGAAAGCGTTCATCAGCGACTTCCGTCCGCGACTGGAACCCGCCAGCGACGTGTACTTCGGCTCGCGCAGATTGCGCGGGAGCTGCCCACGAACGTCATCGACGATGGAAGCGGCGAGGTCATCAGGGAGGTGGACTCCGGCCACCGTGAAAACGGGCTGGTGCGGGTCGAGGAGGTTCTGGCCCGAGTTGGCGGACTCGTCGAAGTAGACGACGGGGCGCTCCGAGGATGAAGTGGACATGCATGGAGGATGCCCGCCAGCTTCGGGGCGGGCCAGCCATGGTCGGCGATGGAACCCGCAGAGGTCGGCTATCCCCTGTCGGTTCTCGCGAACAAGCCAAGCCTCCGAGTCGGCGCGAGCGGGACCAACCCCAAGCAGAGCCACAGTGGCGCGCATCACATAAGAAAAGGGTGGTCTGATTGCCGGAACAGGACCGCACCGGGACCGGGAGGTGAAGCCTCCGATCTCGAAGGGACACCGCGAATGACCTCCAGCACACCGTCGACGTTTTCCCCGCGACAGGGAGAACACGAGCCTTACCCCTTCAGTGGTAAGCCTCTTAAAGATCAGCTGTTGACCTACATCGGCGGAGGACCCAACCTCACGCTGTTTGCCTTCAACACGAGCACCACCGACGTGGCCGGCCTGATTGAGGTTCACGCCGACGGTTCCGTACTGCCCACCGTCAGGGACACCCTCCCCGACATGATGCTCACCCTGAACGGAGAGGCCCCCCTCCGCCGCCCGTCACGAGCTACGCCTGAGGATATCCAAGCCGAAACACCTCCGCCCGAAAGTGCAGTGGTGCGCACCGCCCGCGCCATCGCGGCACGGCACGCCGCCGCGGCGGGCAACCATCAGGTGGTCGAGACGTTTATGACCGAGGTACTGGGCCTGTGTCGCGGTGCCCGCTGGCAGGAGCCTGTCGCAACCGCTCTGCTGGGTGACTGGGTCGGCACCCTCCCCATTGACGGTCAGGTAGGCCCTGGCGGTCTTGAGCGTCTCAAAACGGAGACTCGGGAACTTCACCGGCACTTGACCCCCATCTGGCGGCGCAAGGTCAACGGCAACCGCGTACATAGTCTGGATGTCGACCTTGGGGGCGGCCTGTCTGTTCAGGACCTCATCGCTGGAGGGCCGGACCCTCTCGAAGTGCTGGTCGGTGCACTACCCGACGACCCGAGAGTGGCAGCGGTGCTCAAACGCCTCACGCCGACCGAGCGAGCCGTAGCAGCAGCGTGGGCCAACTTCCGGACCACCACTTGGGCGGAGGCCGCCGCCCAGGCCGTGGCCGAGGCCAGTGCCAGCAGAGCTACCGCGAACGCCCTGGGGGAACGAGTACGGCGAAAGCTCAGGCGGCTTGGCCGGCAGTACGCCGAGGGAGCTCTCGCGCGTGCCGGTGGGGTGGAAGGGGACGCGTGAACCTGCCCTCCCTTCTCCTGATCTTGCTTCTACTCGTCGTCACGATGCTCATCGGTACCGGAACGCTCGTACTGCTCGTGCGTCGCCCCGAGTGGTCCGTTCCGGTCGCTGGGGCCATAGCGGCGATGATGCTCATGATCAGCGCCGTCGGACTCCTGGTAGCCGTCACGCCCGGGTGAGCGTTTCCGTGACGGCGTGCATCACCGCCTTCTTCGGCTGGCAATAGCGCCAGCCGAAGAAGGCATTTGCTACTAACGAGCACCCTTGGGCGTAGTGGCTACTCTTCGTAATGCATAGCTGGCCAAAAGTTGCCCCTCCGCCCACTCCGCCCGCTGCGGCAACTGTTCGACACCACTGCAAACGAGCCTGCCACGCGCATGACGCCGATCATTTTTCCTAGGTGAGTACCGACCCGACGTTGGGTTTTGAGCGCGAAATATGTCACATCAGGAGCAACGCCACCCTTGTGATCCACGTCTTGACATGGGCACTATCGGAGAAAACTCGCATGTCAGAGCTTGATCGAAAAACGAAGATGGCACTATGTCACCTTTGCGAAGATACTCTGACACTGCGTCACTACCAACTGCGGATCAGCTTTTGGACTGATCGCGTCAGACCCTTCGCGTAATCTCCAGTACTGGTTCCCGGCACCTGCCCGAATGGATCAGATCAGAACTCTGCTATTTCGCTAGAGCGATGCAAGCCAGAGATGCGGCATTCCGGATATCGGCGACCGGCGCTTCGCTGGCCTGGCGAATCAGGATCGTTCCGGACCTAGCGGCAGAGTGAAGGGAATCCAGTCGTCCGTGCGGGCGCGAAGTCGTCCGCCTCGGGGGGAGCCACAAGTAGGAGGGTTATCCATGGGGTCTGAAAAAATCGGGCACGAGCCTGCGGTTCCAGCTCAAGGGGGTGGAGGTCGTGGGCGGCTAGTACGCCGCTGGCGTGCTGCCGGCATGCGCCCAGTGGAGAGGGATCTGCACCGCCTCATCCGCCGGGAGCTGCAAGACCTTGGAGTCCATCCCCCGCTCGACGTCGAGCGACTGTGCACGGCACTCAGCCGACGGCGCGGGCGCCCTCTGTACCTGCGCGAAGCTCCGCTGCCCAAGCCGGGCCCGTCGGGCATGTGGGCGGAGTACGACACGTACGACGTGATTCTGTACCAGCAGGAGACGACCGAGCTGCACCAGGATGGGATCATCCTGCACGAGGTCGGACACATCCTCGTGGCGGAGAACGAGAAGGCAGCCAAGGACACCGCCCCTGATGAAGACGCGGCGACCGTCGACGTGGAGGGGTGGGCCACCCTGTTGCCGGTCTTCGGGACCGAGGCGGTCAAGCGTGTCGCCCAGCGTTGCTCGTACGACGACGGCGAGGAGTGCTCCGTCGAACTCGTGGCAACGATCATCCTGGAGTGGTCGGCCCTGCTCGCAAACTCCACTCCTCCGGCTGATGATCCCGCCCTGCGCCGGGTCGAGGCGGCTCTTGGCGACCGGCGAGGATGGCTGTAACTCGTGGAACTCCTGCTCCTGGGGCTCCTGGCCGCACTGGTCTGGAAGCTCTACCAGTGGAAGCGAAGCCCGCATGACGCACCTCTCCGCTCGGTCACCCTCTGCCTGCTCTGCGCTGCGCTCTCGTACCCCGTAGCGATGCCCGGCGGCGCGTCCGGAGTCGACACCGTCGCCGGCCACGGCACGGCGAAGCTGATCCAGAACGTGCTGCTGCTCCTGACGGTCTACTTCCTCATGTGCTTCTACCTCTACTCCGCCGCTGACGAAGAAGCGGGGCGTCGGCGGGCACGCAGGGAAGCCGTGCTCGTCGGGGTCGTCGCAGTCGCGATCACCGTGGCTGCGGTGTCGGTGCCGCATGAGGTCTTCGCCGGAAGCTTCAGCACAGCCGACATGACGATTCCCCAGATCGCCTTCTTCTACGGCGGCGCTGGCCTGTACCTCATGTATGCCCTCGGCATGGCGTTTCGGTGGACTCGCCAATACGCCCGCATGTCCCGGCGCCCGCACTCCACCGGGCTCTGGATGACCGCCGTCGGCCTGGGAGCGATGGCCGTAGCGTGCGCGATTCGAGCCGTCATCGTCGCCGTTCGCTCAGCAGACGTAGACGTGGCACATCCCCTTATGGCGGCCGTGGCCTTCCTCTTGGTCGCATCCATCCTGCTGTTCGCCGCCGGTGTCACCTATTCCGGAGCCCGAGCGCGGTTCTCCTCCCTACGTCTCTGGCTCCAACACCGGCGTGATCACCGTCGCCTCTCGCCTCTGTGGGAGCTGCTGGCGGGGGCGTATCCGGACAACGTGCTGAGGCCGGCGTCCTCTGCTCCGCTGGACCGATGGCGGGCCCGTGGCGTGCACCGGCGCTACCACCGCCGCATCGTGGAGTGCCGCGACGGCCTGGTGGACATCAGCCCGTACCTGCTGGACGAGGGTGACGACAGCACAGTCCTCAACATCGATTCCGCCGAGCTCGCCGCCCGGCTCCGCCGGGCCTCCGCTCGGATCGAGAAGGGGGCCCCCGCGCCCCGCCGCGCCGTCCCGCTCGCGATGGCGCTGGGGAGCGACCGCGAGTCGGATGTGAAACAACTGATTGCGGTATCCGACGAACTGCGCGCAGCCGCATGACCTCGCAAGATCAAGGAGTCACGATGCTGATTACCGGTGGACGAGTGCTCGTCGACTCGGGGACCTACCTGGAGGACGGTGCCGTTCTCATCGAGGGCGACTCGATCTCTGTCGTCGGGCCGCGCAAGGAGATCGAGGAGCGGGCCGGGGCCGACGTGCCTCGATTCGAGTTCGGCGGAACCGTGCTGCCGGGGCTCATCGACGCTCACGTTCACCTGGCCTTCGATGGCGGGCCGGACCCTGTGTCCACCCTCCAGGGCTCGACGAATGAAGTCCTGTTCGAGGACATGCGGCGGCGCAGCGAACAGCTCCTGCGCAGTGGCGTTACCACCGTCCGCGATCTCGGCGACCGCGGCGGACTGGCGCTTCGCCTGGCTGCGGAAATCAGCGATCGGCGTACACCAGGACCGAGGATCGTCTCCGCGGGCACCCCGGCCACCACCGTGGGCGGACACTGCCACTTCCTCGGCGGCGAAGTCTCCGGCGAAACCGAGATCCGCGACCTCGTACGGCGTAACCTCGCGGCCGGGGCAGGCGTCATCAAGGCGATGGTCACCGGCGGCGGCCTCACGAAGGACGGCCCCAGGAGCCACCAGTCTCAGTTCACGGCGGAGGAACTGGCTGCCCTGGTGGAGGAAGCCCACAAAGCGGGCGTGCCTGTCGCGGCCCACGCGCACGGTGCCGACGGCATCGCCTCAGCCGTCGAGGCCGGCGTCGACACCATCGAGCACTGCACGTGGATGTCGAGCTATGGCCTGGACTTCCGGCCCGACGTGGTTCAGCAGATCATCGCGAAGGACATCACCGTCTGCCCGGCCGTAAGCCCGCACTGGCAGATGCTCCCGCGCTTCTTCGGCGAGGAGCGCGCCAACGCGATGTTCGACCTGGTGCGGCAGATGGCCGACGCCGGAGTCCGCCTGATCGCGGGGACAGATGCAGGCGTGCAGCGTGCCGGCTTCGACGGACTTGCTCAGGCCCTGTCGTTCTACTCGCACCTGGGGCTGTCGAACGCCTCGATCATCGACATGGCGACGTCGCAAGCGGCTGCCGCCCTGGGCCTGGGCAAGATCACGGGAAAGGTCGCTCCCGGCTACCGCGCGGATCTCCTCCTCGTGGACGGTGACCCGCTCGCGGATCTCTCCGCACTGAGCGGAGTCCGGGCCGTGTTCACCTCCGGTCTGCACCACGAGCCGAACGGCACGGGACAGTAGGCACTGAATCGCCTTGGGTTTGGCTTGCCAGCGGAGGCAGCTGGCAATCTGTACTCACCTACGCGGCGAGCGCGGTCGGCTGCGTGGTGCGCTGGAGCTCCATGAAGACGATGTTCAGGTCGTCGATCTGCTCCGGGGAGAAGAGGTCGTCCGGGCCACCAGGCGCGCGGTCCAGGAAGGCGCTGCCCGGCTCATACAGATCGCCCAACGCCAGCACGCCCTGGCTGGAAACCACGTCGATGATCAGTGACACGAAGTCCAGCTGGGTCGCACCGAAGTTCTTGCCGATGACGAAGCTTTCGAACGCCCGCTGGGCGGCCTGGCTGTCCAGCCCGTGCAGCTTGCGGACGAACAAGCCCAGGCCGCCCTGGGAGCGCACCTCTTCGAGGTCCTCAGGTGAGGCGACCGCCTCGGCGAGGAAGACCTCTTCCAGTGCCGCCAGGTCGTCCGTGGTGATCTGCTCGTTGTGGCGGAGTTTGTGGACGGCCGGCTGGTCCTCGTGGCGCAGCAGGTACGCACGGGCCTTCTGACGGAACCGTGCCTCGTCGGTGCCGGTCGGGAATCCCTTGAGCTCGGCTTCGGCGATCACGGCTTCATCATCGGTGAAGTCGGTGAAGACGATGTTGCGTTTGACCTTGTCATCGACGAGCCGGGCGAGGCCCCTCAGTCTGCGGCGCATCTCCTCCAGCATCGGCAGGGTGACGTCGTGCCACCAGTCGTCACCGGCGAGGGCTTCAAGGAGCTCCGCCTGTTCCGCGACGGCCGGAATGTTGGTCTTGGTGAGCAGGTCTTCGACAATGCCCTGAATCTTCCCGCGCAGGGCTGCGTACTCCTTGCCGCCTTCAAGCGCCGCGAGCTGGAGGCTGTACGCGGTCAGGTCGAAGCGTTTGGCCTCCTCACCGCTCTCGGTCTCATCCGGCCGGTGCTCGCTGGGGAGCGCGAGCAGGCGTTCGCGGAGTACGGCCTCGGCGTCGTCGTCGATCCGGTGCCAGTTGGTGAAGTCGCTGAAGGCCTCGATGTCGCGGCGGTGGGGGCGGACCAGGAAGTTGTCCAGGTTCATGCCAGTGACGGTCTCGTGGAGGCGGTGGGCGAACGCCCAGCGGATCTCATGCTCGGTTGCGATGGCGTCCGCGCCTCTGTCCCGGCCCGTGTCAGGCTGCTCGCGGCGGTCAAGGGCGCGGATGAGGTCGAGCTGGCGTTGCAGCAGCTTCTCGGCGAGCGAGGCGCCCTTGCGGCCCTCGGTGCCGGCGAGCTCGCTGTTGAAGAAGTCGATGTTCCCGCAGAAGTCGAAGACGTAGAAGTTCTGCTTGTTGTGGTCGGGGTTGTCCTCGTCGGGGCCGTAGAGCTTCTTGCGCAGGCGGGTACCGCGGCCGATCATCTGCCAGAACTTGGTCCGGGAGTAGACCGGCTTGGCGAAGACGAGGTTCACGACCTCGGGCACGTCGATGCCGGTGTCCAGCATGTCGACCGAGATCGCGATGTCGGGCTGCCGGTCCGCATTGGAGAAGTCGTCGATGAGGGACTGGGCGTACGTCTCCTTGTACGTGATGACGCGCGCCGTGTGGCCGGCTCCCTGCGGATAGTTGAGGTCATAGCGCTCCGCAATGTAGCGGGCGTGGTCGTTATTCTTCGCGAAGACGATCGTCTTGCCGAGCCGGTCGCCGCCCGCCACCCGGTGGCCCCGGGTCATCAAGACTTCGAGCATCTTGTCGACGGTGTTCGCGTTAAACAGGAACTTGTTCAGCTCGTCACGGCTCACCGCGTCCGGGACCTGGCCGTCCTCGGCCCACTCCTTGGAGTCCCACTCGGCCTTCTCCTCCTCGGAGAGGTCCGCGTAGCGGATGCCGCGCTCCATGAACTTCAGGGTCACCTTGACAGCCTTCGGCGGGACTAGGTAACCCTCCCCCACGGCTTCGTCCAGGCCGTAGGAGTCGGTGGGGACGCCGTCCTCCAGCTGAAAGAGCTTGTACGTGTTGCGGTCGATGTCGTCCTTGGGGGTGGCCGTCAGGCCAAGGAGGAGCGAGTCGAAGTAACGGAAGATCTCGCCGTACTTGTCGTAGACCGAGCGGTGGGCCTCGTCGATGACGATCAGGTCGAAGTATCCGGGTCCGAAGCGGCGGCGGCCCGCAGCGTCGGTGGCGTCGATCTGCTTCATCATCGTCTGGTAGGTGGACACGAAAACGTGCGCCGATGCGGCCTTGTCGTCGAGGAGGCTGGCGACCGGAGTGTTCGGCAGGTGCTCGGTGAACGCCTTCTTGGCCTGGGCGACCAGGGCCTGGCGGTCCGCGAGGAACAGAACGCGCTGGGCCCAGCCAGCCTTCTTCAGCTGGTCGACGAGGGCCACGGTGGTACGGGTCTTGCCGGTGCCGGTCGCCATGACGAGGAGAGCCTGGCGCTGGCGGTCCCGTTCGTACGCTTCGCCGACGCGCTTGATGGCGCGAAGCTGGTAGGGGCGTCCGGCGATCTTCTCGTTGACCGGGGTGGTGTTCAGGGGGAGGCGGCAGGCGCGCTGGCGGAGGTGCCAGTGGAGCTGGTCGTGGGTAAGGAAGCCCTGGATCTTGCGGGGCGGGTAGCTGAGGCCGTCGTCCCAGAGGTAGGTCTCATAGCCGTTGGTGTAGAAGATGACCGGGCGGCGGTTGAACTCCGCTTCGAGGGCATCGGCGTACAACTTGGCCTGCTGCTGGCCGTCACGGGAATCGCGACGGGTGCGCTTGGCCTCGACGACGGCGAGGGGCTTGCCGTCCGCGCCCCACAGAACGTAGTCGACGAAGCCCTTGCCGGAGGCGGTCTGCATGCCGGCGACCGGGCGCTCGACGGTGAGCTTGCCCGCGGGGTCGGCCGCTCCGGCCGGTGCCGGGTCCCAGCCGGCCTCCTTGAGGAGGAGGTCTATGAAGGTGTCGCGGGTCGCCTTCTCGTCGTAGTCGTGGGTGTCCTGGACCTTCTGGTTGACAGCCTTGGCGGCGGCGACCTGGGCCTGGAGTTCGGCGAGCTGGGCGGCGAGGGCGTTGCTCTCCTCACGGGCCTTGCTGATCTCCTCGGCCTGCTGCTGGTAGCGCCGCTGATCGTCATCCGCCTGCTTGCGGAGTTCCGCTTGCTTTTTGAGGCGGGCCTCGGCGGAAAGAGGGCGCGGGATCGCGGTGGAGTCGAACTCCATGCCGGCGGTGGGGAGCTCGTGGGCCTGACCCGTGTAGGTGCGGGCGAACCAGTACAGCGAGTGGAACAGCTCGCGCAGGCTGGCGACGGCGGCCTGCTGGGGTACGGGGGTCTGTTTGTGGACGGCCTGGTTGCCCTGGCGGCGGATGATGTCCATCTTCGCGTTCACGGTGGGGCCGACGAGCGTCCGAAACGACGGCTCGTGGAGCATCGCGTTCAGGTCCATCTTGTACGGGGGCCGGAGCGAGGTGTCGTTGTCATACATCCAGTGCGCGGCCAGCTCGATCGCCCGCCGGGCGTAGAAACAGGCGGCTCGGGGGTCGGAGAAGGTGAAGCGCTCGGCGCGGGTGGCTTCCTCGTGGAGAGCGGGCCATTCGGCGCGGAGGAAGGCGAAGTTTCCGGCGGGGCAGGCGAGGTTCCGGGCGGCGGCCCCGTCGCTCGACCGGTTCGCCATCGGCGGGCCAGGAGTGGGGCGCGGCCCCGGCTTAGGCGGGTTCGTCTCGCCGCCGGTTGCGTCGGTGCCGTCGTTCCCTCGGTTGCCAGCCATGGTGATGGCGCCCCTCTCCCCTGTTGCGGCGTTACTTGTCGCTGTACGCGTGTGGCTTACGTAGTGCGGCAGGACCGACCGCGCCCGGAGTCTCCCCAGACCGAGCGCGGTCGACGTGGTGGTGCGGTGATGCGGGTGTGGCGTTACGGGTTACGCAGCTTCATGATCCCAGAGCTTCCCCGCGAAGGCACGCTGTTGCACAGATTCGAAGAGCTCGTCGAGGGCGGCGAGGTGGGTAGTGTGCACTTTTCGCAAATCCCTCACGGCTCGCAGCCGCAGTTCAAATCGATCTTGCAAATCTCTCGAAGGAGCCGGGATCCGCAAAGACCGAACGTCGTCAAAATTAAGCCCCGCTTTCACAGCTTGACGATTCTTGCCGAAAATCTGACGCTCTCCCGCTGGACTCGAAAGGAACTCCGCAAAAAATGTCGAATTATATGACGGCGCACGTAGAATAGCAAGATGTTGATTGATATGTGCACCCTTCATCCCTGAAGGAACCACCGCAACTCGACCCAGATCTGCGGTGATACTCAAAAGCACATCGCCCACTTTCACTCGCGTCCGGATAGCCTCCTTGGTTGCAGGCGGATCGACGTACGCAATATCCTCCAGATGCAGTTCTCCATTTTTCACATTCTGGATCCTCAAGAACAATAGACCCGAGCTATCTGTGTAATATTTCGCCCACCCACGAGAGCCACTCGTCAAGAATTCAAGAACCTCACCAAGTTCCTCAACCGGCCACTTTTCCATAATCCCAACAGGGTCGCCGAACATGTCGAGGAAGATTGATTGGGCGAGGTCGTCGAGGAGGGTGACGGCCTCGCGGCGCTTGGCGCGGAGGATGTCTACCTGGTCGAGGACTGCGGCAATGCGCTTCTGCTCCGCGAGGGGAGGAGCGGAAATATGCAAGCGGGTCCGAAATCGATCCAGGCTTACTTTTTGCTGCGCCGCCCCGGTGGTAATTTCATTTACCTGTCGGCGCACAGCTGGCGTCCTGAACGCGTGAAGTAGAAATCTGCAATCGAACCCGGATGCTGGCCTCAGACGGATACAGTCGGCGGTAATGATTCCTGGAACGTCAGCGTCGTACAACGCCACATCACCCGGCGGCTCCCCCATCTTGGTGATCAGGATATCTCCAGGCTGAACCTCGTGCACGCCAAGCTCGGCAGCTTTAACAGTAGAGACATACGCTCGCGGACTGGAGAAGTTCCTTGCACGGATATCTTTAACAAAGACGAGAGGTACACCTTCGTCGCGATAATCACTTGTCTTGAGATTGCTTCCGAACGGACCAATGACCAGGGCTCTCTTTTCCAGGCCAGAAATCTCATGCGGAGTATGTTGCTCCCACCCATCCGGTACTGCGGTCATGCCAACATCCCCTTGAGGTCTTCCGCGCCCTTGGCGATCTCGGCATCGAGAAGCTCCAGGTCGGCCAGGATTTCCAGGGGGGCCCGCGTCTCGATTTCGTCGTGGACGATCTCTTTATAGCGGTTCAAGCTCAGGTCGTAGTCCTGGGCGGCGATGTCGGACTTCGGGACGCAGAAGCTTTGGGCGGTGCGGGGGCGGTCGCGTTCGGTGGTGTTGCGGTTGAACCAGCGGGTCAGGACGTCGGGGAGGTTGTTCTTGGTGTGCTCCTCCTCGGTCAGGGGCTGGTCTGCAAGGAGGGGGCGGACTCCGAGGCGGTCCTCGGGGAGGAGTTCGTTGCGTTTGTCGTCGAGGGAGAGGCCGTCGGCCTTGACGTCGTAGAACCAGACGTCCTCCGTGCCGCCACTGTCCGTGCGGGTGAAGAACAGGATCGCGGTGGAGACTCCGGCGTACGGCTTGAAGACGCCGGAGGGGAGCTTGACCACGGCCTGGAGCTGCTGTTCCTCCACCAGCATGCGGCGGAGTTCCTTATGGGCCTTCGAGGAACCGAAGAGGACGCCGTCGGGGACGATAACGGCCGCGCGGCCACCGGGCTTGAGGAGGCGGAGGAAGAGTGCGAGGAAGAGGAGTTCCGTCTTCTTCGTCTTGACGATGGCCTGGAGGTCCTTCGCCGTCGACTCGTAGTCGAGGCTGCCCGCGAAGGGCGGGTTGGCGAGGATCAGGGAGAACTTCTCGGACTCGCCGGCCGCCGACTCCGCAAGGGAGTCGCGGTAGCGGATGTCCGGGTTCTCCACACCGTGGAGCAGCATGTTCATGGAGCCGATGCGCAGCATCGTGGAGTCGAAGTCGAAGCCGTGGAACATCGACTCGTTGAAGTGCTTGCGCTGCTCCGCCCCGTAGAGGGCCTCGGCGTGCGTGCGCTTGACGTACGACGCCGTCTGGACCAGGAAACCCGCCGTGCCGCAGGCCGGGTCGCAGACCTCGTCACCGGGGCCGGGCTGGGTCATCTCGACCATCAGGTCGATGATGTGCCGGGGCGTGCGGAACTGCCCGTTCTGGCCGGCGGAGGCGATCTTCGCGAGCAGGTATTCGTAGATGTCGCCCTTGGTGTCGCTGCTCCCCATATCGATGTCGTCGAGGAGGTCGACGACCTTCGCCAGGAGGTTCGCGTTCGGGATGGTGAAGCGGGCGTCCTTCATGTGGTGCGAGTACGTCGAGTCGTCACCGCCCATGCGGCGCAGGTACGGGAAGACGCCATCGGCAACGAGCCCGTACATGATCTCGGGGTCGCGGACCTTGAAGTTCTGCCAGCGCAAGTCCTGCTGTTCGATGTCGAAGAAAGGATCCGGGTCAGGGACCTTCGTCGCGTTCGCCCTGCGGTCCTTCACGGTCTGAAGCTCGTCCAGGCGCTTGATGAAGAGCAGGTACGTGATCTGCTCCATCACCTCCAGCGGGTTGGCGATACCACCGGACCAGAACGCTTCCCAGACGCGTCCGACCTTGCTCTTCACTTCACCAGTAATCACGTTCGCGATCCTAGCCGTGGACACCGACACAGCCGTCCGTTCTTATCGAACCGGCCGCTCCACCCCCGCTGCCTACCTCTGGTGGCAACCGATCGACGCTCTGCGTCTGGGCCGTTGGCGATCTCGACGTTGCAGGCCTCTGCCCCGATCCCGAGGCGCTACAGGGCGAAGCACTAATTGGTGGTACTTGGACCGGCCTTCTTGTCCAGCTCGCTGGCGAGGTCGTTCAGGATCGAGAGGACATCGGCCGGCAGGCCCTCGGCGCTCATTCCGCGGGCCCGGACTCGGCCCACCTTGCCCTGCTTGGCCGCCGACATGAGGCGGAGTCCTTCGTAGACCTGCCGGGCGACGGACTCGTTCGGCTCGAAGTACAGCTTGGAGACATCGAAGAAGTTGGCCAGACCTTCGAGGACCACGGGCACTGGTGCGTCGTCTCCACCCGTCCGCAGGGCCTCGATGTCCTCGGCCGATGTGACCTGGGAGCCCGCGTAGGCGTTCACCGAGTCCGCGATCTCCTGATCCCCCGGAGCGCTTCTGCCCGGGTAGGAGCGCTCCAGCAGGAGAGTGATCTTCTCTGCCAGCGTCTCCGGCACCTTCTCGGCCTCGGCGGCGTCCTCGTCAGCCTCTCCGAAAGACCGGTCCTGGGCGCGCTTCAGCTCGTCCTCGGTCACCCCATACGCAGCCGCCAGGAGAGGGACGTACCGGTCCTTAAGCCGTCGGACGCCCTGCTCAGCTCCAGCCACCGGCCCATCGCTCTTAGTTCCGATGACCGCCCGCGTCTCGTACCGGTAGAGGCCCGCGTCGCATCGTAGGTCGGTCAGATCGGGCAAGCCGTCGCGCGGGAACAGGTCGTCCAGATCCCGGTTCAACACCCTGGCGAGAGCAGGCAACTTCTCCTGATCGGGTGTCGTCGCTCCCGACTCCCACCCCGCCACGGTCGAGTCCGCGGCACCGAGGGCGGACGCCACGTCGGCCTGCGAGACGTCCGCGGCTCGACGGACCGCGCGCACACGTTCTCTGTCGAAACGGCGAGCTGGCATCGGACCTCGATTTTGGGGTGACCCGAGGAATCCTCGGACTGTTGATTTTTGATGCGAAACAAGATAGCTTCATCTTAGCGAAAAACGAGGGGGTTCGCACCCCTCTCAGCCTTCGCACACCTGCGGTTCGCATCGTGGACCGACTTGGTGGAGAGGGGCTACCGCGCATCACTCGGGTGCGCTCCCTCCCCTCAAAACGCCATCGGCGTCCGAGAGTTCGCACCTCTCGGACGCCAGACAGCTCGTGATCCGCAGCCCCGACAAGGGCGCTGGTCACTCGCACGGCCACTCCGTGTCCTTTCGCACGGCACGACGGAGCGGCGTACCACATAAAGGAGTGTCGCATGTCCCCTACTACGGACTGCAACCCGAAGGTGGAGATCCCTTCGGGCCCGGCCGAACGGCTGGCGGCGCAACTGTCGTCCATGCTGCCGGAAGCCGCTGTTGTACAAGTTCGCCTTCAGGGGCCTCGAACTCTGTGGCCTCACCTCGGGCTGACCGCCGTGAACGCCCGTGGACGGACCCTTCGCATCCCTCGGGCGAAGGCGCTCACCATCGCCCGGTGGATCATTCGCTCGTTTCCCCAGGCCGGATGGGCGGCCTCCGGCGGGCATGCCTTCGATCTGCGGACCGCCGAACTGCGCGGGCTGGAGGCGTGATGGCGGCCGTGGTACCAGCGAACGCGGGCCCGGCCGTCGACTTGCAGGGACTCGCGGCCATGGTCGGCCTCTTGGCTCAGGCCGGCGGCCTGGACACCTTGTTGGGCATTCAGGCTACGGACTCCCGCGACAAGCGTCTGCACATCGGGTACAGCGAAGCCGCTGAACGGTTGAACATTCCCGAAAAGTGGCTTCGCGAGCGTATATCGACGCTCCCGCACCGGAAGTTCGGGAAATTCGTGCAGTTCACGGAGGACGACCTCCACGCGATTTCCGATATGCACTTCGTCAGCCCTGGCGCAAGGCCCCAGAGGGATGACGAGTCGGTACTGATGGCGCTTCAGCCGTCCAAGCGCTCTCGTAAGCGTTCCTGATCTCCTCTCGCGCCCGATGGAACAATTCGCGGCGCTGCGAACATCGCGAGACACAAATGAGCACTGACATATCTAGCCTTATCAAGGCTGTGCATCAGGGAAACTGGCTGCCCCTCCTGGAGGAGTCGAAGAAAGCTCCGGGTAAACATTGGGCCGAATCTGCCCGGTGCGCCAACCAGAACATCAACATGTTCGTCCCTCTCGCAGACGGCCCGCGGGAAGACCCCGACGTAGTGAAAGCCAAGTTGGGAATCTCCCTCAATCGTCCTCGCAATTTCTGCGCGTCATGCCCTGTGGCCGTCGCTGCCCGGTGCCTGGTGGAATCCCTCAAGGATGACGACGAGTACGGCATTCGGGGCGGTCTTCTGGCTTCGGAGCGCTCAGAGTTGCGGCGTGCTTGGCAAGACCGGGACACCGAGAAAGCCGTAGAAGGCGCGCTTAGAGGGTGCACCTCACCTCTGACAAAGCCCGCCCGGGACGCGGTGATTGCGCGCTTCGCCACTGATCCCTCACTGGACGCTGCCGCCGTTGCCCGCGGGCTTGGCGTGACGCACGAGTATCTGCTGAAACTCGCCCGTCGCTTCCGAAAGTCTCAGGCCGGGCAGGGCATGCCCCCGCTCCGCGCCGTAGCCGCCTGACTCCGCTCCCGAAGAAACGATTCTTCCGCACGGCGGACCCTGCGTTCACGGGAGTTCTCCCATGCTTCAGAACAGCCCCTCCGGATTTCGCCGTACGAACATCGGTGCTCAGATCCGAGAAATTGCACCTACGGCCGTGCTCGTACGGGTCTTTCCCGTAAGTCGGTCTGTTACCCACCTCTTCGAATCGGATTTCTACCGCATGCTCATCGACCGCAGGACCGAAGAGGAAGTGGCGCGAATGGTCAGGCGCGGTTTCGGCAGGGCGGCCGACTGGCGTCGCGCCCACGATTTCTACCTCCCTACCGAAACGCTGTACCTCACCCCGGAGCCGCATCAAAACGGCTATGTCCCGGAAGACGACCAGTCTTTTGGTCTTTCCCTCAGCCGCCGCATATTCATGGGCTGCGGTGAGCGCCGATGAGCGACATAGCGACCGAACTGGTCTGGTCACAGTCAAAGTCGTGTCGGGGCTCACGCCTCGTCATGCTGGCTCTGGCCCGTGAGGCGGACGACGACGGCAAGGCGACGCTGACGCTGGAAGAGATATCGACGCTTACCCGCCTTACTCCCCGTTCGATAACAAAGTGCCTCGGAGAGCTGGCGAAGCTCGGAGAACTGAGCCACGAGCGGGGAGGGGGTGCTTCGAACCCGAATGCTTACTCGATACTGCTGTGCAGAAATGGCGTTGGCCGTGTCGGTTCAGAGAAAGAACTTCCTACTCCCAACACTGAAGATTCAGAAGAGGGAACTAGGTTCCAGGACCTTCCCTCCCAGAACTCCGCTCCGGAAGCCGGAAGTGGGAAGTTTCAACACCCAGACTTGGAAGTTTCTTCCTCGCGCGTGCGTGGTGGTAATACTCCCTACGGGAGTATTACCACCACCAAAGAGCAAGCTAGCTTGCTGGGGTCCTACCGAGAGAACAGCACCGACAAGCAGGACTCGGTGAAGGTTCCGGACGGAGCCAAGGAATTGGTAACAGCCATAACAAGCGCTGGAATGCTCGTCGGCTGGCGACTGACTGAATCAGAATGGGATCGGGTAACAGCTCTCGCAGCACGTTGGGGAAATGAACGGCTGGTCGAGATGGTGGCGCGGCGATGGAACGCCGACCGCCCGCCACAGTCCGCCCGCTATCTGCTGCGTATCTGGGCTGATCTGCCCTCGCACGCTCCCGCAGCAGCCTCCCCGGGGAATGTCGTGCCGTTGCGTCGGCAGTCCGGAGGCTGGATTCCCTTTCAGAACACCGCTGCCCCCAGCGCTTTCCAGAACGGATTTTGATCATGGCAGAGCCGGAACGCGCGGGCAGCGCCAGGTCGATGCGCGCAATGGAACGAATACTCGCTGCGAAAGGACTTCAGGTCGTGCCGGACGTCAACCCCGCCGACGAGGCACCGGAAGAGAACCCGGGAGACCGCGAGTGGCACTGCCGGGCTCGGGCCGACTACGCCGTGAGCCGCTGGCAGCGGGCAACCCCTCCCCGCTTCCGTGATGCTGAGGCCACGCTGCCGGAGGTCATCAGCTGGGCCGACCGGGCACTCACGGACAACGCTGCCGCTGGCGCTCTGCTCCTCACCGGTCTCACGGGGACGGGCAAGACGCACCAGGCGTACGGGGCCTTGCGGAGGATCGCGGCCGGCGGACCGGACCGGTTCGAGCTGATCGCCGTGAACTCAGCGGACATGTACGGCAACCTGCGCCCGTCACAGGTCATGGGGGTAGCAGAACACGAGCTGCAACGGCTCAGCCGGGTTCAGTACCTGCTCCTCGATGACCTCGGCACGGCGAAGACCTCGGAATGGACCGAAGAGATCACGTACCGGCTGATCAACTTCAGGTACAACCACTGCTTGCCAACGATCATCACGTCCAACCTTCCGGCCCGTGATGAGAACGGCCCGGACCTGAGCGACTTCGTCGGGGCCCGCGTGGCGAGCCGTCTGGCCGAGATGGTCACGACCCTCGTGCCGATGATCGGCGCCGATCGGCGCCGTGGTGGGAGGGCGGCGTGATGCCCGGCCGCCTCCGCGGAGCGTCCCGTGACGCCGCAGCGTTGTCCACAGCCTGTGCATACGTCGGTCCTCGCAGCCGGTACGCGAACCCGTTCACAGCCGGGGTGCGGTCCCCGCTCGGTTCCCCAATGGACGCTGCGGAGTCGGTGGACCTCTTCGCCGCCACGCTCCGGGGCCCGGTCGGACGTCATTACGCCGCTCGCTTCGCCCGAGTCCTGCGCGGGCTCGACCTGATGTGCACATGCCCCCTTGACGCTCCGTGCCACGCGGACGTTCTCCTCCGCCTCGCCAATGAGCCCGGCGGCAGCACCGCACCCTGCACTACCGATCTTCTGGAAGGCCCCTGATGAGTCACCCGATCATGTTCGCTGCGGCCAAGCACCTCACCACCGCAGAGGGGCGGCGCAAGACCGCTCGGGAGGCCGCGTTCCGCACCTGGGGTCCGAGGTCGATCACCGCAGCGTCCAAGTACGCACGCACCCTCCTGGGGGACGCCGCAGTCACGCTCGACTGGGAGGTACTGGGGCTTCTCAGCTTCGAGGAACACCTGCAAGCCTTCGCGTCGCTCGACACGACCGGAGGCCAGCACCTGGAGCTGTACTACACCAATCAGGGCAGCACGGAACGAATCTCGCTGCGGGTGTCGTGCGTGAGCTGTCCGAGTCAGCAGGTGCACGAGGTCACGTCTTTGGAACAGTTCGGACAGCTCCTCTCGCAGACCCCTGCCTGGCAGGACATCAGCCCGCGCGACGGGGGCAACCTCTGATGTCACACGCGCACATAGACACGGCGGCGGGAACCGAACAGCAGGAGAGCTACAGCCTGCGCGGAATGACGGCCTGGGACCGCAGCGCGATCATCCTGCTCGGCGCGGCCGGCTTCGCCTTCTCGTACGACGCACTGCGTCAGATCGCCCTTGCGATCCACGCCAGGGAGACCTTGTCCTACCTCTTCCCGGTGTTCATCGACGGGTTCATTGCCTACGGCGTGCGGGCGATCGTGCTCCTTCGGCACCAGCGGTTCGCCGCACGGCTATACGCCTGGTTCTTGTTCCTCGCGGCGACCGGGGCGAGCCTCGGCGCGAACGCTCTGCACGCCATCACCTTGAACGGTTCTCCTCGGGCCGGACGGTCCGCGCTGCACCTTACGGACAGCGTCGTCGGCGTGCTGTCGATGCTCGCGCCGCTCGCACTGGCCGGATCTGTCCACCTCTACATCCTGATGGCGCGGACGGCTGAGCGAGCGGTCCCGGACCGGGCTGACACTGGTCCCGGACCGGTCCGCGAGGAGTCTCCGACGCTCGAACGCGTCACGGTCCAGCAGGGTCCTCGTCCGCTGGAAGCACCCGCGTCGATGCCTCCGCGGCGGTTGACGAGCGGTCCGTCCGCGCCCCAAAATGCCGCCGCAGTAACCGTTGACCTGCGGAAAGCCGGGCCCGTGCCCGACGTGGAACCACGTACGGAGGACGCTGCGGCTCACCCGTCCGCGGGAGCGGACGGAGAGGAGACGGAGGGTAAGAGCGCGGACGGACCGGGCGGCGGACCTGCGGACCATGCGCCGACCACAGCAGTGCCGGAGAGCACGAAATCCCCCAACCCCACGGCGGTCCGGACCCCTACGGACGGCGAAAAGCCGTCCGTCCCAGACGACGCGGAATGCCCCCAGGACCGGGAGCCGGACGACGACTGGTTGGCAGAGTTGCTGCCGATCGCGCGGGCCGCTACCGAGCGGGCCGGACGGACCAGTCGTGAGGTTGTAGGGGACGCCGTCCGCAAGCACCAGGCGATCAGCAACGACCGTCTTGGTGTGCTGCTGGCCCGGCTGAAGGAAGAGGACGACGAGGCGGCGAGGACACCCGCCGCTGCCTCCACCGCCCTCTGGTGATCTCATCTCATGACGGACCCGGGGCCTGCGTGGCTCGCGCCGTGCATGCCCCGGCCGGTCAGCTTGATCAGGAAGGAACGACGATGTGGTCTCGCCGACGCGACCGGGCGGAGGACGCCGTCCACGCCGATGCCGTACAGGCAGCGTCCGCCCTCACGGTTCACCTCCAGGGCGGCGGCAGTCTTGTGCCGGTCCAAGCGGACGGCCTTGTACTTGCGGCCGGTGAAGTCGCCTTCGCGGACGTGGCGTGCTCCGCCGCCCGCTTCTATGGGACAGAGGTCGACTACCCGACCTCGGCCAGCGGGTATTTCGAGGATCACCCGACCTTCGGCCGGCGGTGGGTGAGCAACGGTCGTCTCGACGCCCGTCGGCACCAGGAAGCGGAGGATGCCGCCCTTCCGCAGTGGCGCGATCACACCGCCGCCCGAGTGGTGCTCACCTCAACCGGGGTACGGCTCCTGCCGCTGAGGGCTCGTGAGTGGATGCCGTTCGACCACGCCCTTCTGACCGGAGTCGCTGCTGAGCCGTCCGCCGTTGTCCTCTCGTACAGCACGTGCGCACCCTTGCGTCTTTCCGGCCCGGCCGCGCCGTGGCTCGGCGTGGCGATCGAGCACCTGCGTCACGGGGCGGCATAGGGTCCGCAAAGCCTCCCCCGAGCGAAAGCCGGAACTTAATTCCAGGAATTAAGTTCCGGCTTTTTTCGTGATTCGAGTTGTCCGCGAACCCCTGCAAGGATTCAGGCACGGCCAACGCCACAAGGCGTTTTCCGGCCGTAGAGATCTGCTCACGATCTCGCCCGAATCGCGGAAGGGGCTGATGGCCTTGATATGAGTAACGCACCCGTCAGCTCAACCGTCTCGCAGATGCGAAACAAGATCGAACTCTTCCGCAGATGAGACAGGCAGATAGAGCTATATGCTCCGGCCTGCTTTGCGCTTTCCCCGGCATTCGCCGGTAAAGCCCGCAGGAGGAATCCCCCTCTTTTCTGCGAAGGAGCGGCGCGGTCCCCAGCCCCCGCGGGACCGCGCCGCTCGCACTTCCGAAATCTCTTGCACCAAGGTTGTGGTCCCCGCATGCCTCGATCCACCCGTTTCATACCTATATCAGCAGCAATAGGTGTGGCTGGTTCCCTGGCCCTTCTGTCGACCGGCTGCTCCAACTCGACCAACGACGCCTCCGCGGCCTCGACCGTGTCCGCGCAGCCGCACTCCGTCTCGGCGGGACTCCCCGACACGGCCACGCCGCACAGCAGCGCTACCTCCTCCTCGTCAGCTACCGGACTCCCCAAAGACGTTGCACGGACGGCGCGGGCCTTCACTACGGCCTACGCGGAACACGACGCCCGCGACGGTGCCGACAGCTCGTACGCGGACGCCGGCGCTCGGGCAGCCCGGCTCGCCTCGGGGGAACTCGCTGGCGTGCTCGCCCAGAAGCGGCCGGGTCAAGACGCCGCCTGGGCCGCCCTGCGGGCCGAGAAGGCACATCAGACGGCCAAGATCACGTCAGCAGTCGTCCCCGACGGCGCACCTGCGGCAACGGCCTCCTCCGCTCTCGTCCGCGTGAGCTACACCCTCACGACCACCCCGAAGTCCGGCCACAGGCGCAGCAGTAGCGAACAGCTCGCGCTCCGCCTGGAGCACACCTCCAAGGGCTGGCGCGTCACCGCCTTGCCCTGGGCGTGACGGGGCCGCGATGAACAAGGGCACGCAAACTGGCCTCGGACTCGTCACGGCCGGACTCATCACCGGTGTCGCCATGCTGACCACGTTCGGAGGGGCCGACAGCGCCTCCGCGCAGGAAACCGGTCCTGGTGGCGGCATCAAGACGGATGCTCCCGTGCCGGGCTGGGTCCGTGAGCTGATCAACAAGCACGCGGGCGAGTGCCCGCAGGTCACAGCCTCGCTCCTGGCGGCTCAGCTGTACACCGAGAGCAACTTCAACTCCGGTGCGATGTCACCCGTCGGCGCCCTCGGCATCGCCCAGTTCATGCCGGCGACCTGGGCACAACACGGCAAGGACGGCGACGGCGACGGGATCAAGGACATCCGGAACCCTGCCGACGCCATCGCCGCGCAGGCCGCGTACGACTGCACCTTGGCCAAAGAGGTCAAAAAGGTGCCGGGCGACTCGACGGACAACATGCTGGCCGCGTACAACGCGGGCGGCGGCGCGGTGATCAAGTACGGCGGCATCCCCCCGTACCCCGAGACCCGCAACTACGTGCGCAGCATCCGCGCGCTGGCCTCGAAATGGGCCGACGCCGTAAGCCCGGACGCACCGGCCGGCAAGGGCGCCGCCCGCGCGATCTCGGCCGCGAAGACGGCCCTGGGCACTTGGTACCGGTGGGGCGGCAGTTGCGTCATGCCGTACGAGGGTGTGGGCGGCTGTGACTGCTCCTCGCTCACCAAGATGGCTTGGTCAGCGGCGGGAGTGAACCTGCCGCGAACCACGTACGACCAGGTCCACGCAGGGACCGCCGTCAAGGCAGTCTCCCAACTCGTCCCGGGCGACCTGCTGTTCAGCGTCCCCGGGAGCGCCGGCCCTGAGCACGTCGGCATGTACATCGGCGGCGGCCAGGTCATCGACGCACCGCACACCGGGGCTCAGGTGCGGATCAAGCCGCTCAGCTACTGGAAACCGCAAATCATCGCGATGCGGCACGTCGGCTAATCACCCAAAACATCCCAAACTATTCCTCACAGCACCAAGGGGCTGAACCATGCACAACCTCCTTTCTGCCGCTGCCGATCCCTCCCTGCACACGACCCTCGCCGCCGGAGCCGACCTCGTGTCCGGCGTGAAGCCGGACTGGGGCCCCTTCGGGAAGCTCGGCGGCACGGCGAAGGTCATCCTGGGTGTCATCGCCGCCGTCGTCCTCGTCGTCGGCGCCGGTGCCTTCCTCGCCGGTGTCGGCAAGTCGAAGGGGTGGTTCGGCGAGGGCCACTCCACGATGGACAGCTCGCGCGGCAAGGGCATGATGGTCGGCGGCCTGACCTGCGTCTTCCTCGTAGCCAGCTTCGGCACCATCTTCGCCATCACGTACGGCATGGGTGTTTGACCATGCCTTTCCGATCCCGGAGGAACGTTTTCTCCTCGAATGCCAACGGAGCGCGCCGCTCGTCGGCCAAGCTCTGGGGCATCGCGGCCGGCGGCGCGGCCGTGGTCACCGCGGCCGGGGTGGTCGTCAGCATGACGACGGGCACCCCTCCGGCCACGGCACCCTCCGCGTCGGCACCCGCCCGCTCGGCTCCGCAGGCGAGCGGGGAAGGTGTGCGGGAGCTGCACGGCGTCCCCGTCGGCTATCCGCACACTCGATCCGGTGCCAAGGCGGCAGCGGCCAACTACACGACGGTCAGCGGGAGCTCGCAGTTCCTCACGGACAAGGACGCGCGGCACCGTGCTGTGGCAGTTATGGCGGCCAAGGGCTCGGCTGATGCGGCGGTGAAGAAGGCCGACCACGCTGCCAAGGACGCGGTCGGCTCCCTGAGGGGCGACACCTCCAAGGTCTCCGTCAAGAAGACCGTCGCGCGTACCGGTGTCCTCTCGGCGCATGTCCTGGGCTTCGACGCCCACGGGGCGATGGTGCGGCTGTGGACGACGACGGTTCGCGGTAGCACGGCCGGGCACGCGACGCCGAAGACGGGCTTCCAGTCGGTGACGGTCACCCTCACCTGGGAGTCCGACGACTGGAAGCTGAAGGACAGCTCGGCCTCGACGGGACTGGTCGCTCCGATCGACGTGCGGCAGGCATCCAACGTACCGGGCGACTTCTCGGACTACGTTCCGGCCGCTGCAGAAGACCCCGTGCTGAGCGGCGCCGAAGACCGAAGTGGATTCCCGGCACCATACGGACACAACGAGCGCGGCGCTCGTGCCGCGGCCGTCAGCGCCACCATGCTCTACGGCGACCCTCGGTTCTTCACCGATGAGGGCTGGCGGCACCGGATGCTGTCGGCCACGGCCGCGTCGAGCGTGCTGCACTCGGTCACCTCGGACACCGACTCGACGGCTCGTCTGGTCATGGAGAACCGCGGTGTCGGTGCGGACGGGACGACCGCCGACGGCAGCGAGCTGATCACGCGGACTGCGGCGCTCGCCACCCGCTCGATCTCCTACTCCGACCAGGCCGCGAGCATGGAGCTGTGGACGGCGTCGGTTGGGGGCGTCGCCGGGAAGGACGAGACGCAGCGCCCGCAGGTCGCCTTCCTGCGGATGACCGTGGATCTGGTCTGGGAGGACGGCGCCTGGAAGACGACGGCCGTCACGCCGTCCGAACCGCTCGTGCCGTCTCCGCCGGCCATGCAGGAGGCGGCCCCGGCCCACAGCTTCGCGGACGTGGGGGGTGCCAGCAATGCGCCTGCGACTGCGTGATGACGCCCCCGGCCTGCTGACCATCGAGCGGGGAGTGCCGGGTCGATGGCGCCGCCGCCTCCAGGCGGTGGCAATGGTCAACGTGATCATCGGGTTCGTGTTCGTGCCCTCGGCGGTGGCGAACCCCTTCTGCTACATCCCGATGGTGTGTGAGGCGAAGGCGGCCATCGACTTCGTCAAGGACCCGCTGGGGTTCCTGCTCCAGAAGCTCACCGAGGCGAACATCTGGTTCCTGCGCAAGATGCTGGAGCTGATCCAGAACACCACGAAGATCGACCTGACGAGCCCCGGCTTCCTGAAGCAGTACGCGATCATCTTCGCGGCCTCTAGCCTGCTCACCGTGGCCCTCTGGTTGATCGCCGTGGCCAAGCGGGCGGTTCGCGGAGTCGCCCTGACCACCGCCGTGTCCGAAGCGATCGGCTTCCTGCTACTCCAGTTCGTGGTCAACGCCATGACGCCGGGCGCGATCGCGCTGCTGATGAAGGCCATTGACGAAGTCACGGCCGTCTTCGAGCCGTATGCGACGAGCAACTTCAAACCGTTCCTGGAGAACATCCTCAAGGTCATGGCGGCCAACCCCACGGAGGGCGTGGGACAGCTGCTGGTCGTCAACCTCATCATGATGTGCGGTGCCCTGCTGATGTGGATCGAGCTGCTGATCCGCAGCGCGGCCATCTACGTGGCCGTCGCGCTCGGGCCGATCGTCAACGCTGGGCTGGTCGATCGCGACCTGTGGGGCAAGTCGAAGAAGTGGTTCGGCGCCATCTTCGCCATCGGACTGAGTAAGCCGATCTTGTTCGCTCTGCTGGGCCTGGGCGGCGCGATCCTCAGCGACACCTCGGGGAGCATGTCCGACGCGGTCTCCAAGACCCTGGTCGGCGCGTTGATCCTCCTGCTCGCCGTCTTCGCGTCCGCCACGCTCTACAAGTGGGTGCCCGCCTTCGGCGACGAGATGGCCAGCCTCCACCATGACCGGAAGAGTGCACAGTCCTCCGGCCCGGCCGCCGCGATCGACGGCCCCGCCCAGCACGCCAACAGGGCCATGGGTGCTCGTGTCCAGGACTCCTTGGTGGGCGGCTCCAAGACCGCTGGCGCCAAGACCGCTGGCGCGAAGATGGGCGGCGGAACTGCTGTGGCCGGACCGGTCGCGGCCGGACTCGCCGTTGCCAAGGCCGGCGTCGACATGGCGAAGAACAAGGCCACCAGCTCCCCGGGCGCGCAGGGCACCGACGCCGCAGGCGGCGGCAAGCCCGAACAGCCCGAAAGCCAGCAGGGCGGCGACGATTCCGCTGGAACGTCCGGTGCACCGGCCGCCGCTCATCCCCAGGGAGCGACCTCCGACCCGGTCGTCAGCTCTTCTCCGGACTGGTCCTCGGCTGGTGGCCACGCCTCGGCCGGACGCGCACCGGAAGCCAACGGGGCACCGAGCACAGCACAGCCGCCATCCCCGCCGTCAACCGGCACGGGAACCTCGGGCCCGACACCACCCGCCTCCCCCTCCTCCGCATCAGGAACCACCTCGGGCACCGGGCCCCCCGTCACGCCCCCGCCGCCGTCGCGGCCCCCGGGCGGCCAGGCACCCGGACGACCGAACCCCAGCAAGGATCAGTGACCCTCCATGTCGACTCGTACGTATCAGTTCGGAAAGCACCGCCCCACAGGGCTGGTCGGCCGCCGCGACCTCGGCGAACAGGTCGTCCTCGGCGGCGGCGCCGTCACCGGCATCCTCTTCGGCTACCTCTTCAACGGCGTGACGGCTATCGCCGCAACGTGCCTGGTCCTGCCGATCCTGCTCGCCCTGGTCATCGTGTACGCCCCGTACCGGCCCAAGGGCACGTCCCAGCGGCGCACCCTCTACCGCTGGTGGCGGATCGACCGCTACCACCGCAAGGCGCTCCGCCGAACCGGCGGCGTGTGGGTGTCCCCAGCTGTCGAGGCCGGCGTGCGTGCCAACGGCACGCCCCCGGACGCCGCTCTTGTGGAGCCGGAAGGCGTCACGGGCATGACGTGGGTGCCGGTCACGGTCCGCGGTCAGCAGGCCGTGGTGGTCCTCCAGCCGGAGGCCGGGTGCGTCACAGCCACTCTGGAGATCGCCTCGCCCGGCCTCGGCGGCAAGGAAGTCGGTGAGCAGATCGTGGCCCTGGAGCGCTGGGGCGAACTCCTCGACGCCTTCGGGAACGTCGAAGAACACCCGGTGAAGCGCATCCAAGTCCTGGCCCGGCAGATGAAGTCGGACCCCTACGCCCACCAGCGTTACATCGCGCAGCGCGACGAGTCGGCCGCGACGACGGACGCCCCACACTGGCTGAAGGACTCGTACGACGTACTGGCCAACGCCGTCTCCACCAGCGCCGAGGAACACCGCTACTACATCACCATCCACGCCCGGTTCACCCGCGACCTGGCGGCCGAGGGCGCCGCCCGCGGTACTGGTGACGAAGGGATCGCCGCCGCCATGGCCGCGTACCTGGATGAGCTGTGGTCCCGCGCGGAGGACGCCGACCTCTCCGTGATCGCGCCCCTGGACGAAGGCCGGATGACCGCGTTCATCCGCAACTCCTACGACCCTGACCACGCCATCTGGGACACCGACCTCCGACAGGCGCACGCCTTCCCCCGCAACGTCGACGTCCGCGACGGCGCCCACGTTGCCACCCGCGCGGCAGGCTCCACGGACAGCTGGTACCACGCCACGGCCGCCGTCGTCGGATGGCCCACGACCCCCGTCGGCCCCGACTTCCTCTCGCCTCTGCTGATCGGGATGCCCGACGTCATCCGCACCATCTCGATCACGCAGCAGCTAGAACCCAACGACAAAGCCGTGGAGCGGATGCTCGCGGAGGACACGAACAACCAGGCCGAGATCGACCGCGACCGGAAGCGCGGCAAGAACATCGACCCCCGCGACCAGATCGCCGCCAGCGCCACCGGATCACGCGGCATGACCCTGGCCTCCTCCGGCGCGGCCGGCTCCGCCGTCGTCGGCTACATCACCATCTCCTCGCGCAGCGCCGAAGAGCTGGAGCGCACCAAGCGCACCACCGCCTCCCGCGCCCGCAACGCGCACCTGCGGATCGAATGGCTTGACCTCGAACACGCCCGTGCCTTCGCCACGACCCTGCCCCTCGCCGGAGGCATCAAGTGACCGACCTCCTCGACCTCGCCCCGCTGTCGCCGATGCACGAGACGGTGCGCCGTCCCCTCTACACCGAGACAACCACCAGCCAGGCCCTGTACCTGCCGATCGCCCCGCCGACCCTCGGCACGGCAGGCGCGATCATCGGCCGGGAGCTGTACTCGGGCAAGGCGTTCATCTACTGCCCGTTCTCGGCGTTCGGTGACGGCCTGCCCGGCGGCAACATGATCGTCATGGGCGACACGGGCCGGGGCAAGTCGGCCCTGACCAAGACGTACGCCGCCCGGCAGATCCGCCTCGGGCGTCAAGTCGTCGTCCTCGACACCAAGGAGCAGAAAGAGCGCGAAGAAGGCGAGTGGGCCGCGCTCGGCCGCTCGCTGACCGGCAAGGCCCCGGTGAAGTTCGCGCCCGGCGGCGGCCGTGGTGCCTCGTGCATCAACCCGATGGACCCGGCCATCGCGGGCAAACGGCAAGTCGAGCTGGTACGCACGATCGTTGAACTCGGTCTCGGCAAGGCCCTGGACGAGTTCGCCGGTTCTGCCCTGCGGATCGCGATCCGCAGGGCCCACCAGCGGGCGGGAGAACTCGGCCGCACCCCGGTCCTGGCCGACGTCTCCGCCGCGCTGCGATCCCCCGACGAGGCCGACGCGACGGCCAAGAAGCGTACGCGGGACGAACTTCTCGGTGACGGCCTGGAGGCGTCCTACGTCCTGGACCGGCTCTGCGGCAGTGAACAGGACGACACCGGCGACCTGACGGGCATGCTCGACGGCCCGACCAGCCTGGGCGTAGATCTCGACGCCGACATGATCGTTTTCGACCTGACCAAGGTCCCGTCCGGTGGCGTCGCCATGACCATCCTCGTCGCCGTGATCTCAATCTTCCTCGAAGAGGTCTGGCTGCGCCCGCTGTGCGAATGCGGGACGGAGCCGGGGCAGCACGACCGAGTCGTGGTCGACGCGAACTCCGGAGCCTGGGAGCTGGGGCCGAACCCCGGCTCCGGCTGCCGCCGCTACACGCAGCGCAAGCGCATCCTCGTCTGCGAGGAAGCCTGGCACATCCTCGGGACCCCCCAACTCGCCTCGCTGCTTGAGAAGTTCCTGAAATTCGCGCGGGGATACGGGCTGAGCTGCATCTTCATCGTTCATCACCTCTCCGACATTGACGACAGCCCGGAGACCCAAGCGGCGTTGAAGATGGCCGACACCATCGTGATCTACAGCCAGAAGAAGGCGGAGGCGGAAGCGACGGTGGCCCGGCTGGGTCTGCCGTCCTGGACGGCCGAGCACATCATGCGCCTGCGCCGCGGAATCGCGCTGTGGAAGGTCGGCGAGGTGATCTACCCCGGCGTCCAGCACCTCTTGGTGGAGGCCGAGCAGCACCTGTGCTTCTCCTCCGGCTCGATGACCGACCTGACCAGCACCTCCCCGGACGCCGAATGAGCGGATACCGCCGCCCCTCAACCGCCGACCCCTTCCACGCAGACTCGGAACGAGCCCTCGCCATGACCGTCACCACCGACCACACCACGCTTCCCGCCGACGAGCGCGCGGTGCGACAGGACATCGACCAGCTGCACGCCGAAGCGCTCGACCTCGCCCGGCGTATGAAGGAACTGGCCCTCGTCCTGGACCACGGCGACTACTCCGCCGCTGGAGGACGCGTACGTACGGCCGTCGCCCACATCTGGCGAGCCACCGAGGACCTGCACAGCGCCTTCCACACTGCACCCCCGCGCTGTGCCGGGCCCGACTCGTCGATGTCGCGGCTGTGCGGCCGGCGGATGCGCTACCTGGCGGCCCGCGTCGCCCGGCGGGCCGAGTAATGGACATCATGCCCGGCGGAATCTCCCTGGCCCTGTACGCCGTGACGGCCGTGTGCGCGGTGGCCCTGGTGACGCTCTGGTTCCTGCTGAACCGCGGACGGCGCAACGCCGGATTCGCGAGCAAGGCACAGCTCAAGCGCCAGATGTCGGCCAAGGCGGTATTGAAGGCAACCGAGATCCGGCCCTCCCTCACCAGCGACGACGCCCACCCCAGCCGCGCAGCCGGGGTGAGCTTCGCGAAGGACCGCTCCGCCGCTCGCTGACCTTCTCTCTCCTCGTCGCCTACCTCGCTCCGGAGTACGTCATGCACCACCACCCCCTCGATCCTCACGATTTCGGCTACTCGCTGGGCACCTCGCAGCGCCCGAAGGGCGTCGAGCTGTGGTCCCGCGCCGACAAGGCATGCCGGGTCATCGGCCCGATGGGCAGCGGAAAGACTCTGCGGTTCTTCGCCCCGCTCGTCCGCCGCTGGGCCGGGCCGGTCCTGGCCACCTCGACCAAGCCCGATCTGGTCGAGCTAACCCTCGACGCGCGGCAGCGGGACGGTCGCGCCGTCGCCGTCTTCGACCCGCAGAACATCGCGCCGAGCCTCCCGCGCTTCCGGTGGACGCCGATCAACGGCGCAGCCGACACAGAGGTGGCGATGATGCGTGGGAAGGCGTTCGTCGCGGGCTCGCGCACCCCCAACGGTGCCGCACAGTCCAGCGAGGGCAGCGCCTTCTACAAGGGGCAGGCGTCCAAGATCCTCGCTGGCTTCCTCCACGCCGCCGCCCTCGACGGCGCCTCACTCGACTGGGTTCTGCGGTGGGCCCGCAAGCTGACCGACCCGGCACCCCTCGGCATCCTCAACGCTCACCCGGGCGCCGGCCCCGGTTGGGCGGACATGCTGCGCACGGCCACCACTGGCGACAGCCGCACCGTCGGCAACACCGCCTCGACCCTCGACGCGGCCCTCGAACCCTTCATGCACCAGTCGGTGATCAACGCCCTTCAGGGAGACGGAGAGGGCCCCACGGACTTCGGCGCGTTCCTCGACGCCGGGGGCACCCTCTACCTCCTCGGCAAGGACAGCGAGGTGAACAGCGTCGCGCCGCTGACCACCGCAATAGCCGAAGACCTTCTGGATTTCGCGGAGGCACACGCTCTCGCGTCCCCAGCCGGGCGGCTCGACCCCGCCCTACTCGCGGCCTTGGACGAGGCGCCGAACATCGCGCCTATCCCCTCCCTCCGCCAACGCGTCGCCGACGGTCGGGGCCGAGGCATCACGGTTGTCTACGGCCTCCAGGCGTGGGCGTCGGCTCGTGCCCGTTTCGGCGAGGACACCGCCAAGGAGCTGGCGGCCTTCACCAACAACGTCATCGTCCTGCCGGGCGACAAGGACCCCGACTTCTTGAAGGACATGTCTGACCTGTGCGGTCAGGTTGAGCGAGAGCGCACGACGAAGACCACGTCCGGCGGGGACCGCGGCGGTCACTCGACGGCCACACACATGGCGCTCGAACCCGTCCTTCGGGGAGACGAGATCAGGGGCCTTCCCGAGGGGCACGCCCTGGTCCTCGCGGACAACCTCCCGCCGATCGTCTCCCGGCTCGACGGCATGTGGACCTGGGATTCCTGGGCCGAGATCGAGAGTCACGTCCGTGACCTCAGAGCCGCCAATGAAGCCGAGCGGAACCGGCGGGCCACCGAGAAGAAGAACCAGGCCAAGGCCCACGCGGTGGCGTGGGCCGGCCGTGAAGGAGCGGCTGCCGCATGACCGAGACCCTGACCCGCTTCGAGCCCTTTCCCGAGCCGCCCGCACTGATCCTGGAGTACATCGCGGAGCGGATCACGGAGGAGTCCGTGGCCGCCGACGGCCCCGTCCCGTGGGACATCGGCGCCCTGTCAGCAGAGCTGATCAAGCCGATGCCCGCGTGGCTCGATTCCGTGTGCCGCTGGCTGAACCGGACGTACGCCTGGCAGCCGCAGGACGTCATCCCGCCGTGCTGGGCGAAGCACGAGGGCCTGGCATACGAGATCGCGGCCCTGGCCTTCGCCCGGGGAGACGCGTACGCGGAGGCGGGCTCGTCCGTGATCTGGCACGAGCAGTACGACCGCTTCCTCACGCGAATGAACAAGTCGTTGGGCAAGGCAGGCGACGAATGCCGCGTCGGCAAGCACGACGACCGTCCGGCGCGTTTCCAGCTCGCGTCCTGGCCCACGGCCACGGGCCAGGAGACGGGATCTGCGGGACCAGTCGAGGAGATGGCCGGATGATGACGGACCCGAACATGGTCTTCTCGACGGACCCTCGTCACGGACTGGTGGCGCGAAGCGGCTGGGAGCAGGAGGAAGCCCGGACCGTGCTCCGTGATCTCGGTTGGGAGTGGGCGGAGGAGTCGCACGCCCTCGTCCCACCGTACGACGTACCGGAGTTCGACGCCGGGCTTCGGGCGGTGGAGGAACTGCACCTGCACGGTCATCGGACCGGGTACGCCGTCGGCCCGTACGGCACGATGAGGTTGACGCTGGATCGCGCGGAGCAGGTATTCACGAAGGGCGTAACCCTGAGCGCTTCCGATTCTCGTCCTGGTGAGCAACCATCCAAGGCGGAGCAGCCTCGGCCCGCGTATCAGGACCGGACTCACCTGGAAGATGCTTTCCCGCTGGAGAGCCCCGACTTTCCAGCAATCTAGAACCGCCCCGGGCCCGTTGTATTGACTGCCACCCGTTCACCGGCCGAGCTCGGAGCTATCTGTGCACGCCGAGCAGTGTATTCCCCAAGTTGGCCACCGCGCGCGGCTCCGTCAGAGAAGTAGCGGCCTCATGTGGATGCGGATGAGCGGTCCAGCTGTCTCTCCGGTCCAACCGAGGTAGTTCCGTTCCCGAGCCGCCCGGGGCCTCTACGGGTAGTCTCGCTCGTGCACGGCAAAGCCGGGCCTCCTCACCATGTCTGAGGGGGCCCGACTGCCGTATTGAACGCCTTGCTCCCTGACTAGCTGGCGGTGTGCCTCACGAAGGTGGACCAGGCGGCAGGGCGGACGCCGAACGGGGAGACCGTGAGGTCCTTGGAGTCACGGACGAAGACCGAGGTCGGCTGGATGGCGATCTCGACACAGCAGTTGCCGCTGCCCTCCGAATATGAGGACTTAGTCCACGTGTTTCCGGGCGCAACAGCGAGCAAGGGCATCACAGATGTGGTCACGGACTTCCCTTCCGTCGGTCTTCCTCACGGGTTCAGGCGCGTGTAGCGGTCTGGAACTCTTCGTCGCGGAGACTCGTGACGAAGGTGCTCCATGAATCACACGGGAAGACGAGCGCGGGTCCCCGCTTGTCCTTGCTGTCGCGGACGCCGACCGTGGAGACCAGAGCGGCGGTCTCGACGCAGGCGTTCCCCTCCGCCCCGCTGTACGACGACTTCGTCCACGCGCTCTCAGGCGCGAGGGTGAGTGCGGGTGTCCCGGTGGTGGTCACGATGTTCACTTCTTTCGTTCCAGGTCCTTTTGGACTTCGTCTATGAAATTCGGCGTCTCGCTAGGATCGAGTGCCGCCGCCCGCAGGGCATCAAACCTGCGGCCGTATTTTCCGACCTCGGGCTTCTTCTCCGTAATACTGGCCTGCCCGCTGGGCTGGTCGGCTTGGACGATCTTCCCGAGCGGTTCACCCATGTCGAGCAGGATGAAGTTCCCGCTGGCTCGGTAGCCGGTGGCCTTGCTCGGCAGTATCTGGACGGTGATGTGGTCCAGCGCAGCGAGTCGCTTGATCTCCTCGTACTGTCCGGCCATCACCTCCCTGCTGCCGATGGTGCTGCGCAGCGTGTCCTCGCCCATGACGATCCAGAGTCCACGAGGCTGGGTGCTGGTGATCAGCTTCTTGCGGTCCATACGCAGCTCAACGTTGGCGTCGATGAACTCGGTGGTCGTCTCATCGACCGCCTTCGCGGACATGAGAAGCGCACGGGCGTACTCCTTTGTCTGAAGCAGGCCGAAGACGAGCGTGGGCTGCCATGCGGCGATGCTGAGCGCATCGCTCTCCATCCCCACGTACTCGCGCATGCCCTTGGTCAGGTGCGGCGTGTAAGGCGTCCACCACGCTTCACTCAAGGACTCACGGTGGATCAGGAGCAGGCTGTCGACAACCTCGGGGTCGTCTTCACCGTAGTGCGCCAGGAGCGCCCGCAGGTCCTTCGGGTTGGTCAGACCCGTACGACCTCTTTCCACGCGCCACAGCTTCTCAGGGGAGAACCCCAGCTCGGTCGCGACGTCCTCGCGGCGCAGCTTGAGGTCTTCCCGCATCTTCTCCAGCACCTTGCCCAGGTGCACCCGTCGGCTGGTCGGTCCCTTTGGTGCGGCCACTGATCCGATCCCCTTCCGTTGTGCCGAGGCCCGCTCCAGTCGAGTCGGGTCCAACCGTCCCTGAGTCCAGTCGAACCGTCCGAGAGTCCGGTTCAATCATCCCCAAGTACCGCTCTGCAATGCGTGAGTCAGGCGTGTGGCACCCAGAGTTCCCCTTGCACAGCCAAGAGTCCAGTCAGTTGGATATGCCATTCTGCGTGAAAATTGCACGGCGCCTTGCAGCTCAACTCTTCTATGCAACAGAGTAGTTGTGCCGAGAGGCGAAGGGACCCAGACAGGGGCATCAGTACTCGCCGCCGCGTCCCTACGTTGCCGCATCCCCTGAGCTGGAGGACTGGGTAATGACACTCACCGCGTTCGACCGAGTAGGGCCGCAGGGCCCCGGCGGTCGTGTGAGAAGGGCACCCAGCGTCCGCCACTGCCAGGTCAGCATCGTCCGCTCAACGCCGGCCGGTGAGCCGATGGGCGTCGATGACCTTCGTCGGCCGGGGCAGCTGCGGCGGCTGAACTGCGCCCTCCTGAAGCTCTGGGGCTTACGGCCGTGCATCGGTGACGCCGAGCTCGTCCTCACGGAGCTGGCCACGAACGCCTTCCAGCACGGCGGCGGGGACGACATCACCGTCACCTGGTGCGCGGACGCCGCGCGCCTCATCATCCAGGTGAAGGACAGCTCCCACGAACGCCCCGTGCTCCGGGCCGTGGACGAAGTCTCGGAGCGCGGGCGCGGGCTGTGCATCGTTGAGGCGCTGGCCGCAGAGTGGGGCATCAGCGAGGACGGCACCACCGTCCACTGCGCGCTCGCTCTCCCGGGGCGTGCGGCATGACCACCACCGCCCCACCGCTCGTGGTGCCACTCGTCCAGGAGCACCGGCTGACGATCCGCTCGTACCTGCCGGCCCAGGACGCCCAGAGCGCACGCCTCCAGGCGGTGACGTGCCTCCTCGCGTTCGCATGGTCCGGCCCGTGCGGTTTGGCAGTGCAAACCGTCGACCAGTTGGTGCGCAACGCGAGCAAGTTCGGGCAGTGCTCAGGCGGAAACATCGGCCTTCGGGTCGGACTCACCGACGTCGATGACCTGCTGATCGACGTGACTGACCACAACCCCGAGTTTGACTCCTTCGACGACGCAGTGGCCGGCCGCGTCGGACAAGGACTCTGGCACGTTACTCAGTACGGGGCCGCCGTGTCCTGGTACCCCCACAAGCACGGGAAGACCGTGCGCGCGGTGATGGGCGGTGCCCACTCATGACCGTCGTGGAGGCCGCCCCGCCGAAGCCACACCCCCTCTCCGTCCATGTCCCCGAGAAGCACGTCCCGCTCCGCACCCCGGAGTTCTACGCGGACATCGTGGCGCGGCTGCGGCTCTGGAAGCCGCTGCCCGTCGGGACGATCCTCGACACGTTGCACCAGGTGCTGGAGTCCCCGACCCCGCCTCCCGATCGAGAGCTGGTTCACGTCCACTGGGAGCTCCGTTCCTGGCACGAACGGCTGAGCACCATCGCCACGGCGGACCAGCGCTTCCCTCCCCCCGCCGACGTCCTCCGGCTGGTCAACGCCGGGAGGGCAATCGGTGACGAGCCGATCGGCGACGGTACGCAGGCCCTCGGCCCCGTACGCCGCCTGGCCTCGACGCTCTCGGACCTCCTCGACGAGATAGCGAGGACCCAGGGTCTCCGCGTCGAGGACGACGAAGACCAGGGCCAGGCCTGAACGTGCGTGGAGCGCCGTTCCCCATAAACCCCCTCTCCGGTGCCGGGCTGGCAGTTCGCTCCCCCCGGGCGGCCGGCGCCGGAGAGGGCTCAGAGCAGCACATCAGAAAGGACAACCATGTGCTCGCACACTCCGCCCTGTCCGCCCGCTGACAGGCCAGACCGCGAGGGCGCCAAGGTCGTCGCCCGGGACAGCGGCGTGGGGTCCTCCCGGCTTTGCAACGGCATCCTGCTCTTCGAGGACACCGGTGGCCTCCAGCCGGACGGCCAGATCATCGAGCCGCACAGCGCGCCCGTCGCTGGGGACCTCCGGACCTGGATGGGCTTCTGATGGACGTGATGGCGTTAGACGAGACCGGCCGCCACGAGGACCTGCGCAGGCAGGTCGGCGGCATTCTGGCCCTGGTCGCCCCGCTGGTGAAGCCGACGACAGGCCTGGACCTGCCGGGGCTGGTGGCCGTCCGGATCGTCCCCGTGGAGACCTGGCAGTCCGAGCAGGCCGCGGAGACGGCCCGCCTCCTGCGGGCATACCGAGAGCTGAATCCGTTCTGGAAGCGGCCCGGGATCGCGCTGCTCGGCACCGCGATGCTCCGCACCTTCCGCCGGCTCTCCGCAGACCTGGGCGGGGTCATGGTGATGGCTGCCACCCAGCCGGGGCCGGGAGCCGACGAATCCCAGACGCTTCTGGTCCCGGAGGCACTGGAGCACACCGGTGTCCTGTCCGACCCGGAGTTCCTCACCCAGGTGATCGTGCACGAACTGGTCCACCACGCTCAGAACCGTGCATCCCGACACCGAGCCGACTGGGCCGCGCACACGCCGAAGGTCCTCGTCCGCGGAAACGGCGTGGCCTACCTGGAGGAAGGACACGCCCGCTGGGCGGACCAGATCATCACCCGCGACTTGTTCGGCGCCTCAGTTGATGCTGACAGCGCACCAAAATCCGAGCGGTATAAGGAAGTGGCCGGGCGCAAGGAGATCGCCCGCCTCAGACCGAAGGTCAACCCGTACAAGGTGGGCCGAGCCCTCGTCGCGTCGGCGATCGACACCGTGGGCACGCAGGAGCTGAACGTGGTGTGGTCCAACCCGCTGCTCCTGCCCAGCAAGGACGAGGTGGCCGACGCCGTCGCTGCCCTTGCCGCCGACGAACCCACGCGGCCCGAACTCTGGGCCTCCCGCCTCGCAAGCGCGACCGACGTACGAAGCTCCATCGACTGACCGTCCTCCTCCCCCCAGAACGCCGCGCTCTGCCCACCCCCAGCCCCCCGCACGGGCGGGCGGGGCGCGGTCGCGCTCCCCACCCGGCCCCCTCGCCGAAGGAGTTGTCCATGACTGCCATGCTCGACCTCGGCCGCCCGCCCGCGCCTGCGGAACGTCACCCGGAAGGGAGCGCCGTGATCCCCCCACCGCAGCGCCCCGACATGCAACGCGAACTGATGGCGCGCGCGGCGACGGCCCGCTCCACCTGGGCCCGCCTCGCCCGCATGCAGCTCTCCGATCAGGAGATCGGCCGGGGGCGCCACGTCGACCACGCCAACGCCGGCGTGCTGCGCAGGATCTTCGCCGAACACGACTGGCCGGGCGTCCCTCTGGTCGGTCACGACGGGTCGACAGCGGCCTTCCTGATCGCGCTCCACGCCGATACCCAGCCGGACGTACAAGGGTCGGCTGCCCGGCTGATGTATGCGGCCGTGCAGCGGGGCAACGCCTCGCTCCGGCAGTGGGCGCGTCTGCATGACCGTTGTCTCCTCAACGCCGGGGTGCCGCAGCTCTTCGGTACGCAGTACCGCCTCGGCCCCGGCGGTCCGGAACGTCAGCCGGTGCGCGATCCGGATGCCCTGGACGCACGCCGTGCCGATGCCGCGTTGCCGCCGGCGGACGAGGCCCTGCACGTGCTTCGTCTTCGCCTCGCAGCAGACCCGCCCGCCCCGGTCGAGGAGCACGACGGCCCGCCCCTGCTGGGCAGCGGGCGGTGAAGCGGCCCCTGCAGATCCTCGACTTCGTCGGCGCCATCGGCACGATCGTTACGGCGGCGCAGATGGACCCGATCTGACCGAGCAGCGCTATCCGCCTGAACGCCCCACACACAGACCCGCCGCCGTCCTCGGCATGTCCGGACCCGGGCGGCACCACCAGCACGACCGAAAGGGCTGTTGCAACACATGAATATCAGCACTTCAATTCTCCTGGCGGGCGTGACCGCTGCTGCCGTCGGTGCGGCCCGGATTGTCCAGGAGACCCGGCACCAACGGCAGCGGAACGAGACCGTGCTCGCGGGCCACCAGATCGAATGGTTGTCCCAGGTTTCCGCGAACGCCGACCTCGCCGAGATGTGGGCGCCTGTGGGTGTGGAAGCCAGGGCGTATCAGGAGTACATGACCGCGAACCGGATGTTCTGCCAGCTCAGCTTGCGAAACCGCCTCGGTTTCGTCACCGAGCGGCAACTGCCGTTTCACGCCTCCGCGCTCATGAACGTCGAGGCCTGCCGGAGGTACTGGGCTCGGTTCGCCGCTGTCCGCGAGGAGGAGGCCATCGGCGATGAGGTCGCCGAGAAGTTCAATGCCGCCATGCGCATCGCCTTCCATGCCCACGACCAGAAGCAGTCCGCATCAGCATCAGCCGCTCGGTAGGCCGGAATCGGTGCACAGCCGACCCGGTCTCCCCGGAACAGAGGAAAAGACGTGCACGAGCTGATTGTGTCCCCGTTCCTCGGCGAGCACTGGATTCTCCGGGCTGGGAACGCCCGCGGCGTGAAGATCAAGCCGCACCGGTACCTGGAGCTCCAACAGGCGACTACCCGGGAGGACGCTGGCCTTCCTGACTGGCTGACCGGCCTCGCGCATCGGCTCTGGGGCATCGATCTCGCAGGCCGCCCCGCGCATGAGGCCCTCCTGGTCCGCGCGCCGTCGTCCCTTTCCTACGGGCGGGCCTCCTACGAACTCAACCTGGGCTGCAACTGGGACTGCCCTCACTGCTACCTGGGTCTGAAGGAGTTCACCGGTCTGCCGTGGCCGGAACGACAGCGTCTCCTGCACACGTTGCGCGACGCAGGCGTTCTCTGGTTACAGATCACCGGAGGTGAGCCGACCATCGATCCGCACTTCGCCGCGGTGTACTCGCTGGCCTACGACCTCGGCATGATGATCGAAGTCCTGACCAACGGATCGCGCCTCCACAACAAGCTCATCCTCGGGCTGCTCACGGAGCGAAGGCCGTACCGGGTCACGCTCAGCGTGTACGGGGCGACGCAGGACACCTACGACAGGATGACGCAGCGCAAGGGGGCCTGGAAGTCCTTCCGCGACGGCGTCGAGGCCGCTCACCGAGCGGGTCTGCCGTTGGAGTTCAGCATCATCGTCACCCGCGACAACGAGCACGAAGTCGACGCGATGCACGCCCTCGCAAAGTCGTACGGGGCCAAGATCCGCGAGTACAACAACATGACCCCGACCTACTTCGGAACGAGCTCTCCGCTCGCCACCCAGTCCCAGACCCGGCAGCGCGAACGTCAGGTCTTCACCGGTTGCGACGCCGGCCACACCTCCCTGCACGTGGACCCGCACGGGAAAGCCAGCGTCTGCAAAGTTGCCCGCGACCATCCGATCCCACTTCTGGAGGAAGGTCTCGACGGGCTCACCAAGCTCGGGGGAATCGCTGACAAGGCTCTGCTCCGCCAGGGAGGATGCGCCGGCTGCACGCTCAGCTCACAGTGCAGCACCTGCATGCCTCTGGCACAGCGCTATCGCCAGGCCAACGCTCCCCTGGGGTCCTACTGCCAGCACACCAAGAACCGGAAGGAGGTGAACACACCATGACCGCCATCGCAGTGGAAATCACCACGCCGTCGCAGGCCACGGACGACGAGTTCGAGATCGTCGAGAACCTGGACGAGGTCTCCAGCACCGACGTCATGCTCGGCTGCGGCGAAGACAACCCGTTCTAGTCGCGGGTGCCAGGTGTGCGGGGCCGACGGTACCTCGTCGGCCCCGCACACTCCGTTCCAAGATCATCCAACCGAGGATCGCTCATGCTCGAAGACCCGCTGATCCACCCGCATCAACCGCTCACCACCCCGGCCGGGGAGGAGGTGAACGTCGACATCGGGATGGTCCCGGTCATCGAACGGCTGTGGAAGATCGGTCTGCGCACAACAGCTTGTTGCCAGGACGTCGGGGAAGCCACCCGCTCCGTACGCGACGGCCGGCACCCGTCACCGCTCGCGTACAGCGGTGACGGGTTCATCGCCTATCACGACGGATACGCCCTGCTGAAAATGCCACGAGAGGACGCTCAGACGCTGGCTGACCTCGTGGCCCGCATGCCTGCTTTCGCAGAGGCAATCAGTGATCGCTGGGGGCCCGAGGGCTGGCGCATGAACGTTCCTCTTCTCCACGACGACGGGGTCACCCACCTCGGCACGGACGCCTGGATTCACTTCCCCAACGTGCAGATCCCCACCCTCACCACGGCCCTGGACACGGTACTCGCCCAGGTCCCGCCCACGTAGAGAATCGCCGGGCCGCACGGCTTCCGGCGCCCAGAGCAGCTCCTACAGTTCACCGCGCCGGAAGCGCTCTTCCTCGTCGGCGAGATCCTGCTCGTTGACCCTCCGGCGGGCAATTTCCGCGGTCCAGTCCGCCGCCAGGTCAGCGAACAAGGGAAGGTTCTGCTCGCTCAGTTGGCCGTGCACGTCGAACAGGGCAAGGAGCTGTACGGCGGCCGGGTCCGCTGCGTCGCAGGAGGAACACAGCACTACTTCCCGGATTCCGGGGACGACCTCCCCCCTCTGGTTCTTCCACGAGTTCGAGAAGCGGGTCAGCATCAGACCGGGCCGCCCGCAGCGTCCGCAAGGCGGTACGTCATCCAGCTGGACGACGGGCGCCGGTTCGTTGCTCATACGACTCCTACCCATACGTCGGCACCCAGGGTGCCCTTGACGTCGGAAGCCACCGACGTCGGGTCCACCTCGTAGCCGAGCGCGTACACGACGGTCTTGTCCAGCCCACGCACCTGGAGGCGAACGGGGCTGGTACCTCGGTGTGCTCCCAAGATCCGCTTGAGTTCCTTCACAGTCCGGTCGTTGACCTGGTGGGAACGCAGTTGGAGTTGTACCGGAGGTCGGCCACCGCTCTCGGCCGATGACACATCCAGTACCTGGAGTTCCTGGCCAAAGACGCTGATGGTGCCTTCGCGGTCGTTCAGCCGGCCGGTCACGGAGACCACACTGTCGTGGATCAGGGCGGACTGGACAAGAGCGAACGCTGCGGGGAAGAACAGGACTTCCATTTCGCCATCACGGTCCGCGAGGTTGATGATCGCCCAAGCGTTGCCCTGTTTGGTCATCTTCAACGTGACGCCGGTGATCAGGCCGGCCAGCTGCACCATGCCCTCGCTGCGGCCGGAGCCGAGCAGCTCGCTGATCGTGGTATCCCGTTGACGGGAGAGGATGTGCTCGGTTCCGTCCAGGGGATGCGCGGAGACGTACATGCCGAGCATTTCCCGTTCGGTGGCGAGAAGCTGCTTACGCGGCCACTCGCCGTCGTCGATGGGAAAGTCCAGGCCGAAGGCCGCTGTCTCCGGATCGTCCGCCCCGAGATCACCGAACAGGTCGTCCTGGCCGATGGCGGCCTGCTTCTTGACCGGGATCACCGAGTCGATGGCGTCCTCGTGTACTGCGGACAGACCCTTTCGCGTGTGCTGGAGGGAGTCGAACGCTCCTCCCTTGATCAGGGACTCCACGGCCCTCTTGTTCAGCGCGCCGATCTCAGCCTTGTCGAGAAAGTCGGCGAAAGACGAGTATTTACCCTTCTGTTTGCGGGTGCTGACCAGGGACTCGATCACGTTGTCGCCGACGTTGCGGATCGACCGCAGGCCGAAGCGGACGTCGTCGCCAATGGCGGTGAAGTTCGCCACGGACTCGTTGATGTCCGGCTGGAGGACGCGGACACCGAGCTTGCGGGCGTCGGCCAGGTAGATCCCGGCCTTGTCCTTGTCGTCACCGACGGACGTGAGGAGAGCGGCCATGTACTCGGCTGGGTAGTTCGCCTTGAGGTAGGCCGTCCAGTACGAGACGAGCCCGTATCCGGCGGTGTGCGACTTGTTGAACGCGTACCCGGAGAAGGGGAGCATGACGTCCCACAGGGCCTTGATGGCCTCCTCGGAGTACTGGTTGTCCCTCATGCCGCCGTGGAACTTCTCCCACTCCGCGGCCAGGACCTCGGGCTTCTTCTTGCCCATCGCGCGGCGCAGCAGGTCGGCGCCGCCAAGGGTGTACCCGGCGAGCTGCCGGGCGATGGCCATGATCTGCTCCTGGTACACAAGCAAGTGGAAGGTGTTACCGAGGATGGGCTCCAGGGCGGCTTCCAGCTCGGGGTGGATCGGGGCGATCTCCTGCCTGCCGGTCTTGCGGTGCGCGTAGTTCATGTGCGCGTTCGCCGCCATCGGGCCCGGACGGTACAAGGCGAGGGCTGCGGCGATGTCTTCGAACCGTGAGGGTTCCATCGCCTTGAGGAGCGTGCGCATCCCGCCACCGTCGAGCTGGAACACGCCGAAGGTGTCGCCACGGGCCAGAAGCTGGAAAGTGGTCGCGTCGTCCAGGGGAATGGCCTGGTCGCCGTCCTGGGGGACAGTGTCGGTGGTGATGCGCACACCGCGGTTTTCGCGGATGTTCTGGATCGCGTGATCGATGACGCCCAGGTTCCGCAGCCCCAGGAAGTCCATCTTGACCAGACCCATGTCCTCGCAGGACGGGTAGTCAAATCCGGTGATCTTGACGCCGTCCTTGGCCCGCATGTGCAGCGGGATACGGTCGGTCAGCCGGGTCTTGGACAGGATCACCGCGGCTGCGTGGACGCCGGTGTTGCGGATCAGCCCCTCGACACCCATCGCGCCGTCGACGACCTTGCGGACGTCCGGCTCGTTCTCGTACAGCGCCCGGATCTCGCCGGCCTCGCCGTAGCGGGGGTGGTTCTTGTCGAAGATCCCAGGGAGCGGAATCGACTTGCCCATGACGTCCGGCGGCAGGGCCTTGGTGATCCGCTCGCCGTGGGAGAAGGGGTAGCCGAGCAGCCGCGAGGTGTCCTTGATCGCGTTCTTGGCCTTGAGCTTTCCGAACGTGTTAACCATGGCGGTGAACTCGTCGCCGTACTTTTCGACGACGTAGCGCACCATGCGGTCACGGTGGCGGTCGTCAAAGTCCAAGTCGACGTCCGGCGGGTTGATGCGCTCAGGGTTGAGGAACCGCTCGAAGAGCAGTCCGTGCTCCAGCGGGCACAGCTCCGTGATCCGGGTCGCGTACGCGACGATCGATCCGGTCGCCGAACCACGGCCCGGTCCGACAGGAATCTTCTGATCCCGGGCGTACTGGCAGATGTCCGCGACGACGAGGAAGTACGAGGAGAAACCCATCGGACCGATGACAGTCATCTCTGTCTCGAACCGCTCCATGACCGGATCCGGAATCGGAGAGCCGTAGCGCATCTCCAGGCCCTTGATGCACTCCCGGCGCAGCCACGATTCCTGGGTCTCGCCATCCGGAACGTCGGGGTACTGAGGCATCTCGTCCTCGGGGGCGAATACCTCCTCGTACGATTCGATGCGCTCGGCGATCAGCAGCGTGTTGTCGCACGCCTCGGGCAGCTCGGAAAAGAGCTGCCGCATCTCGGCGGCGGTCTTGAGGTAGTAGCCGCTGCCGTTGAACTTGAAGCGGTTGGGGTCGGCCTTGTCCTTGCCGACGCCGATACAGAGCAGGTTGTCGTGCGCGTCAGCGTGCTCTTCGAGGACGTAGTGAGCGTCGTTCGTGGCGAGCAGCGGGATGTTCAGGTCCTTGGCCAGGCGCAGCAGATCGGCGCGGACGTTGCGCTCCAGGTCCAGGCCGTGGTCCATCAGCTCCAGGAAGTAGTTCTCCTTCCCGAGGATGTCCTGGTAGGAGGCCGCCACCTCCCGGGCCTCGTCGTACTGGTTCAGCCGCAGCCGCGTCTGGATCGCGCCGGAAGGACATCCGGTCGTCCCGATAATCCCCTCGGAGTGCTCGGCGATCAGCTCCATGTCCATGCGGGGCTTGCCGGCGGGAAACTGGCCGGTGTAGCTGGCCTCGGTCGAGAGGTAGAACAGGTTCCGCAGGCCCTGGACATTCCGGGCCCACATCGTCATGTGGGTGAAACGGCCACCACCGGAGACATCCTTCGATCCCTCGCCGTCATCCGACATGGCGCGCACTCCGCCAGGGCCCCAGAACTCCTGCTTCCGGTTCCGGCGGCTGGACGGTGCGACGTACGCCTCGATCCCGATGATCGGCTTGACGCCTTCGAAACCCTTCGCCACCTGTTGGAACTCGTAGGCCCCGAACATGTTCCCGTGATCGGACATCGCGATGGCGGGCATGCCCTGGCGGTCGACCTCAGCGAACATCGGCTTGAGCCGCTGAGCCCCGTCGAGCATGGAATATTCGGTGTGATTGTGCAGGTGAACAAAGGAATCAGGCACCGGGTGCGTACCTCCGCGGCGGGGCAAGGGGAAGTCCCCAGCCTATCCCCGGAGAGGCTGGGAGGCGCCGCAGTCCGGTCCGCTCCGACCAGGATCAGCGACGGGGGAGCACTGTGACCTCTGCCTATCACGGAAAGTTTTTGGAGGGCGGCGTGCAGTAGTGAGCGAAGCGTCTCTACACATCTTCTGCTCGAACCGGCGTCTCTCAGCAACGTCTGGCCGCTGAACTCCGTACATGGGGCGAGCAAGGCGTTGACGCCCGGCCACGACCGATGCATCGCGCCGGGAGAACGCCGACTGTGTCGAGAACGACCAGCTCGATCGGCGTCTACAGGCCCGGCTGCGCGCCACTGCCGTGTTTCTCAGCGTCGCCCTGCGCAACGCTGCCAACCGTAGCGCTCCGGCATGCGGAACCCCGCCCCTGTCTCTGGTGCATGCCGGTCACCTGGACGAGAAGAACCAGCGGACTAGGTCACAGAAGCGGCCCAACGGGTGGCTCGGTCGGTCCATCGTGCGGCTGATGCACATGCGCGTCGGCTTGCCCGGTGTAGGGAGAGACAGGGACCCCATCTCGCCCATGCTGGTGACGGGGCTCGTCACTCAACGACGGCGGCTTCCCTTCGGCCCGCGCTGACAATTCGTTCCGAAGACCAGTGACGCGGTAGGCCGCACCGTTAGACGTGTTGCGCGCCTTGGTTGCCTCGGCACGATTTTGCTTCGCTGCCTGGTTGTCCTTCTTCTGGGCCCGCCGAAGGAGCAAAGCATTCTTCTCTTGCGGCATCTCCACTTCGATGAGCACAGCTTCCTGCTCACTGACCGGCCCAGACCGCTGGGTGACCTCGTGGAGCCGCGTGATCATCTGCTCCAGTTCTCGCGTGTCCTCCTCGCGTGTACGAAGCGATTCCTCACGGTCTGCCTCGACCGCAGCCCGATCCTCTCCACGCAGCACCGGCCGCCCGAAACGGCCTGTCTCAGATAGCCGCTGTTCGAGCCCATGGATACGAGCCTGTGTGTGGTGGAGTCGGGCAGTGCACTCCGTGATTGTGCCGCCCAGTGTTTGGACTTCGCGGATCGCCACGGCACGCTGGGCAATGTCCTGCTGTCGGCGGCTGAGCGCGAGTGCGTTCGGGCCTGTCCCAGCGGCAGCCTGCTGTTCGGCGTGATCGGCGGCGACCTCCGCCTTATCGGCTGCCGCGCTGGTGGCGCGCGCTGCCACGGCAGCCTTGCGCGCTGCATCGCGCAGAGCCGAAGTGGTGAGGTGAGCGTATGGGCGGTCGGCCGTCGGCACAGGTTCCGGAGATGCGGTCAACAGCTCGCTCTCGACGGCGGGCACCGGGGCGGGGCGGTCCTCGGTCTCCATGTCCTCGTCGGGCGTGTCCGCGTCGTACGGTTCTCCGGTATCGCGTGCGCCCGGGGCCGGCAGGTCCGCGACGGCCTGGCGGACGTGAGCGGGGACCGCGTTCTTCGGGAGTTCGGTGAGGATCATGCGTTCCTCGGTGCCGGTCTCGATCTCGCGGATGAGGCCCGCGACGGCGCGGTCAAGCTGTTCCTGGTCGGTGAGTGCGTCGCCGTGGCGGGCGCGGTCGGCGTCGGTCTCGTAGACGGAGAGCGGCAGGAAGAGGTGGGACTCCTTCTTGTCGCGGCTCATCATCGTGTAGAGGGCGTTCGCCTGAGCGCCGGGTCCGTATACCAGAGCCTCTTGGACGGTGAGGCCCTGCGACTTGTGGCCGGTGATCGCGTATCCGAGGCTGAGCCCGCCCTGTGCGATGTAGTCGGCGTCCACCCATTCGGCAACGTCGCGGTGGCCGTCCTCGGTCTTCTCGCGCCACTCGACCAGCACCCGGCGTTCGTCGTCCACGGCACGCACGATTCCGCGGTAGCCGTTCAGGACGTCTTCGTTCTGCCCTCGGCTCTTCTTGCCCCGGTAGTCGTTGACTCGAAGGAGGACCTGGTCACCGACGGACAGGGTCAGCTCGCCGCCACCGGGCAGCGCGTAGGCGTGCTCGGGACCAGTGAGGTCGCCGTTCTCCTTCCGCAGTGCGCGGGCGCCGGTGTTCAGCTCTTCCACGATCTCGTTGGTGGCAGCGAGCATGAGGAGCTGCTGCACGGCGGTGTGGTCGTCGTTGTGCGTGGCCCGCTTGCCGGCCCAGACGGTGAGCATCGCAGCGAGGGTGGTGTCCTTGTCCGCGAGAGCGTGCACGCGGCCGGTCCCGGCGAAGGTACGGAGCGATTCCACGCGGTTGTCGTCGCGCCACAGCTCCAGGGCCCGGCGCTCGACCATGTCCTTCTGGCGGAAATTCTGGCTGAGGGTGAGCCCGCCCACGAGGTGGTGCACGGCGGCGAAGCTGCCGCCGATGCCGGGCGAGTGGAGCTGCTTGGGGTCACCGATGCCGACGACCTTCGTGCCGGTTTCCGCGGCGTGGGTGAGGAGTTCGGCGATGTCGCGGTCATCGCACATAGCGGCTTCATCCACGACCAACACGTCCACGCCGGTGAGGCCGGAGCCTCCGTTGCGGATGCCGGTCAACCAGGACGCGAGGGTGCGGGACTCGATGCCCGCCTCGGCCTTCAGGTTCGCGGCGGCGACGGCGGCTGTACTCGCGCCGGCGATGACGAGACCGTGCGCCTCCCATGCCTGGCGCGCGGTGTCCATGATCGTGGTCTTGCCCGATCCGGCGATACCCACGACGGCGTCGATTCCGTGCCCGGCCGTGAGCAGTCGTTCGAGGACGGCACGCTGTTCGTCGGAGAACGTGAAACTGCCGCCGTGCTGGGCCTCGACGGTGGACAGCGTCATGTCGACCGTGTCGCTGCTGACGGCGGCGGCCTGAGTCCCGAGCCGGTTCGTGGCCTCGGAGACGATCAGCGCTTCGGCCGCCACGACATCCGCCGTGGTGTACCGGTCGGCGTGCGCAAAGTGCTGGGCGCCCTTCGGATTGAGCTGGACCGCGTATCCGGCGTGCCGGAGCACGGAGTTGGTGAGCTGTTCGGCCTCGGCGGCGTCCGCGACGCCGTACGGGAGGGCGTCCAGCACGGCGGCGATGGCGGCGGCGTGGGTGAACTCCTTGGAGTGGCTGGTCAGGCCGGTCTTTGGGTCGAAGACCTGGGCGCACAGCTCGTCCAGGGTGGGGCTCTGGTCTGCTCGGTCCTGTTCCATCGCGCTGGCTGCGATGGCGTTGGGGTCGTCTCCGGCCGCACGGCCTTCGGCCTGCCAGTAGGCGCGGAGGACATCGTCTCCGACCCCGGCGGCCTCGCCGTTCTTCGCGGCCTTGGACGCGGTGGAGGCGGCGGTGCGCTCGCGGGTCGAGGCGCTGTCGTAGTCGATGCCGAGTTTCGTCAGCAGGTCCCGGACCTGGCTGTCGCGCTTACTGAACAGCCGGATCGTGGCCTCGGGGATCGCTGCGATCTCCCACGCTCCGGTCCGCTCCTCGCGGCGGAAACTGATGCCGAACTCGTTGGTCAGCTCGCGGCGGATGCGGGCGTTCATGAGGGACTGGGTCGCGCGGGTGTGCCGGTGGAGGTCTCGGCCCCCGCTGGCCATCGTGGACCACTTGCCGTCGGTGCCCTTGACCATGTTGGCGAGGGTGAAGTGCAGGTGGAAGTGGGGGTCTCCGTACGGGGCACCGTCGACGGGGCGGGCGGCGCGGTGGACCATCATCCAGCCGGAGAACCCGCTCGTCTTCACGGTCTCGGCCTCGTCGCCATCGCCGTGGTGGCCGCGCATCGCGTATGCGGTCCACCGCTCCAGCGCACCGATCGACTCCCGGCCGGCGGCCGTGTAGATGCCTTCGACCTGGGCGGCGATCTCCTCGGGCGCGTACGCGAGGAACGCGGACTTCGACTTCGCCAAGTCCAAGGTGACGTCAGCACCGCGGTTGCCGACTTGCACGCGGCCTTCGAGGAGGGCGGCCTTGATCTCCTCGACGTCCCATATGTCCTCGGGCGTGAGCCCTGCCGCCTTGGCCATCGCGACGGCTTCGCGGACGTCCATCGGCAGGTCCCGGAGCCGACGTGCCCCTTCGCTTTCGGTCTGGGCATACCGGCGCTTCATGGACTCGGCGTCGAACAGGTCAGCGGGCTGCTGTCCGGTCTCGGTGGCGTGGGCCTCGACCGCGCGCAGGAGTGCACGGGCGTCCAGGTGGCCGCCCGCCTCTGCGGCGATGGCCGTCTCCACCGTGTTCTCGCCGTAGAGGTCGACGGCGTTGATACCGACGGCATCGGCGAGCTTCAGCACCGTGGAGATGGGGACGCGGTGCGTCTCTCCGAACCGCTTGAGCTGGCTCTCCATCCGGCGGAAGGCGTCCTGCTTGCGCTTGGAGTCGAGCAGAGAGACGGGGTTCACGCTGCGTTCGGCGGCGGCGCGGCGGATGGCGCGGGCCAGTGGGGCGGCGGGGAGCTTGGCGGCCGGCGCGATGGCCAGCTTGGGTTCCACGAGGGTCTGCCCGGTCCGGGGGTCTTCCCCGAGCATGAGGCGTCGGGCGGCCGGGAACTGCTCGGGAGCGAGGGTGCTGCCGGGCGTGATGTCGAACTCGGTGAGCCCGCCGCCGATCCAGACCAGGGGTCGTTCGCTGGCGTCCAGGTGGTAGTCCACCTGTCCGTCGGCGGCCCGTGGGGGGAGGGCCTGTTCGCCGTAGAGGTCGCGGGCGTCGAGTCCGGCTGCGGTGGCGACTTCGACGGCGTCGAATCCCGTGAACCGAGCAGTGCCCTTGCTGCGGATGAGTCCGCGGGCGCGGAAAAAGGTGCGCTTGGCCTCGCGGTTAGCGAGCAGGGAGGCGACGGGGGCACCGGCGGCTTCGGCCTTCGCCTCGATGGCGGCAATGAGTGGCGCGGCGTCGACCGCTACGGACTTCCCGCATCCGTGACCGCCGGTAAGGCGGTACTCAACCTGCTCGTCGGAGGGGCCGATCATGGTCACCCATCCCATCGACCCGCTCACCCCCCGCTCTCATCCGGTCAGTTTCGGCCGTCTTGGCTGATTGTATCGTCACGAAGTGACGATACCTTGGTCCCCTAATTTCAAGATCATGATCAACGGAGGGGGACCTCGGGCACTCGGAGTGGCCTGGTAGCTCCTGCGGATCAGGCTCGTGGAGTTTGATGTCCTGTTGGACTGTTACCTCTGCGAGAGGTGCGCGGGCTCAGGTGCCGTGCGTGGCTGAGGCGGTATGACGATCCGGTGTCGGTGCGGCACCTGCGCGGGGCTATGTCGTTGGTCGGGGTATGGAGCACACCCCGGACCAGGCGGCTTCCCGCCGGTTCGCCGAGTTGTCGGGCTCGTACTGGATGTCCTCGGACTCCCCGGCGTACGGGGGTGACGCGGAGGGCCGTTTCAGACCGGGGCATCAGCCTCCGCCCCCGCACCCGAGGCGATCGGCTGAGGGGCGGAGCGGGCTCCCGTTCCGTGGCTCGTAGCCGCTGATCCGTCGCCTGCTGTTGGGTCGTGCGGTCATGGTTGGGCCCTGCTCGGCCCGACAGCGCCAGGTGACATGACGAAGGTCCCCGCTCCGGCGGAGCGGGGACCTTCGTCATGCGGGCCGTGTGGTTCGGCCGGCGGCTACGTGTTCAGGGGCCACTCGCCGAACGGCACCGGCGCCTGACCGTGAGCATGGCGCACGGCTTCCTCCGTACCGCACGTGGTGCAGATGAAGACCTCGCGGGCGGCGGTCAGCCGGGAACGTGCGGGCCGTTCACCGAGCGGGCCGCCGCAGCGCGGACAGCGGGCGTCGGACACGGGTCACTCCTCGGGGTGCTCGCGGGCGGACTTGAGGATGAGGTTCCAGGTGGGGCGGGAGTAGGTCTTCTCCGTCTGGCCCTGGAGTTGGGGGATCAGGTCGGCGTTCTTCGCGCCAGGGTTCGCCGCGATGGCCTGCCGGGCGAGGATCAGCCGCTCGTCTCCCTGGTAGGGGTAGGCCAGTCCGCGGCGGCCGGTGGGCCGTCCGCCGGCGTGCCCGCGGCCCTTGCGGTCTGCGAGGTACTGCCACAGCCTCCAGCGCTTCCACTTCGGGCGTCGCCGGGTCGGAAGCTCGTCCCAGTCGTCGGGCTCGGGCCACCCCTCGGGCGGGTTCTTGACGTAGTGGGAGACGGTGGTGGAGTCGGCGAACCCGCAGACCTTCGCGGCTTCGGCGGGGCCGACCATCTCTTCGGGGTCGCCGTCGAGCTTCGGCGGGTTGGTGGTGCTGGCTGCGGCGCGCTGCCGCTGAAGCTCGTGGTGCCACGTTGCCCATACGTCGCCGTCCCAGTGCATGACGCCGTCGATGGTGTCCGCGACGGGCGGGTGCCCGTTGTTCTCCCGGTCGGTCCAGAGATTCTGAAGCGTCGGCTCGCTGATGCTGTGGACCTTGCGCAGGGCCGCGCGTGAGTAGAGCGTGCGGCCGGTCTTGCGGGACACGGTCGCCTCCTGTTCTTGGTCGGGATCGCGACCGCTCGGCGCGGTCACTGGATGTCGTCCGGGTCCGGGGCCGGCGTCCACGTGCGGCTGCCTGCCGGTTCGAGCCGGGTGAGGGTGGCTATGTCGGCCACGGGGACGGCGGCGGCCCAGTCGGCACGGCCGGGGTGGTCGACGGGCAGGTTGAGCACGAGGTGCCGGCCGGTCGGGGGGAAGTCCTCCACGATGACGAAGGTGTCGGTGGGATCGGCGCCGATGCTGTTACCCCTCGTGAGCTGGGCGATGTCGCCAGGCTGGGGACAGTCGGGGTGTCGGTCACATAGCATGGTGTGGTCTTTCTGGTGAGAGAGACACCGACGGCCAGCGCCTTGTTGCCCTTGTGCGCTGGCCGTCATCTGTTGTCTGGGGTGTGTGACGCCCGGGGGCGCACGGCCGGTCGGAGGTTGCCCGCTCCGCTGACGGCGGAGTAATTAAACCACCTTTGGGTTGAGCGGGTGGGGCCCTGATCCGGAGGACGGCAGTCATCAGAAGAGGGCACCCTGATCTGCGGGACGGTGGCCCCGATCGCGCGGGGGCCGGGTGACGTGGAGTTCGTAGCGGGGACGTCCCGCGTGCGGCGGGGCGTGAGCTTCGCGGCGGTACCGTCTCCAGGCCACGACGGGTGCGCCCTGGTCGATCCAGCCCGCCGGGTACCGGGCGGTGAGCTGAGCCCATCGGCCCCGATTCTGCGGGACGGCCCACCGGTCCTCGACCGTGGTGATCGGCGGCAGTGACCGCCAGTCGGGGAACGCATGGTCGTGGGCGTCCTCTACGGCCTCGTTGTCACCGTTCCCGAACTCGTCGCCGGAGTGCACGGGGCCTTCCCACTCGCACGCGAGACACCCGCCGCGGAACTCCTGCTCGTCTCTCCGGCGGCCGGTCGGCCGGCTGCGGGAGAGCAGGGTCGGGGTGTGGTGTGCGGGCGGGTCCAGTTCGTGGCCGAGGTCGCTGTACGCGCCGCCGGGATGTCCGGGCTGGATGTGCCACGCCTGGGCCGCGCTCTCGGGCCGGTGGCGTGTCCGTGCGTTGCGCACTCGCCAGTAGTACGTCTGCCGTGCCCGTGCTCCGGTCGGCTTGGCGACGGTTGCGGTCACGACGTCCTGCTTCCGGCGGCCAGCACTTCGCGGAGCGGGTCAGCGAGCACGGCTTGTTCGTCGGGGGCGTCGAGGAACCGCGGCCCGTACGCGCGGCGCACGGCGCGGCGGGCGTCCTGGTGGCGGTTGAGTTCCGGGTAGTACGGAGATCGGTCGAGCACGTCATAGCCGTGCTGGGTGAGCACGTCTGCGATGAGCGACCGGACCTGTACGGGGTCGAGGGCGGAGAGGTCAGTTTCCCCGGGGGCCGCGAGGAGCGCGCGGATCAGCTCGGTCGCGCTGAGCCGGGGGTGGAGGGGAACGCTGAGTCGGTGGACGCCGTCCCGGCTGGGGGTGGCGGCTCCTCGGCGGCTCGGCGTCCTGGTGGTGCTGCGGTCTTCTGTCGTCTCGTCCATCGCGTGGCCTTCGGTGGCTCGGGATTCTGGCGGGCGTCGGGGGTCAGAACAGGGCGTGCTCGGCGCGAGCGGCGGCGGTACGGAAAGCGTGAGCGGCATCGGCGGCGGTACGGCCGGGCTCGGCGCTCCACCGGTCGATGGCCTCGCGGTGCAGGGCCCTGGCGGCGGTGGGGTCGTCGGCGGCGACGGGGTGACCGGCGAGGGTTTCCGCGAGGATGGCGAACGCCTGGTCGCGGGCGCGGTCGATGCGGTCCCAGTCGTACGTCCGGCCGGCGGCTCCCCGCCCGTGGCCGGTGGCGACTTCGAGGGCGCCGCGCGGCCAGCACGGCAACGTGGCCGTACGGCCCGGACCGGCGAACAGGTGGTGGCCCTGGTGGAGGCCGACGTGTTCGATGTGGCGGGCGGCCCATTCCAGGATCGCGGCCGGAGTGTCGGCGATGACGACGCTTTCGGGAGTGTGGCGGGTCGGCACGGTGCTGTCCTTCGGAGAGAACGGGGGCGGCGGCGCGCTGCCGCCGCCCCTCGGTCGGGCTGCTAGTGGTAGGCGGGGATCAAGCGGCGGACCTTGTCTTCTCCGATGCAGCCGCCCTTGTGACGGCGCACGCTCGGCGGCTCTCCGTTGCGTCCGCGCAGGTGTGACCAGAACTTCGGGCCTTCCCACGGGCACAATTCACAGCTGAGGAACCAGTGGTTATCGCTGCCGGGAAACCCGGTGAGGACTGCCCGCCAGTGGTGGGCCCGGAGTCCCGCGAACGCGATCTGGGCGCCCTCGATGTTGCGATCGTTGACCGGCATCCGCGGGTGGAGGAGAGGCACCGGCCCGCACAAGGGCGTGGGGGCCTCGGCAAGCACCTGGTCCAGGGGGACGGCGCCGATCCGACCGGCGGTGTACTCCTCCGCGAGATGGGCGGCGGCCATATCGGTGCCAGGGGTCCCCTTGGGCGGACGGCGGAGGTTGCGTTCGCCCTCGGTGGTGAGGACGAGCCAATCCCGGTGCCACCTGAAGGCGCGGCCGATGACCTGGTCTTCGCCAACGATCACGGGGTATCGGCACTGGATGTCGGGGGCGCCGACGCGGTACTTCGGGAGGGTGGTGCCCTCGGTTGCGGGGACGATCAGCTTGCCCGCAACCGTGTCGGGGGCGGTAACCGTGTCGGGGGCGGTGATGGTCGCGGGTCGTTCGAGGAGTTGCGTGGTCATGGTGGTGCCCTGTTCTGGTGAGAGAGAGGCCCGCCCCGGTGCGCTCGGCCGCCGGGGCGGGCGGGGGCGTGGTTACGCGGCCTCGGCGGGGGCCTGCGTGGCGGCGGTCCATTCGCGGCGCGGGGTGATGCCCAGGTCCGTAAGGACCGGATCCAAGCTCCCGTTGTCCGGCGTCCATTCCCAGTCAGTACCTTCGACGCCGGGCCGGTCGGTCCAGGTGAGCATGTAGGAGCGGCCGGAGGTCCGGGGATCGCCGCACACCGCTTTTGCCTCGCGGCGGGGCAGGGCCCACAAGGCGCGCTTGCGGGAGCGGCGGGAATTCTTCGAGGTGATGAGCACCAATGCCATGTCCTCCTGCCCGTTTGCCGTTTCGGCGGGGGCCGTCGCCGGGGTCGGCCTCCCTTCAGGGACGTGTTGACCGAGAGCCCAGCGGTGCGCTTTCGCGTGCCAGGGGCTGGGGTGACTGGTCGGGCACGTCTCAACCGCCGGTACCGGCTCCTTGACCGGCGGGGCCTGCTGGGCCTTCTCCTGGTGCTCGACGGCCTCGGCCCGAGGCGGCTGCTGCATCTCGTCAGCGCTCTTGCGCCCGGACACGTCGTCGTAGGGAGCGGTCCAGGTCCAGCCGTCGTGACGGTTGTCCGCCGCGCGAACGACGCGCTGACCGACGCCGTTGTGAATGTGCGGGATCGTCACCGACTTCGGGTTGACCCGCAGGATCTCGTACCAGGTGCCTCGGTAGAGAACGAAGTCCCCGCGCGTGAAGTCGGCTTTCGACCACGTCTTGAAGCCCTCGGCCTCGGCGTCCTTGATGACCTGCTCCCAGTGGGCGATCTCTTCCGTCAGCTCCTGGTGCTCGGTCTCCAGCTCGGGGTCTGCCGGACTTCGGGAAAACCCCTTGGCAGACTCGCCGCGCTGCCACTTCTCGACCGCGCGGAGGTCGGTCCGCAGCTTGTCGAGACGGCGGAGCGTGCGGCCGGGGTCCTTTTTAAACCGCTCGTAGTTCGCGGCGGCCTGTGCCCGGCCGGTCCAGTGGGCGGCGCGGTCGCTCTCGCCGATACTCATGCGCATCGCGTTGTCCATCCGCGCGTGATCACGGCGGGCGCGGCCCTCGGAGTGATGTCCGACGAGGATCGGCTGACCGAAGGCGAACCGCTCGGATATCTCGTGGCTCAACTTCCATGCGGCCTCGGAATTCTGGGCGGCGCTGGAGGCGTATCCGCCGAACCTCTCCGCCCGGCCTTCGGCCTTTTCTTCCCGCTCTTTCTCGGCGTCGGAGAACGAGCGGCGGTCGGCGTTGTCGATGGTCAACGTGACCTCGAAGCCTGCGTCTCGGAGTCGCTGCGCCAGGAGTTCGAGCGAGGGGGTGTAGGTGGCGTGGTCGCGGCTGTGCGGGAGATACCAGCAGTCAAGGTTCCTGCTCCAGCGGAAGGGCTGGCGCTGGGTCCGGCCGTACTCGCGGAGTCGCAGGATCTCGGCCGATCCGTCGCCCCGGCTGGTCCCCTCGATCAGGGTTCCTTCTCGGCGTGTGTGGGTGATCTCGATAGTCACTGAACTGGCTTTTCCTGGTGAGAGTTTGGTCCGTCCGCAGGGCGGACCGTGCGTTGGCAGCGGCGCTGCACCACGGGCGCGGGCCGTGAGGGACGATCGGATCGCGGGTCGTCGCGCCTGCGCAACGACAGGGGCTGTCGCGCCCCCGCGGGGCGCGTCCGCTGCGGTCCGGTGCCCGTCGTCGGTCGGCGGAGCCGCTTGCGGCGGAGTCGGCCGGCGGCGGTGAACGCACCGGACCTGTCCTGCCGCCCCGAAGGGGGTGTCCGCTGGGGTGCTGGGGGCCCGCCGGTCCAGAGGGTTGCCCTCCCCCGGACCGGCGGGCCGTGGTGTCAGCTGCGGTGGAGCGTGTGCCGGGCGGCCGGGTCGGCGTCGGCGAGTCCGGTCCGCTCGCGCCATGCCTGGCGGACGGCGGCGCAGAGCGCGTCCCCGTCGTCGTAGGCGAACCGTCCCCGGCGCAGGTCGCGGACGATGTCGCGGAACGTGTCCTGGTGCATCGTGGTCAGCGTGTCGTCAAGCGGGGTCAGCTCGTGCGGGAACATCGCCTGGACGCTGTCGCCCGGCTGCGGGGCACCGAGGGTGAAGAACCAGACCACGGACATGGTGGCCTCGTCCGCGAACTCCGGCTCGCCGAACGGGCCGACGACGACGGCGGGGCGGGTGTCGAGCTGGTGGCCCCGGAACCAGGGGCCGCCGATCACGAGCGTCGCGGTGGGGAAGTCCTGAACGGTGGGCTTCTTGTCGGTGGTGAGCATGTCGCGTCCTGTCTGGTGAGAGATTCCGCCGGGGCCGGTCGGCCCCGGCGGCGGTGTCGGTCGGGGGGTTGCCCTCCCCCTTCCGACACCATTAATTAAACCATGTTTCTGGGTTCGGGTCAACCGGTCACGGCAAGTTCGCGGCAGTGCCCGGCGGCGGCCCTGACGGCGCGGGCGATGGCGCGGCCGGTTTCGATGGCCCGGACGGCGGACTCGTGAACCGGGGGCTTCCTGTCCTGGGTGATGATGCCCGCGAGCGGCGGCATGACGGCGGGGCCCGGAGTGATTCCGAGGATGAGCGCGGCCACGTGCGCGGCTGAGGCGACCTCGGCGGCGTGCTGGCCGGGAAGGGGCGCGTCCGCCTCGGTGATACGTCGCCACGCGTGGCCGTACAGCAGGATGCGGACGGCGTTGTCGGGGGCGTCCTGGGTGAAGTCGAACCCTCCGGCCTGCTCGGGGTCCTCGTGGTACTGGTCGCGGTACTGGTTCACCAGGACATCGCGGATGACCTCGGCGGCGAGCGGGGCGGCGGCGGGCGGTTCGTAGGCGTCGCCGTCGGTCTGGCTGATGTCGAAAACCGGCCCGGCCTTGAACCCGGACACCTTTCGCGTCTCACCCTCGGCGGCCTCGCTGGCGGCCTCTCGCTGCCCGCCGTCGGCGGCTGCGGCCGGGACCTCCTGCCCCTCCTCGGACCGCCGCTTGATCGGCGTCCAGATGCGGAGGGAAGTGGTCCCCTTAGCCGGGAAGCGCCCGACCTTTCGCCAGTCTCCGGAGCTGAGTACGTGGGTGGCGTTCGGGCACTGGGCGGCGATGGCCATGCAGTTGGTGGGGCTGCGGTCGTCGCGGTCCGTGTGGGTCAGGTTCGCGGCCGTGCGCATGACGGCGTCCCAGAACTCTTCACTGTCGACCATCGCGCCGTACGCGCGATCCATGACGGCTTCGAGCTCACCGCGCATCTTGGCGGAATAGGCCCGGCGCTCTTCGTCGGTCATCTTCGGCTTACGGGGCATGTCGCGGTCCTCCTGGTGAGAGATAGGCGTCCGGGGCCGGCTGGCCCCGCGGTGTCGGACGGGGGGCTGCCCTCCCCCTTCCGACACCAGTAATTAAACCATGTTCTTGGGTGATCGGCAACCCTAAATCCAGTACAACCCTGCTTCGTTGCTCACGGCGCGGTATACGGCTATGACCTCGTCCTCTATTCGCGTCCAGCGTTCGAGGATATCGGGGGCGGTCTTCTTGTCGCTGGCCGCGCGCGTGGCCCTGCGCCATTCAATGGCAATTTTGAGTGTGCGAAGTTGAGAGCGGGTCAGTTCCCATCGGCCGGAATCCGGGAGTTGATCACCGTAGGCCATCGCTACGGCGTTGTTGATGTGCTCGGTACTGGACCACACATTTTGTGTGGCTTGGAGCGCAAGGGCGCGTTTGAGGGTGCACCGGAGGTGCGGGGCCTGCACGATCCATTGCGGCTCGATGACGAATATATCGGCGCTCATCACAGGGCCTTTCTGCCCGGGGCGGCGCGCTGCGGAAGCGCGCCGCCCTGAAACGTGGGGGGATTAGAGGGCGTATACGTCGACGTATTCGCCGTGCTCGTCTTCGGGTGTCTGGACGCTGGGGAGAAAGCGACTCACCGCGAATACAACGGCGTCGGCGATAATTCGGGGCACGTCGTTGAGTACGAGGCTCACCGCGTCGCCGTCGAGTCCGATGCGGACCTCTCCCGGTTCAAGGTTCATGTAAACGAACGCAGATGTGCCATCAACCCGGGTCCGGGCTCCGGGGAGGCGGGCGGAGAGATCGCGTGCGGCCTCCTCGACATCCCGCCGCGTCTCGGCCTGCGCGCGGTTGTGCTCGGTCACCCGCTCGTGAACGTCACGGTGGGCGGGGATGAGGTCGGCGGCGATCCGGGCCGCGATGTCTGCCGGGTCCTCGGTCATGGCGACTCGGACGGTGTCGCGCTCGCCCCTGCGGAACGGGTAGTCGGTGGCGGGGAATGCGCCTCGGATGTGCAGGTGGCCGGGGTCATCGAACCGCTCGGAGAGGTGAAGCTGTCGGCCGTCCAGGTGGGTGAAGGTGGCGGCGTGGTCCAGCTCCTGGACGCCGTGGCGGGCGGGCTGCGGTCGCCAGTTGCCGCCGAGTTCGAGAGCGATCGGGTGGGCCAGCTCCGCGACGGTGAGAGGCGTGTTCATCGTTCGTTCTCCTGGTGAGAGAGGTTGTCGGCGGCCGGTCGGCCTGCCGTGTGCCGATCGGGGGTTGCCCTCCCCTTCCGACATCACTAATTAAACCACGTTCTATGGGTTGGGTCAACCTGAATAGGCGCTCTGACCTGGCCTTTTCCCGCCCCCACCTGCCCGCACCCGCCCTGCCGGGCCCGGCACACCACGCACCTGGGCGGGGTTCCCTCCTCGGTCGGACAGCTCCGCCGTACCAGGGTTCCGGGCGCGGTGTCCTGGCTCGCGTAGCGACCGCGTAGCGGCTTGGCCTGGACGCCGTGTCCGGGTTCCTGGTACGCCCCTTGGGGTGTCCGGCCGAGGAGGGAACCCCGCCTTCACCACCTGCACCACGACGGCGCGGCACCCGACCAACCAGCCCCCACCCCCTCCGAGGAGGACCCGCCGGAGGCAGCCTGTTCGCCCTCGCCGCCACCCCGTTCACCACAAGGTGGACTGCACGGCGGACTTCCCGCTCGACCATGACCTTGTCGGAGTCGAGGGCTGCTCGGCTGGGGTGGCTGCCGCGTTCGGCACCTTCACCGCGGGGCAGTAGCCGCCTTGGTCTTCCCATCGGTCGGCGGCTTCGCGCTCGGCCCGTTCGTGCTGTTCGGTGAGCGCGACCGGCCTCCGGTAGAGCTTCCGTGCGCTGGAGTCGAGCGGCGGCAGCAGGCGGGCGGCGGCCTTCTGGTCGTCGCGGCGCTTGTGGCGTCGCCGGACCTTGGCGAACCGCGCCTCGTAGGCTTCCCGGTCGGTACGTTGCAGACCCGCCGGGTGGAGTCGCGCGAGTTCTAGGGCGACCTGGCCCATCGGGCTGGGGATCAGGGTGCGGGTGCCGTCGTCCTGCCGGACGGCGACGATGAATCGGGCGGCGAACAGGTCCTGCGTCCGTTCGCGGTTGATCCGCCGGCCACCGTCCCAGACGCCACGTCGTGCTGCCTGCCGGGCCCGTCCGCCCCGCCAGTACAGACGGCCGGACTCGGCGGCCTCCATCACACAAACGTGTCCCGCCGTCCAGCCGAGTTCGGCAACATGCCCTTGGGCGAGATACCGGTTCCTCGCCGCGCGGTCCCGGTTCTCCTGGTCCATGCCGGTGGCCGCCCGTTCCTCGGCCTCCTGCTCGGCCTCTTGCTGACGGAGAGCGCTCTCCTGCTCGGCGTACTCGGCCGCCGTCAGCTTCCGCTCCAGCTCGGCCCGCAAGTCGGCGGCGGTCGTCTCGACCCCGGCGGCCGACTGAGCACGCACGGCGTGGTCGACGGCCTGACGGGCGCAGTACAACGGGGCGCCGCTCGGCATCGCGGGGTCGTCGGCGTACTGCTCCGCGCGGTCGGCGTGCTGCTCGGCCTCGACGGCTTCCTTGTGGGCGGCGTGCATGACCGCCTCCAAGCGGGCGGTGGCGCCCGATCGGCTGTGGCACACGGCGGTCATGGCGTCGTCGGCTGCGGTGACGGCGAGGATCGCGGCCTGTCGGGCAACCTGGATGCACGTCTGCGGAGACGGGTCTCCTACGGTCGCGGCCTGGGGACGGACGGCGCAAGCGTTCTCGGGCATGGGGGTGTTCCTCGGGTGTCTCAGTGCTGCGGGCGGCGGCGTGCCGTGGCCTCGCCGTAGGGGTGCCGCCCGTGGTCGCGCGGAGCGCGACGGACAGTGCCGTCGTGCCCGTAGGGCACGCCCTTCGGCCCGGCGTCCGGACGGGGCTGGAGGGCCGCCCGCGGCCCGGACGCTCCGGCCGGCTGCGAGCCGGGCCAGGCTGAGCCGTCCCGGAGGGACGCCCTTCGTGCGTGAGCCGGAGAGCGAAGCCGGCCGCCGACGCGGTCGGTCCCGGACGACGGTGGGCGGAGCGTGTGGTGGGGGGGGGGGCGCCGCCCCCCCCCCCCGGCGGGGGGGCGGGGGGGGCCGGGGGGGCCCGCCCCCCCCCCGCCCGGGGGCGTGCGGGGGCGGGG
>NZ_JBIDBC010000002.1:172070-239606 GCF_043202835.1 Streptomyces sp. NPDC048142
GCGGGCGGCGTGGGGCCCCCGCCGCGGGGGCCCCCCCCGGCGGCGCCCCCGCCGCCCCCCCCCCGCCCCGGGGGGGGGGCGCCCCGGGCGGGGGGGGGGGGGGGGGGGGGGGGGGCGCCCCCCCCCCCCCCCCCCCACGGCCCGGCGGCCGGGGTCCGGCCGGGCGGTCTTCCCCGCCCGGCCGGACCTGCTAAGCGGCGACCGGTTCGCGTGCGGCGACGCGGCACCGGGTGAGAACCGTCTGTGCGGTCTCGCCGTAGATGCTGTGGTCCTTGACCGTGCCGGTCAGCTCGACCTCGTCGCCCTGGTCGGGGACGTCGGCGGCGCTGCTGAACCAGACGAACACATTGCCCTGCGGGTCCTGGAACTTCACCAGTCGGCGGCGCTGGGTCTGGTAGCCGTACGTCCGGCCCTCCAGCTCGATGACGGTGGTGACGGTGGCGGGGGTGGTGATGCGCTCGCCCACGGTGCCCTGCGGCTTGCTGTTCTGCGCGGCCCGCTCGGTGGCCTCCTTCTCCTGGTCGCGGTACCAACCCGCGATGGCGGACACGAGCGTCGGCAGGTGGCGCGGGTCGACGGTTTCGCCCTTCGCCAACTGGCCTACTTTGTGGCGGTAGTCGGAGAGGCTGCCGTATCCCTGGACGGCCCATGCCCGGACGGCGGCGGCCGTGGTCGGCGCGTCGGTGTCGGCGTCGATGTCGGCCCGCCATTCCATCGGGGCCTTGCGGTCGAAGAAGTACGCTTCGACGCCGTCGGCGGTCGGCATGGAGTTCTTCCACTGCTCGGACCGGCTGTAAAACCGGCCCTCCGTCTTGACGATGGCGGCGGTCACCCGCAGGACTTCGATCACCGGGACGCGGAGATCGGCCGGGATGCCGCCCTCTTCGCCGTCCCAATCGGAGTCCTTCAGCGTGCCGAACCGCCACAACGCCTCCAATCCCTTGATCGGCAGACCGGTGTACGGCTCCACGCACGTCGTGCCCAACTGCCGCATCTCGCCGTTCTCGTGGCGGGCGAGGTAGGTGGCGGTGCGGTGGCGGGCGACGGCGCACCCGTGGCAGAAGTTCTCGATGGCCCGGTACTGGCGCGCGGCCTCCGCGTCCTGCTCAGGCAGACCGGGGAACAGGCTTGTGATCGTCTCGCCCTCCTCGTCGTGGTCCAGGCGGGCGATGACGGTCCAGCCCTGGTGACGGGGAATGTCACCGGAGATCGTCACGGTGATGGTGGGACGCTTGCCGATCAGGCGACCGTCGATGTCGTGGTAGTCGGCCAGGAAGGGCGCGGAGATGTCGAGCGTGTACGCGCTGAGGTGATGGACGGCGGCGCGGGTGTTGGTGGCCTCGACAAGCTGACGGACGCGAGACTGAGCCGTGGCGGGGATGGAAAACCGCATGGCTGCGCTGGTCATCGTGGGTGCTCCTGCTGGTGAGAGAGGAATTGGGGGCCCGGCCGGGCGGGTTGCCCTCCGCGTGCGGCCGGGGTCGGGCCGGATAGCGGCCCGTACGGTTGGAGGGGGGTTGCCCGCCCCCTCCAACATCATTAATTAAACCATATTTTTAGGTGTGGGGCAAGCATCCCGGCCAGGGATGTCCAGTGCGGCGCGGTCGCGTAGGAACGCGGCGAACAGGGCGGCGGTGTAGCTGTCGGCGGTGCCGTACGTGCGTCGGCAGTCCAGCGCGCCGATGCGCTCGCCCCGGTGGCGGACGGGGAACGGCTGGCCGGGGGCCGGGATGGCGAGTGCGTACAGTCCGCGCGAGGTGTCCACGCGCAGGACGACGGCGGCGGCCTCGTGGTCGTAGGCGGCAGACCAGCGGGCGGGACCTACGCCGAACTCCGCGAGTCCGCCCGCGATGGCGCGGGCCTGCATGATGTCGGCGGTCGTGCCGGGGTCGGGCTCGGCGGGGGCGGGGACGCATCCGCATCCGTGGTCGTCGGCGTGGGTCTCGAACAGAACTGTACGGGTCACTGTGGGGCTCCTGGGGGTGCCGGGAGCGGGGCGGTTCCCGCCCCCGGCGTCGGGCGGCTGAGGTGGTTAGGCGGTGGCTTCGTCGTCGCTGGCCGGGTCGTCGGCTTCCTCGGCCTCCGGCTCGCCCGTCTCCTCGTCGGTGCCGGGCTCCTGCTCGGTCTCCGGCTCACTGCCGGACGTGATCGCGGCGCGGGGCTTCTTCTTCGACGGGTCGTAGGGCTCCTCGTCCACGACCGACTGCTCAATGGGGGTGAGCGGATACCCGAGGGACGCGAGCACCTGGAACCACCGGCCGGTGGGCTTCCGCGTCCACGGGGCGTGCTGGCTGTCCGTCCGCCATGCCGATCGGTTCGCGCACTTCTCCCGGACGGCCGCGATGGCGGCGAACTGGAGCTGCGGGGCCCGGCGCGGGTCCTTGGCAACGTGCCCGGCAAAGCTGCTCCGGTCCTTCGCCTGCTCGGCGTTCAGCCCCAGGAATCCGGCCAGAATCTCCGTGGTGCCCTCCTTGTTCAGGTCGTCGGCGATACCCCAACTACCGTTCAGCAGAGCGTTATTGACGTGCCCTATCAGAGTGTTGGTGGTGTTCTTGGGGAGGTTGCGCCGCTTGATCAGGTCCGTGATCCACTTCCGGCGCAGGGCCTCGGCCGCGTCCCAGTCGATGTTCCCCTTCTTGACGGCGGCGCGGGCGGCGCGCTCGGCCTCCTTGTCGGCGGCGGTCATCGTGCTGCCGCTGGCGATGGCACCCTCGGGCACCGTGTGCCCGTACAGGCCGGGGGCGGAGCAGTAAGGCTCGTACCGGTCCCCCCGCCGCTCATCGAACACCCAGACAAGCCCCTTGCACTCGGCGTGCCCCTCGGTGCTGATGCCGCGCAGTCGCCACACGGGCATAGCCCGCTCGGACAGTTCCTCGGCGTCCCTGATCTTCTGCCCGGCCGTCTCCAGCTCCGCGCGGTGCGCCTCCGCCTTGTTCCGCTTGTCGCGCTTGGTCCGCTCGATGGCGATGGCCCAGTCAACGTCTCCCTCGTCGGCGTCGCCCTCGGCGGCGGCCTCGGTGATCGCGGCGAGCGCTTCGGCGTCGTCGGCAAACTCCGAGAGCGCGGCCAGGTGCTCGAAAGTCCACTCGTAGCTGCCCGCGCCGCTGACGGCGGCGCTCAGCTTCTCGTCAGACCTGACCTTGACCAGCGTCTTGACGTCCTTCTGCCGCACGCCTGCGGCCTTGGCGATTCGGCCGACCTGCGCGCCCGCCTCGGCCGCGCTGAACATAGCCTGGTTCATCTCGGATGTGGTGAGGCTCTTACGGTGCTGAGCGGTCGTAATCATGTCGAGGAACTGTCCGGCCGCGTCGCGGTCGTCTTCCTCCCACTCGTACGGCAGGTGGGTGAGACCCGCGTCCGTCGCTGCGTGGTAGCGCCGGTTTCCGTCGTTGACCTGGAGGACTCCGCCGTCGAGCCGCTGGATCTTGACGGGGATGCGGCACCCCTCGGTGCGGAGCGAGTCCACGAACGGCGCGTTGAGGTCGAGATCTTCACGGGCGTTCTTCGGGTGCGGGGTGAGCGCGTCGATCCGGATGACGGGGCGGGGAGTGACCGGCACAGTCTCCAGCCCTGCCGCGACGGCGGCGGCCAGTCGCTGGAATCCGTCGATGACCTGCGGCACGTCACCGTGGGTGCGCACGACGTACAGCGGCTCGACGACACCGTTGTCCTTCACGTCGGCCAGCAGATCGGCCGGGGCCTCGATGTCGCGGACGTTGCCGGGGTGCGCGGCAAGTTCGGAGACCATGAGGGTCGGCCACGGGGCAGGAGCAGTCTGGACGCCGGCCTGGGTCTTGGTGTTCGTCATCGGTCCTTCTCTTCCTGGTGAGAGTTGTTCGGGCCCTTCGGCCCGGTGTCGGTCGGGGGGTTGCCCTCCCCTTTCCGACACCATTAATTAAACCATGTTCTTGAGGGTGGGACAACCCGGGGTGCTGTGATCGCCGTCACTCGAATGCAGGGCTGCGGCGGTGCGGATCATCGCGGTGGCCTCGGCGGTGGTCCGCTCGGGCTCGTCCCCCCAGCACCACAGGAGGGTGCGCCGGTAGGCGTCCTCGGTGAGCCGTAGCTTTCGCCACCGGACCCCGGACACGGGGCGGCCGTTGACCTGGTTGCTGAGCACCACAAGGGAGTCGAACAGGGCTCGTTGGAAGATGTTCCACGGTTCACCGCGCACGGACCAGCGGGGCCGGACGGAACGCACGCCGCGCTCCCATGCGTGCAGCACGGTGCACGGGGCGGTGTCTCCCATCCGGCCGGGCTGCCAGAGGTGGTCACCCTGGTAGAGGCCGACGCGTTCGATGTGGTCGGCGGCGGCGGTGAGGATGCGGGCGGGGGTGGCCAGTGGCTTTCGAGCGGGCACGGTCATGCCTCCTGGGTTAGGTCGCGGGCTCGGCGGCCGGGGGGCGGCGGATGACCACCCCCCGGCCTTGACGGGGTTACGCGGCTATGGACCCGGCCGTGGAGCGGCCGATCCGCTTACCGCCGATGTCGGCGCGGCTTCCCGCCATCCATCCGGCTCCGTACCCGTTGCCGGTCATGGTGGTGGTGCCACCCTTCCGTGCACGGGGGTACGCCTGCTGATAGCTGCGCGAGACGACGGCCTTGCGGTCCGCGAGCACGAGGGCCGCGCTGCGGCCGGTGGCGGTGGTCTCGCCCCTGGCCTCGTCGCGTGCGCCGCGCTCGGCCTCCTCGATGCGGTCGCCCACCCGGTTGATGAAGCCGAGAAGCCAGGATCGACGCCAGGCACGCGCACCCTGGCCCGGCGGGACCGACTGAGCGGCCAGTCCGCTGTTCATCTGGAGGAGAAGAGAGGTGTAGAGCAGTTCGACACGCTGAAGATCGCTCGCGTACCCGAAGATGTGTACCCGGCGTGCCGGGCCACTGCCGTCCCGGCCAAGGTGGATCAGCTCGCAGCCGAGGGCGAGCGCAATGCGGTTGATGAGGCGGACCCGCTCCATCGCCCACGGGTTATCCAGAACGATCTTGCGGTCCGTCGGGCCGTCGCTGGCCGGGTTGGCGTCGTTGAGCATCGCCTGTTCGACGCCGTACTTCGCCATCATCTCGAACGCCCGCTTCCGGGCCAACTCCGCCTCCGACTCCGGCGTGCGGGGGTCCTCCGCCTTGGCGAGCAGGGCGCGGATGGTTTCGAGCTTCGCGGGTGCCTTCGTGGTGCTCACGTTCGTTCTCCTGGTGAGAGAGGTTGTCGGCGGCCGGTCGGCCTGCCGTGTGCCGATCGGGGGTTGCCCTCCCCTTCCGACATCACTAATTAAACCATGTTCTATGGGTTGGGTCAACCTGAATAGGCGCTCTGACCTGGCCTTTTCCCGCCCCCACCTGCCCGCACCCGCCCTGCCGGGCCCGGCACACCACGCACCTGGGCGGGGTTCCCTCCTCGGTCGGACAGCTCCGCCGTACCAGGGTTCCGGGCGCGGTGTCCTGGCTCGCGTAGCGACCGCGTAGCGGCTTGGCCTGGACGCCGTGTCCGGGTTCCTGGTACGCCCCTTGGGGTGTCCGGCCGAGGAGGGAACCCCGCCTTCACCACCTGCACCACGACGGCGCGGCACCCGACCAACCAGCCCCCACCCCCTCCGAGGAGGACCCGCCGGAGGCAGCCTGTTCGCCCTCGCCGGCACCCAACGAAGGCGTGGTTCGAGATGTCCGCGGACCTGTGCCTACGGTGCGCACGACGAGCACTGATTTCGAACAGAACTGGGGGCATGGGTGAGCACGAATTCGGCAGGACCGGTGAGCGCATCGGAGCTGCGGCGGCGGGTTCGCGCTGCTGAAGCGGTGAAGGCGAAAACGCGGGAGATGGCCGCCGAGCACGTGCTGACTGCACGCGAGGCTGCGGTGAAGGCGGCCAAGGCGAAGGAGGAAGCCGACGTCACGGCACGGGAGGCTGCTGCTGTAGTCCTGCGGCTTTTCGACAACGATGCCGAGTTGGTCTCGGAACTGCTGGGCGTCCCGGCGGAGGAGCTGGAACGGGAGGCGAAGCCTGTTACCGCTGCTCGGGCGAAGGAGATCATCGAATCGCTGCGTGCCCGCGCCGAGCGGCCCCGCACAACCCGAATCCGAAAGCCTCGGACAGATGCGGCAGACGCAGCTTCCTCGACCTCGGGCGCCCCGGCCCCGGTCGTCACGCCGGACGACAGCCGGGCTGATGCCGCCTGAGAACGACATCGGGCCCGGACTCTTCCCGCTCGCGGCGGTGAACGGGTCCGGGCCCGTTCACGTTGACGAGCAACTTTCCCTCATCGGCGAGCCAACGCCCGTTCGTATAACCGCTGTTGAGTGGATGTCCTGGCTGGCCAACGAGTCCGTTCGGGCCCGGTACTGGGCGAAGGTCTACCGAACCTCGTCAACCGAGGACTGCTGGTTCTTCTTCGGCGGGATCTCCAGCACTGGCCACGCCAGTTTCAGGGCGGCGTCGCGGCCGGGCAGGACGCGACGCGGCACGGTGCCAGGCCACCTCTACGGGTACCAGCTCGCGCACGGTGTCATCCCTCGGCTCGGCTGGGGAACCGAGAGCCCGACCGTCTGCCACACCTGCGACAACCACTCCTGCCAGCAACCGACACACCTCCGGTTGGGGACCGCCGCGGAGAACCGAGCCGAATGGCTCGCCAGGCGCCGCGATCCCGCCAGCCCTTTGGCCGACCTCCGAGGGCCCGCTGGCCGGGCACGCAACATCGGTGCCGCTATTCGCGCTGACCGAGCAGAACGTGAAACGGAGAGACAGCTCCTCAGTCGCATCGAAGCCGCCGTCGCAGCTGGACGCCCGCTGAGTCTCTGGTGAGACAGTCCAGCAACGAATGATCATCTTCAACCAAGATCACGCTGTTCGTACACAAGTGAGTGATTTTTAGGCAACTGGCCCTCATAGCACCTTTGTTGCAGCTACTGTGACGCTCAGCCATACGGCTGTTACGGGCGGGAATCAGGACATCAAGAGGAGAGCACTCGGTTGTCTGCGCAAACTGACCGCGTTGGGCGGAGTGGAGCCCGTACCTACAGCAAGCACGAGACGCTCAGTCGCTTCGTCGGCAAGGAGATCGGGGTCGTCAACCGAGGCGGTTCGAGGTTCCTACAGAGCTGCAGACGGCTCGTGTGGCTCGACCTGACCGCTGGTGACGCCAGCCTGCAAGATGAGACGGACGACTGGCACAAGAACTCCTCACCGGGAATCTTGGCCCATCACGCTCGATGGGAGCGCGGAGTCAAGCCGGTAGAAGTCCGACTTGTCGAGATCAACCCGAAAACCTACGACCGGCTGCTCGTCAATCTCGCTCTACGCCTGCCCGCCCTCGGATACTCCCAGCTGGAGGAGAACGTTTGGCGCTGTGGCGAACGAGTTACGGTACGAGCGCTGAACATGGATGGTCGGGATATCTCCGTGGACTTCATCCGGCCCGCTGACGCCGTACTTGTTCTCAATGACCCTAATGGCGTTAACGGTTGGGCCATGCGTGAAACTCTACCAACAGAGATCAGCCGACGCACCGAACGTTTCCGTAGTTTTTCAACCATCGGCTGGAACGCAAAAGGCGCCAAAGCGTGGGCGAGTCGCAAAGATCGTATCGAACGCTACGACCTGATCACGCCTCAGCTGCTGAATCTCGCCCGACAGCGTGATCTTTGTCTGGCTTGGATCGATCGCGACGATGCCCAGTGGTCTTACCTCCTGGAGACCCCTCACGACTGGCGCACAGCCACGGAAGATGAAATCCGGCGAGCCTTCATCCGCAACAAGCTAGAAGTACACATCACCTGGTATCGGGACGACCCAGTTCGGTTCCGTAACGCGCGCATGCGTATGTCACTCACCAAGGCAGAGTACTCCTCCGTTCGAGGAAGAGAATCCGAATGGGTGGCGGCTACCTACGAGGGTCGCCTCAACCTCCTTGGACCGGAGGTCAAGCGGGTAAGACCCCTGTCGTCAATCCCACAGCAGCAGGACACATTATTCGAATTGCCGCGCAGTAACGAGGACTCACCCACATGAGCAAGCTTGGTTCTTACGACGTCCATGCCTTTGCCGACGTTTTCCCCTTGATTGAGGGCGAAGAATTCGACGAAATGGTATTGGACGTCAAACGCAACGGACTGAGGGACCCAATCCTTCTTAACCACGACCGTACGGTCCTCATCGATGGGCGAAATCGGTATCGTGCTTGCGAGGCGGCGAACGCCGAAATGTTCTTTGAGGCTTTGCCGGCCGAACAAAGTGAGGCCGAAATCCTCGACCTCATTGTCTCCAAAAATATCTCCCGCCGTCAGCTCACCGCTGGGCAACGTGCCTTCTTGGCCCTTGAGTACGAGAAGGCGTTCGAAGAAGGAGCGAAGGAGCGACAGCGCGAGGCCGGCCGTCAACGCGCGGCCCAAGCAGATGCGCAGGTCACAGGGATGCAGCTTCCCGCCGATCGGCGGGAAGCAGTAACAGAACGTCACGATCGGGAAGCTACGGCCACAGCTGCACGGACCGTAGGGGCATCGCAACGTTCCGTACAGCGGGCTAAGACCGTCGAGACCTACGCACCAGAACTAGTCGAGAAGGTCAAGTCTGGCGAAATGGCCTTGGATCAGGCCGATAAGCAAGCTCGCCAACGCCGCCGCGATATGCCAGAAGCAGCTCCACTCAGCAAGCCCGGTCCTGTCATCCTGACATTGCGTACGTACGACGGAAAGGAAGTCTCTTACAACAAGCCGATAGGACAGGCCACTTTCAATAACACCGACGGGGAGGGAATCTCTTGGGCTCGCTGGTCATGGAACCCAGTAACGGGCTGCCTTCACGGCTGCGACTACTGTTACGCCCGAGAAATCACCCTGCGCTTCAAACAAGTGAATCCCGCTGGATTCACTCCGTTGCTTCATCATGAACGCCTAAACGCGCCCAAGAATACCCGTATTCCAGAGCATCATATTTCCGACCCATCCTGGAAACGAGTATTCGTTTGCTCCATGGCTGACCTCTACGGCCGCTGGGTACCCGAGGAATGGATTCTCCAGGTCCACTCATCCATGCTTGCAAATCCTCAGTGGGAGTACTTGCTACTCACAAAATTTCCAGCTAGATACAATAAGGTGGACCTTCCGCCGTCTGCGTGGGTCGGAACCAGCGTGGATGAACAAAAACGCGTACGCATCGCGGAAGACGCCTTTCGCCAGATTGACGGAGTCAAGGTGAAATGGCTCTCGATCGAACCTCTCAAAGAGCCACTGAAGTTTACCGACCTCTCCATGTTTGACTGGGTCGTAATCGGTGCACAAACAGAAACTTGGCAAGGGGAAGGCGACCAAAGGAAGCAGGTTCCTGCGTTCTCTCCCCCATTTGAGTGGGTGGTGAATCTGGTCAACCAAGCACGGGAGGCTGGCTGCCGCGTCCACCTAAAGCCAAACCTAGTAAATGGAAAACCGGGAATGCTGCTCCCGAACGAATATCCTGCCGGAGACGTACAGGAAGCTAATTCCGGTCCTGATAACGAGCCGAACATCTGGAAGCCGTGAAGCCAGCAGCAGCTCGCACACCACACCGTTCTTGCCATCTTCCCAGTAATCCGAGCGGATTTACCTACTCATGCTTGCCCGGTGGCCTAAACCGTTATGGGTCCGGCGGCCGACCGCTGCTGCGGGAGGGAAACCTGATCAGTCGCAGATGTGAGGATGGGACCTGGAAGCATTCCAGGTAGCTGCGCGGTGGGATCCATGGCCCATTCGACGGCGGCCATGACCTCGTCGTCCAGGGCGTCCAGGAGGTGGCCGTAGCGGTCCACGGTGGTGGTGATGGACTCGTGCCCCAGCCGCCCCTGGATGGCCGGCAGGGGAACCTTCGCGGCGATCAGCCACGACGCATGAGAGTGGCGGAGGTCGTGGATGCGCGGTCGCTTGAGGAGTCCGTACTTCTCGGCGGCCAGTTCGATCGCGGGCAGCCAGCGCAGACGGCGGAATGTGCCGGGGTCCCACTTGCCCCCTTCAGGGCCCGTGAAGATCAGGGCGTTGGGAGCCAAGCCCTTGGCACGGCGCCGCAGCATCCGGTCAAGCTTGTGAGTGATCACGACGGTCCGCCGCGCTTTCCTGGTCTTCGGGGCGCCGAGAATGGATTTACCGTTCTCGTCCTTCTTCCAGGCCCTCTGGACACGGATGGCGGGTCGGCCGTTGCGCCGCCGAAGGTCACGGGGCTGGAGCGCTGTTGCCTCGCCCCACCGGAAACCGGTCTCCGCGATGGCCTCGCCGAGGTCCTTGGCATCGTCGCTGAGGCATTCGTAGATCCAGGCCCATTCCTCGCGTTCGAGGAAGACCATCTCTTCTTCGTCCTCAGCGCCGTCAAGCCGCGGGAGACGGGTCTTCGCGCACGGATTCGAGGCCCGCAGGGACGGCTCCGCGTCCACCGCTGCCTGAAGGATCGAGAAGAGCAAGCCGTGCTCGTTCTGAATGGTTTTCGGCCGGTATTTCGTTCGAGGCTTCCGGTCTGAAGGGTCGAGCGGGGCGAGCCGTCCGGCCTCCAGGTCGTTGACCCAGTCCTGCACCATCTCTCGTCGGATCGAGCCCTCCCCGTCCTCCACGGAGTAGGGACCGAACCAGGGCGTCATGTTGGCACGTATGCGCGTCTTGTACTTACTGCGTGTGTCGCCCTGGATACCGGTGAGCCGGTCGACATAGGCGAGCGCGAAGGGCTCGAACATCGTCTCCTTGCGGCGGCGGTCTGCAACGAACCCGTGACCGCGGGTCCACCCGGGCGGCCAGTGTTCCCCGTGCGCCTTCACGAGGTCGCGGAACTTCTCAGCGGACGGGAGATCGTCAAACGACTCCGACTCCCGCTTGCCGTTCCGCGCGCCAGCTGAGCGCCAGCGGACGACGAAGGTGGTGTCTCCGCCCCTTCGCTCCTTGGTTTCGATGTAGGCCATGAAACGACCGTAGACGACTCGATGTGCCCACCATGTGCCCACCGGCGGAGACAAAAAACACCCCTCTGACCGCGTTTCCGCAGGTCAGAGGGGTGCGAAGCGAGTGGAGCCTAGGAGATTCGAACTCCTGACATCTGCCTTGCAAAGGCAGCGCTCTACCAACTGAGCTAAGGCCCCGGGCCACAACGAACGAAGGCAACGCCCAGCACGTCCGCGCCAGGGCTACCGTCGCAGACCAGAGTACCGGGTCACCCCCGTGATCCTGCAAAAGGATAGGGACTCCCGGTGAACGACCACGCTCCGTAGGATGCTCGCAAGGTTCGCAGCAGCGAAGCCGCAGCGATGGGGAGACGCCATGGACGCAGCGCAACAAGAGGCGACGGCAAGAGCCAGAGAGCTTCAACGCAGTTGGTACGGAGAGCCGTTGGGGGCGCTCTTCCGTCGGCTGATCGATGACCTCGGCCTGAACCAGGCCCGGCTGGCCGCTGTTCTCGGGCTCTCCGCCCCGATGCTCTCCCAGCTGATGAGCGGCCAGCGGGCCAAGATCGGGAACCCCGCGGTGGTCCAGCGCGTCCAGGCCCTCCAGGAGCTGGCGAGCCAGGTGGCCGACGGCAGCGTCAGCGCGGGCGAGGCCACCGACCGCATGGAGGAGATCAAGAAGTCGCAGGGCGGGTCGGTCCTGACCGCCACCGGCCAGACCGGCTCCACCAGCGGCGCGCCCACCGTCCGCCGTGTGGTGCGCGAGATCCAGTCCCTGCTGCGGTCCGTAGCGGCGGCCAGCGACATCATCGACGCCTCGGATGCCCTCGCCCCGACCCACCCGGAGCTGGCAGAGTTCCTCAAGGTGTACGGAGCGGGACGCACCGCGGACGCGGTCGCGCACTACGAGGGGCACCAGAGCTAGCGGCTCCGGAACGACGGACGGCGGAGCCAGGGCACGCGCACCGCGTGGCGCCCTGGTGCCGGCCCGGACACGGGGCCGGACACGGGGGCCGGACACGGGGGCCGGACACGGGCCGCGGCGGACGCCGCGGCACCACAGGAACGGGGAGCGGGCGCAGCGCGATGGGTGAGGTCTTCGCTGGTCGGTACGAGCTGATCGATCCGGTCGGACGGGGTGGGGCCGGTGCCGTCTGGCGGGCCTGGGACCACCGCCGCCGCAGGTACGTCGCGGCCAAGGTGCTCCAGCAGAGCGACGCGCACACGCTGCTGCGCTTCGTCCGCGAGCAGGCCCTGCGCATCGAGCACCCGCATGTGCTGGCCCCGGCCAGCTGGGCCGCCGACGACGACAAGGTCCTGTTCACCATGGACCTGGTGAGCGGCGGCTCGCTCGCCCATGTCATAGGCGACTACGGCCCGTTGCCCCCGCGCTTCGTCTGCCTGCTGCTGGACCAGCTGCTCTCCGGCCTCTCCACGGTGCACGCGGAAGGGGTGGTGCACCGCGACATCAAGCCCGCCAACATCCTGATGGAGGCGACCGGAACGGGCCGCCCGCATCTGCGCCTCTCCGACTTCGGCATCTCGATGCGCAAGGGCGAGCCACGGCTGACCGAGACCAACTACGTGGTCGGTACGCCGGGTTACTTCGCCCCCGAGCAGATGCTGGGCGCCGAGCCCGACTTCCCCGCGGACCTCTTCGCGGTCGGCCTGGTCGCGCTCTACCTCCTCCAGGGCCAGAAGCCCGACGCCCAGGCGCTGGTCGAGCACTTCGCCGCGCACGGCACCCCCAGCGCCCCGAACGGCATTCCCGAGCCGCTGTGGCAGGTTCTCGCCGGACTGCTCCAGCCGGACCCGCACGCCCGGTTCCGGACCGCGACGGGCGCGCGCAAGGCCCTGACCGCGGCGGTCGAGATGCTGCCCGAATCCGGCCCGGACGACGAGCCGGTGGAGGTGTTCGACCAGATCGGGCCCCTGCCGGCGGGATTCGGCCCCGACGGACCCGTAACCGCCCCCCAGCAGCCCGCGGAACCCGCGCCCGCACCGGCGCAGCAGTCCGTTTCGCCGCAGTCCGTTTCACCGCAGGCCGTTTCACCGCAGGCCGCTTCACCGCAGGCCCTCGCGCAGCCGTCCGGTCAGCAGTCCTCGGCGCCGCCCCCCGCCTCGATGTCGGAGACGGGCAGCTTCCGCCTCGCGCCGCCGCCCAAAGCCTCGCCCGGGGCCTCGCCCGGGGCCTCGCCCGGGGCCTCGCCCCCACAGCCACAGCCGTACGCGCAGCCGGGGTTCCAGCAGCCGCCGGCCGCACCGTTCGCCCCGGACCCGCCACCCCCGTACGCCGTCGGCGCGCCGGCCCCCTCCCAGGCGCCGCCCTCCGGCGTACCGCAGGATCCCGCCGCCACCCGCGCGTACACCGCCCAGCAGCAGCACCCGCAGGCGCCGGCACAGCACGCCGCACCGCACGCACCGCATGCACCCCACGCACCCGTACGGCGAACGCGTCCGGGACCGCCCCCGAAGGTGGCGGTCCCGGTGCTGGTGGTGGCGCTGATCTGCTTCGCGGTCGGGATCTGGGCCCTGACCCAGGTCTGACGGCCCCAGGTCGACGGTTCCAGAGCTGAAGGACCCAGGTGCGACACCCCAGGTCCGGCGCCGGGGGAACGGCAGCCGACGCCCCGGAGGAGCGGCAGCCGCCCTCCCGGGGGCCCGGCGCGGGCCGCCGGCGGGCCGGCTACCAGCCCTGCGGCGGCTGGTGCCCCCCACCGGCCGGGTAGCCGGCGGCCGTGGCGCGGCGGCGGGCCAGCAGCGTCCAGACGCCCAGCCCGAGCACCAGCACGGACCCCGTGCCGATCCCGGCCGCCGCGACCACGGTCATCGGGCCGCTCCGCGCGGCCTCCCGGGCGCTCTTCCCCTTCCGGGCCACTTCCCGGTCCTGGTCGGTGACACCGAAGACCCCGGCATCACCCTCGTACGGGGACTCCTCGGCCGTGTTCTTCACCTGGACCGACAGCTCGAACGGGATCGGCTCGGAGCCGTAGGACTCCTTCAGCTTCGGGCTGAGGGACACCGACAGGTAGTACCAGCCCGCGAACCGCATGGCGCTGACCTGGGCCGAGGAGTCGAACCGATTGCGGTACGCCACCGGCGGCAGCGGCCGCAGGGAAGCGGAAGCGGGCCCTCCGGAGTACGAGAGCGTGGCGTCGGAGACATGCCCCTGGGCCGGGTTGTCCAGCGACAGGGTGAGCGCGCTGCCCACGAAGTCCTTCTCGGCGCTCGTGCTGTTGGAGAGCCCGGCGGTGGCGTGGATCTGCTGGCCCCAGTCCACCGGCACCCGGTAGAAGCGGGTCTGCCCCGGGGCGACGGTGTCCTGCCAGCGGCCGTTCTCCAGGCTGGTGGCCTCGGAGTACCCGGCCCCGCCGGACCGCTTCCGCTGCTCCCCGGTCAGCGGCTTCGCCGAGGCCGAGGGCCAGTTGTCGGGCCCGTCGGTCGGTATGGCCGACCCGCTCTTCAGCTGCGGCTCCTGGAGGAAGCGCAACTCCAGGTCCCAGGCCCCGGTGTCGGACGTCTCCTTGCTCTCGCGCTCGACGAGGACGTCGTACTGGCCGCTCTCCTGGCAGGTGGTGCGGCCTTCCCCGACGGTCCGTGAGACGTACGCGGCGATGGGACGGGTGTACTTGCCCGGTCCGAAGTTCGCCCGCCGGTAGTCGCACCGGGTGTCGTCGGTTTCCCGGAGGCTGAGGGTGATGCCGTCGCCGTAGGCGGCCGGGCCGCTGTCGCCGGGCACCGCGACCGCCGAGACATAGGCGGCGGAGACGTCGTCCAGCGTGACCCGGTAGTAGAGCTTCTCGCCCGGCCTGATCGTGCTGCGGTACGCAACGCCCTCGTCGAGTTCGGACGCCTCGACGTTCGCCGTCGCGCCCTGCACGTTCTTCGCGTCGGGGTCGAACGCGTACGGTCCGGGGCCCGCCGCGTGTGCCTGCCCCGGCAGGACCGCCGCCGCGCACATCGCCGCGAGTACCGCGGCCGCCACCCGCCCCCTGCTGCGCTGCCTCTTCACGCGCTTCCCCTCGTCGTCCACACGCGCCGGTACCCGTCGACCGGGCCGCGATGCCGGTCCATCCTGCCCCGCCCGCACCGCCGCTGTCTCCGGCCATAGCCGGATTGCCCTTCTTGTCGCGTTCCCGCCCTCGCCGACGCCGCGAGGCAGTTCACTTGAGCAATTCATGCAGGTACTCAAATGAACCCAAGAGACAAGTGAACTCAGGAGATACAGCCCTTCCGGGAGATACGGGCCCTCCGGGAGATACGGTCCTCCCGCCCACACACCACGAAGCCCCGAGCCGCAGGGAGCCGGCGCATCACCAAGGGCCCGAGCCGCACGGGAGCCGGCGGCACCACAAAGGGCCCGCGCAGCGAACGGGCCCCGAACAGAGCGATCGGGTCCCGAACAGCACGAAGCCCCGGCCGCTCAGCGACCGGGGCCCGTAACAGACTGTGCCGTCTCACACACCCGAACCTGCGGGCACGGAGTCGGTCGCCTCCGTCCACAGATCCTGCTCGGCGCGATCCGCCTGGATCTGGCGGTACACGAGGAGCCCGCCGATGGCGGCCAGTGCGACCAGGAGAAGCTTCTTCACCGCGCGACCTCGTCTTTCCTTGGCGTAAGGGCCTTCTGCCGCCGACTATACACACCGGCCGATACCGATCGGTGACCTGCCCGGAACCCCTGAACGACCCCTCCGCGGCTTCCCGAACGGCCTCCCGGCACCCCCTTCCGACCGCCCGCGAGGGTCTGTCCACTCCGGTTGCACCATACGAGTGGTGTTCATCCGAAGATCGGCACAGTGCGGGCGTCGCTCCCCGGAATCGCGGCCCGGATCCACATGATCGGAGAAGTCAGCAACCGGACCGTCCGAAAGCGAGGGGCCATGAGCACCTTCCAGCCCAAGAACATCTGGACCGCCCTCATCACCGCCTTCTTCGCCCTCCTGGCGTCGCTGGGCCTCGCCACCGCCACGGCGAGCGCCACGAACGCCACGAACGCCGCCGCGCAGCCGAGCGCCACGACCCAGGAGCACACGGGTGCCACCGCGGCAACCCCACTCGCCCCCTCGGTCCGATGGACCCTTCCGCGTGACCGGGCCCTTCCGCCCACGATGAAGCAGCGCATCCGCGCCGAGGCCCACGGCTCCTCCCCGGCCACCCGCCACCTGTCGCTCGACCCCGCGGACACCGCGCGTACGACCGGCCCGGCCGGCTCCCACCCCACAGCCCCGGAAGGCGACTCCCCGGCGCCACCCCCCTGATCCCGGCGCCACCGCACTCCGGGGCCCCTGGTCCGGTTCACACCGGCCGAGGGCCCTTTTCGCGTACCGGGGGCCTTCGTGTGCGCACGGGGGCTCTTCTCGCGCGCCCGGGGGCACTTTCCGTACGCCTCCGGAACCGCCGACGAGCGGTTCCCGGTGGACCGGATGACCATGGAGAGGTCCGGCGCACCGCCGAAAGGACCGTCCGATGAGCTCTCGTGGCAGTACCTGCGCGGCACTCGGCGCCGCCTTCGCGCTCCTCACGCTCCCGGCCTGCGGGGCAGCATCCGTCGGCACGGCGTCGAGCCCCGGCAGCGCCGTACCGGCGGCGGCGACCAGCAGCCCGGACGTCGGCGCGCCGCCGGGCGCGGAGGTCCTGGGCAGGCCCATGACCGGAGAGCCGTTCAAGCTGACCATCGCGTACTCGAACACACCCAAGCTGGACGAGTTCGAGGTGACGGTCGACGAAGTCCGGTGCGGAGAACCACTGGCCCCGGAAGTCCGCGCTCATGCGGGCGACCGAGTGACCGAGCCGACGCCCGAGGAGGGCAAGCAGTACTGCGTGGTCAGCATGGAGGTACTGAACGTCGGAAAAAGCGAGGCCGACTGGAGCGCGGACGACGCGGCCACCCTCAACGTCGACGACACCGCGTACAGCCCGACCCAGAGCGACAACGAACTCGCGGACCACTACGCGCGTTACTGGTCCGACCAGGGAAAGCCCGACCCGTCATCCGGCATCAACCCCAAAAGCAGGGGCCCGGAACACGGCGTCTTCCAGATCCCGGTCGACGCCGAGCCCACCACGGTCTGGGTCGCGTCCGGCAACCTGCTGGAGACCATCGACGGAGTCCAGCCCGGCTACCTCGTCCAGCTGAACCCCTCGGACTGATCACGCCAACGCGAAGACCCCCGGCCACCTGGTGACTGGGGGTCTTCGTTCTGTGGGGCTAACAGGATTTGAACCTGTGGCCTCATCCTTATCAGGGATGCGCTCTAACCAACTGAGCTATAGCCCCGCCGCGCTGTCGCGCTGTCGCGCTGACTTCTGAAGATTAGCGCACGTCGGGGCCAGTCCCAAAATCGATACCCGGCGCGCTACTCGTCCTCGGCCAGCGTGAGCTCGACGCCGCCCACGAAGCCCGCCGACAGGTTGTAGATGAAGGCGCCCAGCGTCGCCAGCGCGGTGGCCAGCACCACGTCGATCACGGCGATGACCGAGGTGAAGATGAGCACCCGCGGCAGCGACAGGAACGACTGCAGATCGAAGCCGTTGCTCTCGTTCGAGCCGGTGGCCTCGCTGATCGTGCCGCCCACGGTGGAGAAGACGCCCATCGCGTCCATGACCATCCACAGCACCGCCGCCGCCACCACCGTGCAGATGCCCAGCGCGATCGACAGCAGGAAGCTGACCTTCATCACCGACCACGGGTCGGCCTTGGCCACGCGCAGACGGGCCTTGCGGGTACGCGGAGTGGTCCGCGCCCCCGTGCGCGGCTTGCGCGCCGCCTGGGCGCCGCCCACACCCTGCGCACCGCCCAGGGTGCCGTCGGCCGGCTGTCCGGGGCGCTGCCGGCCGCCCTGGGTACCGCCTTCGGGCGCCTGGTACGCCCGGGGCGGGTGGTACGGCCCCGAAGGCCCCGGTGCGGGCTCACGCTCGCCGGGCAGCGGCCCGGTCGCGTAACCCTCGTACTGGGGCTGAGGTCCTCGTGTGTCCGTCACAGTGCCCCCTTGGGAGTCCGTGGCAGGGCCACGGGCACCGTTCGCGCCGGCTCCGGAAGCGGCCGAACCGGCGCCCGTGGCTCCACTCACGCTCTACTCCTCGTGCTCCCCGGTCGAAGGCTCCGTGCCCTCGACAGTGCCCTCGCTCACGCCCTCGGCGCGAACCTCGGCCATCTCGCCGCGGGCGTCATCGGCGTCATCGGCCCCATCGACCTCTTCCGCCTCACGACCGGCCTCGGCGTTGCGCGCGATACCGACGACGGCATCGCGCTTGCCCAGATTGATCAGTTGGACGCCCATGGTGTCACGGCCCGTCTCCCTGACTTCATTGACTCGCGTACGAATCACACCACCGCCGAGCGTGATGGCGAGAATCTCGTCGGTCTCCTCGACCACCAGCGCACCGACGAGCGATCCGCGGTCCTCCACGATCTTGGCGGCCTTGATGCCGAGGCCGCCGCGACCCTGGACGCGGTACTCGTCGACGGGGGTCCGCTTCGCGTACCCGCCGTCGGTAGCGGTGAACACGAACGTACCGGGCCGGACGACATTCATCGAGAGCAGTTCGTCGCCCTCGCGGAAGCTCATCCCCTTCACACCCGAGGTGGCACGGCCCATCGGGCGCAGCGCGTCGTCCGTCGCGGTGAACCTGATCGACTGGGCCTTCTTGCTGATGAGCAGCAGATCGTCCTCGGCCGACACCAGCTCGGCGCCGATCAGCTCGTCGTCGCCGCCGTCCGGCATCTCGCGCAGGTTGATCGCGATGACACCGCCCGAGCGCGGCGAGTCGTAGTCCTTGAGCGCGGTCTTCTTCACCAGACCGCCCTTCGTCGCCAGGATCAGGTACGGCACGGCCTCGTAGTCGCGGATCGCCAGGATCTGGGCGATCTTCTCGTCCGGCTGGAAGGCCAGCAGGTTGGCGACGTGCTGGCCGCGCGCGTCCCGGCCGGCGTCCGGGAGCTCGTACGCCTTGGCCCGGTAGACCCGGCCCTTGTTCGTGAAGAACAGCAGCCAGTGGTGGGTCGTCGAGACGAAGAAGTGGTCGACGATGTCGTCTTCCCGCAGCTTCGTCCCGCGCACGCCCTTGCCGCCGCGCTTCTGCGAGCGGTAGTCGTCCGTCTTCGTGCGCTTCACATAGCCGCTGCGGGAGATCGTGACGACGATGTCCTCCTCGGCGATCAGGTCCTCGATGGACATGTCACCGTCGAAGGGCACCAGCTGGGAGCGCCGGTCGTCGCCGAACTTATCGACGATCGCGGCCAGCTCCTCGCTGACGATCGTGCGCTGCTTGGCGGGCGAGGCCAGGATCTGGTTGTACTCGTTGATCTTCGCCTGGAGCTCGTCGTGCTCGGCGGTGATCTTCTGGTGCTCCAGCGCGGCCAGCCGGCGCAGCTGCATCTCCAGGATCGCGTTCGCCTGGAGCTCGTCGATCTCCAGCAGGCCCATCAGGCCCTCACGCGCGATGTCCACCGTGTTGGAACGCCGGATGAGGGCGATGACCTCGTCGATGGCGTTCAGGGCCTTCAGGAGGCCGCGCAGAATGTGCGCCCGCTCCTCCGCCTTGCGCAGCCGGAACTTCGTCCGCCGGACGATGACCTCGATCTGGTGCGTCACCCAGTGGCGGATGAACGCGTCGATCGACAGCGTGCGCGGCACCCCGTCGACGAGCGCCAGCATGTTCGCGCCGAAGTTCGTCTGGAGGTCGGTGTGCTTGTACAGGTTGTTCAGGACGACCTTGGCGACCGCGTCCCGCTTGAGGACGACGACCAGCCGCTGACCCGTACGCGAGGAGGTCTCGTCGCGGACGTCCGCGATCCCGCCGACCTTGCCGTCCTTGACCAGGTCGGCGATCTTCTGCGCGAGGTTGTCGGGGTTGGTCTGGTACGGAAGCTCCGTGACGACCAGGCACTGGCGGCCCTGGATCTCCTCGACCGCGACGACCGCGCGCATCGTGATGGAGCCGCGGCCGGTGCGGTACGCCTCCTCGATGCCCTTACGTCCCACGACCAGCGCGCCGGTGGGGAAGTCGGGGCCCTTGATGCGCTCGATAAGCGCGTCCAGCAGCTCCTCGTGCGAGGCCTCGGGGTGCTCCAGATACCACTGGGCGCCGGCGGCGACCTCGCGGAGGTTGTGCGGCGGGATGTTGGTCGCCATGCCGACCGCGATCCCCGCGGAACCGTTGACCAGCAGGTTCGGGAAGCGCGCCGGCAGGACCGTCGGCTCCTGGTTGCGGCCGTCGTAGTTGTCCTGGAAGTCGACGGTCTCCTCGTCGATGTCCCGGACCATCTCCATGGACAGCGGCATCATCTTGCACTCGGTGTACCGCATGGCGGCGGCCGGGTCGTTGCCCGGGGAACCGAAGTTGCCGTTGGAGTCCACCAGCGGCATGCGCATCGACCAGTGCTGCGCGAGGCGCACCAGGGCGTCGTAGATGGAGGAGTCGCCGTGCGGGTGGTACGTACCCATGACGTCGCCGACGACGCGGGCGCACTTGTAGAAGCCCTTCTCGGGGCGGTAGCCGCCGTCGTACATCGCGTACAGCACCCGGCGGTGGACGGGCTTGAGGCCGTCCCGTACGTCGGGCAGCGCACGCGAGACGATGACGGACATCGCGTAGTCGAGGTAGGAGCGCTGCATCTCCGTCTCGAGCCCGACGGGCTCGACACGCATGCCCACACCGGGAACGATCGCTTCCTCGGGCATCACGGGTTCAGGTGTCACAGGGGTGTTCTCGTCGGCCATTGCTGGTCAAAGTCCTTTCGAGCTGCGGCGTCGCTGGTACGGCCGACTCAGATGTCGAGGAAGCGGACGTCCTTGGCGTTGCGCTGGATGAACGAGCGCCGTGCCTCGACGTCCTCACCCATGAGCACCGAGAACAGGTCGTCGGCCTGCGCCGCGTCGTCCAGCGTGACCTGGCCGAGGACCCGGTGGTCGACGTCCATGGTCGTGACGCGCAGCTCTTCGGCGTTCATCTCGCCGAGACCCTTGAAGCGCTGGATCGAGTCTTCCTTGATCCGCTTGCCGTTCTGCTTGCCGAGGGCCACCAGGGCGTCGCGCTCCCGGTCCGAGTACGCGTACTCGAAGTCGTCCCGGCCCCACTTGATCTTGTAGAGCGGCGGGCGCGAGAGATAGACGTGCCCCGCCTCGACCAGCGGCCGCATGAAGCGGAAGAGGAAGGTCAGCAGCAGGGTGTTGATGTGCTGACCGTCGACGTCGGCGTCCGCCATCAGGATGATCTTGTGATAGCGGAGCTTCTCGATGTCGAAGTCCTCGTGGACCCCGGTGCCGAACGCCGAGATCAGCGCCTGGACCTCGGTGTTCTGGAGGATCTTGTCGATCCGGGCCTTCTCGACGTTCAGGATCTTGCCGCGGATGGGCAGGATCGCCTGGTACATCGGGTTACGGCCGGACTTCGCCGAACCACCGGCGGAGTCACCCTCGACGATGAAGATCTCGCACTTGGTGGGGTCGTTCGACTGGCAGTCGCTGAGCTTGCCCGGCAGCGAGGCGCTCTCCAGGAGCCCCTTGCGCCGCGTCAGGTCGCGCGCCTTGCGGGCCGCCACCCGGGCGGTCGAGGCGGCGATGCCCTTACGGATGATGTCGGCGGCCTCGTTGGGATTCCGGTCGAACCAGTCCGTCAGCTGCTCGTGGACGACCTTCTGCACGAAGGTCTTGGCCTCCGTGTTGCCCAGCTTGGTCTTCGTCTGGCCCTCGAACTGCGGCTCGCCCAGCTTCACCGAGATGATCGCGGTGAGGCCCTCGCGGACGTCCTCGCCGGTGAGGTTGTCGTCCTTCTCGCGGAGCAGCTTCTTGTCGCGCGCGTACCGGTTGACCAGCGAGGTCAGCGCCGCCCGGAAGCCCTCCTCGTGCGTGCCGCCCTCGTGCGTGTGGATCGCGTTGGCGAAGGAGTAGACGCCTTCGGTGTACTGCGTGTTCCACTGCATGGCGATCTCGGCCGAGAGGAGACGCTCCTTGTCCTCGGCCTCGATGTCGATCACCGACTGGTGAATGACGTCGCCCTTGCGGGAGTTGAGGTACTTCACGAAATCGACGATGCCGTTTTCGTAGTGGTACGTGACCGAGCGGGCGGCCTCCTCCTCGGTGGGCTCGACCGCGTCCGCGCTGTCCGCGCCCGCCGTCGCCTTCGCCGACTCCCGCTCGTCGGTGAGCTTGAGGGTGAGGCCCTTGTTGAGGAACGCCATCTCCTGGAAGCGGCGCGAAAGGGTCTCGAAGCTGTACTCGGTGGTCTCGAAGATGTCCCCGTCGGCCCAGAACGTGACCGACGTACCGGTCTCCTCGGTGGCCTCGTGCTGGGCCAGCGGGGCGGTCGGGACGCCGAGCTTGTAGTCCTGGGTCCAGCGGTAGCCGTCCGTCCTGACCTCGACGGCGACCCGCGTGGACAGGGCGTTGACGACGGAGACGCCGACGCCGTGCAGACCGCCGGAGACGGCGTAACCGCCGCCGCCGAACTTGCCGCCCGCGTGCAGGACGGTCAGCACGACCTCGACGGCCGGCTTCCCTTCGGACGGCACGATGCCGACCGGGATGCCGCGGCCGTTGTCGATCACGCGCACCCCGCCGTCGGCGAGGATCGTGACGTCGATGGTGTCCGCGTGGCCCGCCATCGCCTCGTCGACCGAGTTGTCGACGACTTCCTGCACGAGGTGGTGCAGACCGCGCTCACCGGTCGAGCCGATGTACATGCCGGGTCGCTTGCGGACCGCGTCCAGCCCTTCCAGCACGGTGATCGCGCTGGCGTCGTACGAGGCGGTGACCTCGCCGTGCTCACCGGCTGGGGACGGAATGTTCTCGTTGGGGTTGCCGGAATCGGCCACGAAGCGCCCTTTCTGGCACAGCACAGGCCGTTCTCCGGACAGGCGGGAGCGGCTGCGTCGTTCGGCTTGTATCAACGACTCCCGCCTCAGCGGCGGGATTACTCACCAGTCTACCGGTAGCACTGACATGAATGGGGGTTTGCCGGTACCTGAGTACGCATGTGCCGCCCTGAATGAGCGGCTGACGACTCCCCATATTCGGGAAGGGGCTCCAAGAGGCCCTGGCGGGCTTTGAGCGCTTCGGCCTGTCAATCTCCCGCTACGGTGCGGGACACCCCGGCCGTACCGTCCGGTTTCCTCCGGCGCGAACCATGACGAACCCGACGCAAAGCCCGCCCGGTACACGACAATTTTATGCCGAAAGTGCAGCTCAGCCTTGCCGAGCGACGATCCGTGGGCAGGCGGCGGGAAAGCGGGAAACCGACCGCGGGACCCCCTGCGGGCGGGCCGCTTCCGGCGGCCGGCCCAAAACCTCACCCGTAGGTGTCCCCGGGGCCCTTGCTGCCGGGCGCCCGCAACGGCCCGTACCGGCGCTCCGGACCGCCCGGCCCGACCACCTTGATCAGCCGTACGGTGCCCTGCCCCAGATCCGCGTTCAACCGGGCCACCAGCTGCGGAGCCAGCAGCCGCAGCTGCGTCGCCCACGCCGTCGAGTCACAGCTCACGGTCAGCACCCGGGCATCCGGATCGTCGTCGTACCGCAACGGCACGCAGTGCTTCGCCAGGTCCTCGCCGACGATCTGCGGCCACCGCCCCATCACCCCGCCGACCACCGCGGGCGTCTCCCAGCCCCGCTCGGTGATCAGCCGGTTGATCGCGGAGCCCAGGGCCAGCGGATCCCGGCCGTCCGACCGGGCCCCCGAGCGCAGCCCGCCGCCCCGCCGGGCCTGCTTCTTCTGCTGCGCCGCCGCACCCCGGGCCCTGGCCTGCTCCTTCGCCGCCCGCAACGCGACCCGGGCGAGATCGACCCCGGTCACCTCGGGCGGACTCGACACCCCGGAAGACACCCCGGACGACGCCCCGGGAGCTCCCGGATCCGGCAGCGCGTCTCCCGTGCCACCGGTCCCACCGGGCCGGTCCGCGCCCGTACGTTTCGCCCGAGCCGCACCCGTACCGCCCGCGCGGGAGGCCGCACCCCGTCGGCCCGCCCCGCTCTCGCCCCGGCCGGTCATACCCGCTCCACCTCGCCCGCGGTCACCGCGTACCGCGCCCCCGCCAGCACACCCGGCACGTCCTCAGCCACCGCGGCCGTCACGAGCACCTGCTCGCCCGGGGCCACCAGCTCCGCCAGCCGCTCCCGGCGGCGGGCGTCCAGCTCGGCGAAGACGTCGTCCAGGACCAGCACCGGCTCGTTGCCCTCGGAGCGCAGCAGCTCGTACGAGGCCAGCCGCAGCGCCAGCGCGTAACTCCAGGACTCGCCGTGACTCGCGTACCCCTTCGCCGGCATCCCCCGCAGTCCGAGCACCAGATCGTCGCGGTGCGGACCGACCAGGGTCACACCCCGCTCGATCTCCTGCTTGCGGACCCCCACGAGCGCCGCGATCAACTGCTCGTACAGCTCGTCACGGGTGCGCGCAGGGCCCACGTCCTCGCCGACCGAGCTGCGGTACTCCAGGGCCACCGGACCGCCGCCCGGCGCGACGTCCCCGTACGCCTTGTCGGCCAGCGGCTGGAGCGTGGCGATCAGATCGAGACGTTGCGCGAGCAGCTCGGCGCCCACCCGGCCCAGATGCTGGTCCCAGACGTCGAGGGTGGACAGGTCCATCGAGCGGCCGCCGTGCCGCCGGGCCATCGCCGCGGACTTCAGCAGGGTGTTGCGCTGCTTGAGGACCCGCTCGTAGTCGGAGCGGACCCCGGCCATCCGGGGGGAACGCGCCGTGATCAGCTCGTCCAGGAACCGCCGCCGCTCACCGGGGTCGCCCTTGACCAGCGCCAGATCCTCCGGCGCGAACAGCACCGTCCGGACGATACCGAGCACGTCACGCGGTCTGACCTGCGAGGACCTGTTGATCCGGGCCCGGTTCGCGCGGCCGGGGTTCAGCTCCAGCTCGATCAGCTGCGAACGCTCGCCCTGGGTGACCGCCGCGCGGATCACCGCCCGCTCCGCGCCCATCCGCACCAGCGGGGCGTCCGAGGAGACCCGGTGGCTGCCGAGGGTCGCGAGATAGCCGACGGCCTCGACGAGGTTGGTCTTGCCCTGCCCGTTGGGCCCCACGAACGCGGTGACGCCCGGGTCGAGAGGGACCTCGACCCGGGCGTACGAGCGGAAGTCGGCCAGCGAGAGATGGGTGACATGCATGTGCGCCGACCTCCCGGGCCTTTCTGTTCCGCTGTTGGTGCTGGTGCCGCTTTTCCTGGTGGTGCGGCGGGGCTACTTCTTGTTCTCGACCGCGTGCCCGCCGAACTGGTTGCGCAGCGCGGCGATCATCTTCATCTGCGGGGAGTCGTCCTGACGCGAGGCGAACCGCGCGAACAGCGACGCCGTGATCGCGGGCAGCGGCACCGCGTTGTCGATCGCGGCCTCCACCGTCCAGCGGCCCTCGCCCGAGTCGGCGGCGAAGCCCCGGAGCTTGTCCAGGTGCTCGTCGTCGTCGAGCGCGTTGACCGCGAGGTCGAGCAGCCAGGAACGGATGACCGTGCCCTCCTGCCAGGAGCGGAAGACCTCGCGCACATCGGTGACGGAGTCGACCTTCTCCAGCAGCTCCCAGCCCTCGGCGTAGGCCTGCATCATGGCGTACTCGATGCCGTTGTGGACCATCTTCGCGAAGTGGCCGGCGCCGACCTTGCCCGCGTGCACGGAGCCGAAGTCGCCCTCGGGCTTCAGTGCGTCGAAGATCGGCTGGACCTTCGCCACGTTCTCCTCGGTGCCGCCGTACATCAGGGCGTAGCCGTTCTCCAGGCCCCAGACGCCACCGGAGACACCGCAGTCGACGAAGCCGATGTCCTTGAGGCCCAGCTCGACGGCGTGCTTCTCGTCGTCGGTCCACCGCGAGTTCCCGCCGTCGACGACGACGTCGCCGGGCGAGAGCAGCTCGGCCAGCTCGTCGATCGTGGACTGCGTCGCGGCACCGGCCGGGACCATGACCCAGACGACCCGCGGGCCCTTCAGCTTGCCCACAAGCTCTTCGAGGCTGTGGACATCGGCGACATCCGGGTTGCGGTCGTAACCGATGACGGTGTGGCCTGCGCGGCGGATGCGCTCGCGCATGTTGCCGCCCATCTTGCCGAGGCCGACGAGACCGAGCTCCATCAGAGATTCCTTAAGCGTCGTGGCGATAAGCGTCGGGGCAGGTGCGCCCAGGACCGAGCCTACGCCCGGCCGGGGACAGCACGGCGGGCCCGCTCCGCGCCGAGCGGGCCCGCCGGAAACTGCCGCGCATACGTCCCCCGATCGGCCGGGGGATGCCGGGATCAGCCGGAGAGGCGCACCGGCATGATCAGGTACTTGTACGCGTCGTCCGCCTCGGCGTCGACGGCCGGGCGGCCGCTGAGCAGGGCGGGCTTGGTGGACGTGGTGAACGAGAGCTGGGCGACCGGGGAGTCGATCGCGCTCAGACCGTCCAGCAGGAACGTCGGGTTGAAGGCGATCGAGATGTCGTCGCCCTCCAGCACCGCGTCGACGCGCTCCACAGCCTGTGCGTCGTCACTGGAACCGGCTTCCAGGATGAGGACGCCCTGCTCGAAGCTGAGCCGTACGGGGGTGTTGCGCTCGGCGACCAGGGCCACACGCTTGACGGCCTCGACGAAGGGGGCCGTCTCGATCACCGCGACGGAGTTGAACTCGGTCGGGAAGAGCGTGCGGTACTTCGGCAGGTCGCCTTCGAGCAGACGCGTGGTCGTCCGGCGTCCGGCGCCCTCGAAACCGATCAGACCCTCGCCCGCGCCGGAGCCGGAGAGCGCCAGGGTGACCGTGTCGCCGCTGGTGAGCGCCTTCGCGGTGTCCAGGAGAGTCTTGGCCGGCACCAGGGCGACCGCCGACGCGTCGGCGTTCTCCGGCTTCCACAGGAACTCACGGACCGCGAAGCGGTAGCGGTCGGTGGAGGCGAGGGTGACCGTGTCGCCCTCGATCTCGATCCGCACACCGGTGAGCACCGGCAGCGTGTCGTCACGGCCCGCGGCGATGGCGACCTGGGCGGCGGCCGAGGCGAAGACCTCGCCGGGGACGGTGCCCGTGGCGGTCGGCATCTGCGGCAGCGCGGGGTACTCCTCCACCGGCAGGGTGTGGAGGGTGAAGCGGGAGGAGCCGCAGACGACCGTGGCCCGCACACCGTCGGTGGAGATCTCCACCGGGCGGTTGGGCAGGGCGCGGCAGATGTCGGCGAGCAGCCGGCCGGAGACGAGCACCGTGCCGTCCTCGTCGATCTCCGCGTCGACGGAGACCCTGGCGGAGACCTCGTAGTCGAAGCTGGAGAAGCTGAGAGCCCCGTCCTCGGCCTTCAGCAGAAGGCCCGCGAGAACGGGCGCCGGCGGACGGGCCGGGAGGCTGCGGGCCACCCAGGCCACCGCCTCCGCGAGTACATCGCGCTCCACCCGGATCTTCACCGGAACCGCCTCCTGCTGTTGCTCGCTCGCCCTGCTGGCCTTCGTCGTCTGGACCGGAGCTCCCTGCCGAGGGCTGGGGAGGCTCCGGGGTCCAGTCTGACGTACGGCACCGACAGTCGTTGCTGCTCGGGGTCAAGTCGGGCCAGGAGCTCCGCGGCGGTCGAAGGCCGAGTTGTACACAGGACCCACTTCGAAGCTGATTCCTGGCTAACTCTGGGTGGTAGTAGTAGTAGGCCTTGTGGATACCGTGGATAACGTCGTTTGCGCAGGTCAGCAACGGTTTTTTGTCCACCGGTCCTGTGGGTGGCGCCCGTGGACAACCGGGGCTTTCTGTGGACGGGCGAAAGTTCTGCACACCCGATGCACAGGAGGGGGCCACTTCTCCCCAGGCCTGTCCCCAGCTTTACCCATGTTCCCCACAGCCCAACCGACCACCTTGGTGTGACGCGGTTCACTCCGGGCGGTGAGAGCGTGTGTTGCGTTGCCGAACAGTGGACAGAGGTGTGGAGAAGCCGGGCGAAGCTGGGGACAACAGGGCTCAGCCTGTGGGCTGCCGGTGGACAACCTCGATGGCCCCTTGTGGACGAAAAAACTGTCCACAGCCTGTGGACAGCGGTTGACCACAAATCCCCAACCACGTGACCTGGCCTGATGGAGTATCGGCAGCGCGCCCTGTGGACACAATATGGACAACTTCCCAGTCCCCAGGCTGTGGACGGAAGATTTCCCGCACATCTGTGGAGAAGGGCCTCTGAGCAGCCCGTATTCGAACAGCACGGGTCCGTCGGGGCACTCGTCGCGGGCCTCGGTGACGCTCGGGAGGGCTCGTCGCAGGCGCCGGGAGCCTCTTCCGGCGGCCCTGGGGCCTCTTCCACGGGCTCCGGGAACCCCTCCACGGGCGCCGGGAACCCCTCCACGGGCCCTGAGAATCCCTTCCACGGGCTCCGGGCACGCCTTCGACGGGGCCTGGGCACCCCTTCCACGGGCGGCGGGAACGCATTCGCCGGGCTGCTGGGAAGGCCTTCCACGGGCTCCGGGAACGCGGAAAGGCGTCTGCCGCGGACCGTGGAGGTCCGCGGCAGACGCCCTGAGAAGCGCTCCCGGAGAAGCCCGGGTAAGCAGGTGCCGGCCGCTCGAAGCCGGCGTCAGCCGTTCTTGATGCGGTTGGTCAGCTCGGTGACCTGGTTGTAGATGGAGCGGCGCTCCGCCATCAGCGCCCGGATCTTCCGGTCCGCGTGCATCACCGTCGTATGGTCGCGGCCGCCGAACTGCGCACCGATCTTCGGCAGCGAGAGGTCGGTCAGCTCCCGGCAGAGATACATGGCGATCTGGCGCGCCGTCACCAGGACCCGGCTGCGCGAGGATCCGCAGAGGTCGTCCACGGTGAGGCCGAAGTAGTCCGCGGTGGCCGCCATGATGGCCGGCGCGGTGATCTCCGGCGCCGACTCCTCGCCGCCCGGGATCAGGTCCTTCAGGACGATCTCGGTCAGCCCGAGGTCCACCGGCTGCCGGTTCAGGGAGGCGAAGGCGGTCACCCGGATCAGGGCGCCCTCCAGCTCACGGATGTTGCGCGAGATCCGCGAGGCGATGAACTCCAGGACCTCCGGCGGGGCGTTGAGCTGCTCCTGCACCGCCTTCTTGCGCAGGATCGCGATCCGGGTCTCCAGCTCGGGCGGCTGGACATCGGTGGTCAGGCCCCACTCGAAGCGGTTGCGCAGCCGGTCCTCCAGCGTCACCAGCTGCTTGGGCGGCCGGTCCGAGGAGAGCACGATCTGCTTGTTCGCGTTGTGCAGCGTATTGAAGGTGTGGAAGAACTCCTCCTGCGTCGACTCCTTGCTCGCCAGGAACTGGATGTCGTCGACCAGCAGGATGTCCACGTCGCGGTAGCGCTTGCGGAAGGTGTCGCCCTTGCCGTCGCGGATGGAGTTGATGAACTCGTTGGTGAACTCCTCCGAGCTCACGTACCGCACCCGGGTCCCCGGGTAGAGGCTCCGCGCGTAGTGCCCGATGGCGTGCAGCAGGTGGGTCTTGCCGAGCCCCGACTCCCCGTAGATGAAGAGGGGGTTGTACGCCTTCGCGGGCGCCTCGGCGACGGCGACGGCCGCGGCGTGCGCGAACCGGTTGGACGCCCCGATGACGAAGGTGTCGAAGAGGTACTTCGGGTTCAGCCGGGCGTGCGGCTCGCCCGGTCCCGGCGCGGGGGCCGGCTGCGCGCCCATCGGACCGGGAACCGATCCGCCGGTCCGCCCGGGGCCGTGACCGCCCTGGCGGTGCTGCGGCTGCTGGTCCTGCCGGTCGGGACGCTGCTGCTCGTACCCCTGGTGCTCGGGCGGCTGCGAGCGGTAGTCGTGCTGCGGCTGCTGGGGGCGCCCGGTGCCGTACGGCTCGCGCCACTGCTCGGAGGGCTGCTCCCGGTACTGCTCGTTCTCCCGGTAGGACTCGCTCTCGCGGTACGGCTCGCCGGGGGGCTGCTCGCGGTCCTGGTACCCGCCGTGCCGCGGCTGCTGCCAGGAGAGGTCCTCCTGGGTACGCGGCCAGGCGCCGGGCTCCGGGCGCTGCTGCTGGTAGTCGGGGTAGGCCGGCCGGGCCGTCGGCATCCCGTCGTCGGAGGGCCGGTGGCCGTATCCGTCGTACGCGTCGTTGCGCTGGGCGTCCTCACGCGGCTGCTGCGCCGGGTAGCGGTGGCCCTGCTGGCTCTGGTGCGACTGGTGCATCGGGGGCGACGGCGGAGCGGGCTGCTCGCCCACGGAGTCGTCGACGGTGATCGCGATGCGGATGGGGCGGCCGCACTCGCGGGTCAGGGTCTCGCTGATGAGCGGCGCGAGCCGGCCCTCCAGGACACGCTTGCCCCATTCATTGGGAACGGCCAGCAGCGCGGTGTCGGCGACGAGTGCCAGCGGCTGGCAGCGCTCGATCCACTGCTTGTCCTTCGGCTCGATGCCCTGCTGACCCTCCCCGAGGAGTTGTTCCAGCACTCGCGGCCACACTGCGGCAAGATCGGCAGGTACGTCAGCCACAAGGCACGCTCTCTCGCATGTCCCACGAATGTGTGGTTCTCGGGACGGGATGGGTCGGGTCGGGTGAGGCCCGGCAGTCGGGAAGGAAAAGAACCGGAGTTCAGCCACGGTAGTCAGGCCGACCCGCGCGGTTCAAGTTGTTGTCCACAGGCTGTGCACAATGAGGGGTCACGCGAAGCCGGTTTGACCGGATGGCGTAGCCGCGCGTACCGTGACCAGGTCGAGTTGTCGATGGCTGCTGCCGCCTGCCTCCGATGGGCAAAGATCACGATCTGTGATTGTGAAGCGGTGCACTAAGGCGTTTACGCGAGTTCCTCGTGGGCGCACGGTGACAGCCAGGCGATGTCCCGCCAACACACGAATCAGTTCTGGAGCCCCCGAGTGAGCAAGCGCACCTTCCAGCCGAACAACCGTCGTCGCGCCAAGACCCATGGCTTCCGGCTGCGTATGCGTACCCGTGCCGGCCGTGCGATTCTCGCGAACCGCCGTGGCAAGGGCCGCAGCAGCCTGTCCGCCTGATATCGCTTACAGGTCCATGACGTGCTGCCTACCGAGAATCGGCTGAGGCGGCGCGAGGACTTCGCGACCGCGGTACGACGAGGACGTCGAGCCGGACGTCCGCTGCTCGTCGTCCATCTACGCAGCGGTGAAACGGACCCGCACGTGACGGGGGAGACTGTTCCCCCGCCGCGTGCGGGTTTCGTTGTCAGCAAGGCCGTGGGGGGCGCCGTCGTCCGTACCGCGGTGAAGCGGAAGCTTCGCCACCTGGTCCGCGACCGGCTGGCTCAGCTGCCCCCCGGTAGCCTTGTTGTCGTACGGGCGCTGCCCGGTGCGGGCGACGCTGACCATGCACAGCTGGCCCGAGACCTGGACGCCGCTCTTCAGCGGCTGCTGGGAGGGGGCGCGCGATGAAGTATCCGCTGCTTGCTCTCATCAAGCTGTACCAGTGGACGATCAGTCCACTCCTGGGACCTGTCTGCCGTTACTACCCGTCGTGTTCCCACTATGGATATACGTCGATCGACAGGCACGGTGCCATCAAGGGAACAGCGCTGACAGCCTGGCGTATCTTGCGGTGCAATCCGTGGTCACCCGGCGGTGTGGATCATGTTCCGCCACGCAAGCGCCCACGGTGGCACGAGCTGCTGCGCAATGCCCTGCGCGGCGAAAAGGGCGGGGAGTCCGCCGCTGATGTGCCGTCCGGGGGGTCGGTCTCCGAACCTCCGAGCCCGGCCGCAGAGACCTCGCCCAATGCTCAAGGAGCCTGATTAGTGGACACGATTGCCAGTCTGTTCAGCTTTATCACCACACCTGTCTCATGGGTCATCGTTCAGTTCCACAAGATCTACGGGGCGCTCTTCGGCGACGACTCCGGCTGGGCCTGGGGTCTGTCGATCGTGTCCCTGGTGGTGCTGATCCGGATCTGCCTGATCCCGCTCTTCGTGAAGCAGATCAAGTCGACCCGCAACATGCAGGTGCTCCAGCCGAAGATGAAGGCGATCCAGGAGCGCTACAAGAACGACAAGCAGCGTCAGTCCGAAGAGATGATGAAGCTGTACAAGGAGACGGGCACCAACCCGCTCTCCTCGTGTCTTCCCATCCTGGCGCAGTCCCCGTTCTTCTTCGCCCTGTATCACGTGCTCTCGTCCATCGCCTCGGGCAAGAAGATCGGGGCGATCAACCAGGACCTGCTGGACAGCGCCCGTGAGGCCCACATCTTCGGTGCCCCGCTCGCCGCGAAGTTCACGGACAGCGTCGAGAAGGTCACCTCGCTCAACGCCGATCTGCTGGACGTCCGGATCATCACCGCGATCATGATCGTGCTGATGTCCGCGTCGCAGTTCTTCACCCAGCGCCAGCTGATGACGAAGAACGTCGACCTGACGGTGAAGACCCCGTACATGCAGCAGCAGAAGATGCTGATGTACATCTTCCCGGTCATCTTCGCCGTGATGGGCATCAACTTCCCCGTCGGTGTCCTCGTCTACTGGCTGACCACGAACGTCTGGACCATGGGTCAGCAGATGTACGTGATCAACCAGAACCCGACGCCGGGCAGCAAGGCGCAGGACGCCTACCTCCAGCGGGTTCTCAAGAGCGTGGCCTCCCACGGGCAGGTACGCGGCCGTACTCGGCGCAACACCGTCAAGGCGATCGTCGCCAAGGGTCCCGACCGCAACGACATCGAGCGCAAGTTCATCACCGGTCTCGGCAAGCTGGGTCTCGCGGCCCAGGAGGACGGCACGGTGCACAAGAGCGAGACGGCCGCCGCCGACGCCGAGGGCAGCCAGGCGCACAAGCGTCAGCAGCCCAAGCGCCAGACCAAGGCGAAGCGCCAGACGGCCGGTGGAGCCAAGGACTCGGAGCCTGCGGCAGCCGGCTCCAAGACCTCGCTCGAGAAGCAGGACGCACCGCAGGACGACCAGCCGAAGTCGGCGGGCAAGCCCGCCTCCGGCTCCTCACGCCAAGCCAAGTCCGGACAGCGCAAGGGCCCGCAGCGGCCCAAGCACCCGTCCAAGAAGTAAGAAGGAGTCCATCCGTGACGGAAGGCACCACTTCCACGGCCGCCGCTGAGGCCGGCAGCGACACCCTGACCCGCCTGGAGCAGGAGGGCGAGATCGCGGCCGACTACCTTGAGGGACTGCTCGACATCGCCGACCTCGACGGCGACATCGACATGGACGTCGAGGCGGACCGGGCCGCGGTGTCGATCATCAGCGAGTCGGCACGCGACCTCGAGAAGCTCGTGGGCCGCGACGGTGAGGTCCTGGAGGCGCTCCAGGAGCTGACGCGGCTGGCCGTCCACCGGGAGACCGGCGACCGCAGCCGTCTGATGCTGGACATCGGCGGTTTCCGGGCCAAGAAGCGCGAGATCCTCGCGGAGCTGGGTGCCAAGGCCGCGGACGAGGTCAAGAGCTCGGGCGAGCCGGTGAAGCTGGACCCGATGACGCCGTTCGAACGCAAGGTCGTGCATGACGCGATCGCCGCAGCCGGTCTCCGGAGCGAGTCGGAGGGCGAGGAGCCGCAGCGCTTCGTCGTCGTTCTCCCGGCCTGACCGGATCCTTGTACTGTCGGCCCCGTCTGTTCGCAGGCGGGGCCGATCTTTGTCAGCCTGAAAGTCAGCCACCCACAGTGCGCTAGTGCGGTATGGAAGGACGGTCCCCGTGACGGAGGCAGCAGAGCTCCCCCAGGCACCTGCGGAGGCACAGGCGGTGTTCGGAGAGCTCTTCCCGGAGGCTGTCCGGTACGCGGAGCTTCTTGCGGATGCCGGGGTCAAGCGAGGCCTGATCGGGCCGCGTGAAGTGCCCCGGCTGTGGGAGCGGCACCTGCTGAACTGTGCGGTGCTCTCCGAGGTCGTGCCCGAAGGCGTCACCGTCTGCGATGTGGGCTCGGGCGCGGGTCTGCCCGGAATCCCGCTGGCGCTGGTGCGCCCCGATCTCAAGATCACCCTGCTGGAGCCGCTGCTCCGGCGGACGAACTTCCTCCAGGAGGTCGTCGAGCTGCTCGGCCTGGACCATGTGACGGTCGTGCGCGGCCGGGCCGAGGAGGTCCTCGGGACACTTCAGCCCGTTCAGGTGGTGACCGCCCGTGCGGTCGCGCCGCTGGACCGGCTGGCCGGCTGGGGTGTGCCCCTGCTGAAGCCGTACGGGGAGATGCTCGCGCTCAAGGGGGACACCGCCGAGGAGGAGCTCAACGGCGCCAGGGCCGCGCTCAGCAAGCTCGGTGTGCTGGAGACCGAGGTGCTCCAAGTCGGCGAGGGCGTGGTCGATCCGCTCTCCACCGTGGTCCGTGTCGTGGTGGGCGAGAGTCCGGGCGGTGTGAGGTTCGCCGCAAAGAGGGCCAAGGCGGCCCGGACGGGCCGCACGCGCAGGCGTCGCTGAGGGGCATCGCAGCGTGCCGTTGCCGTTCGGCCAGGGTCCCGATCGGTCGTCCGGTATACGGAATCTATGGCCTTTTGTGCCGCTTAGCGGTAGTTCTTCCGTAACGTAGCGATACGTACCTCGTGCGGAGTGTCGTGGCCTGGTAGTTGCTCCGCGGGGGCATCGTGTTTCACGTGAAACGTCGCTCTCTGCTGCAGGGAATCATCGGCCGCGGTCGTGCGGCCGCCACGCCGCGCGACCGCAAGCCCGGACGGGTTGCCGAGTTGTCCACACGCACGGATCCATCCACAGAACAGCGGGCCTCGCTGGTTCACGACCCCGAAAGCATGGCAGGCTCTGTTCATTGCGAGCCTGAAGTCGAGGAGAGTGAATCCTTGCGGTCCGACGCCAACATCGCGGGACCGATGACCGACCCGGTCCCCGGTCCCCGAACCGAGTCCGTGGGTGAGGGTGTTTCACGTGAAACACCGCCGCCGATGGACGACACACCCATCGGCCGTGCCGCTCAGCTGGCGGTCGAGGCCCTCGGCCGCGCCGGCGAAGGGCTGCCCCGTCCTGATCGCACCCGCGTCATGGTGGTGGCCAACCAGAAGGGCGGAGTCGGCAAGACGACCACGACGGTCAACCTCGCCGCTTCCCTGGCGCTGCACGGTGCGCGCGTTCTGGTGGTCGACCTCGACCCGCAGGGCAACGCCTCCACGGCTCTGGGCATCGATCACCATGCCGATGTTCCCTCGATCTACGACGTCCTGGTGGAGAGCCGCCCGCTCTCCGAGGTGGTCCAGCCCGTACCGGACGTCGAAGGTCTTTTCTGTGCCCCCGCCACCATCGATCTCGCCGGTGCGGAGATCGAGCTGGTCTCGTTGGTGGCACGGGAGAGCAGGCTTCAGCGAGCCATCCAGGCGTACGAGCAGCCGCTGGACTACATCCTCATCGACTGCCCGCCCTCCCTGGGCCTGCTGACGGTGAACGCGCTGGTGGCCGGGGCCGAGGTGCTGATCCCGATCCAGTGCGAGTACTACGCGCTGGAAGGACTGGGGCAGCTTCTTCGGAACGTCGACCTGGTGCGGGGCCATCTGAATCCGGATCTGCACGTCTCGACGATCCTGTTGACGATGTACGACGGCCGGACGAGGCTCGCCTCCCAGGTCGCCGAGGAGGTCCGTACTCACTTCGGCAAGGAAGTGCTGCGGACGAGCATCCCCCGGTCGGTGCGCATCTCGGAGGCGCCGAGCTACGGGCAGACCGTGCTGACCTATGACCCGGGATCCAGTGGTTCGCTCTCGTACCTCGAAGCCGCCCGGGAGATCGCTCTGCGGGGGGTCGGGGTGCACTACGAGGCTCAGCACGCCCACACGAGCAGTCAGAACAGCCAGCAGAACGTTTCGGAGGGCATTCAGTGAGTGAGCGTCGTAGAGGGCTGGGGCGTGGGCTCGGTGCGCTGATCCCCGCCGCTCCCCAGGAGAAGCAGGCATCGGCGCACGGAGGCGGCGCGGCCGCGTCCGGCATGAGTCCGGTTCTGACGACGGAGCGTGGGGTGGCCGCAGCGAAGGTGACCGCGCTGCCGTCCGTCCCCGTGGTGCCGGAGCCGGCCTCCGCCCCGGAGGACCGGGCCGAGCAGGATGCCGGGACGTCCGGCGCGTACTTCGCCGAGCTGGCGATCGGGGCGATCACCCCGAACCCCCGCCAGCCCCGTGAGGTCTTCGACGAGGACGCGCTGGCCGAGCTGGTCGTCTCCATCAAGGAAGTCGGTCTTCTCCAGCCGGTCGTCGTCCGGAAGGCGGGCCCGGACAGCTACGAGCTCATCATGGGTGAGCGTCGGTGGAGGGCCTGCCGTGAAGCGGGTCTGGAGCGGATTCCCACCATCGTCCGCGCCACGGACGATGAGAAGCTGCTGCTGGACGCGCTGCTGGAGAACCTCCACCGGGCTCAGCTGAATCCGCTGGAGGAGGCCGCCGCGTACGACCAGCTGCTCAAGGACTTCAAGTGCACCCATGACCAGTTGGCCGACCGGATCGGCCGCTCCCGTCCGCAGGTGACGAACACGCTGAGGCTCCTGCGGCTTTCGCCTCCGGTGCAGCGCCGGGTCGCCGCGGGGGTTCTCTCGGCCGGCCATGCCCGTGCCCTGCTGTCCGTGGACGACTCCGAGGGGCAGGACCGGCTGGCCCACCGGATCGTGGCCGAGGGGCTTTCGGTGCGTGCGGTCGAGGAGATCGTGACGCTCATGGGCTCGCGACCCACGAGCTCTCCGAAGCCCAAGGGTCCGAGAGCAGGCGGCCGTCTGTCCCCCGCCCTGACCGATCTGGCGACCCGTCTGTCCGACCGCTTCGAGACCCGGGTGAAGGTCGACCTGGGGCAGAAGAAGGGCAAGATCGTCGTGGAGTTCGCCTCGATGGAGGATCTGGACCGGATTCTCGGCAGTCTCGCCCCGGGCGAGGGCCGTGTGCTGGAGCGTCGGCTCGCCGAGACGTCCGAGGAGGACGAGGGCTGAGCAGCGGGACCCGTGAAAGGGCGGTCCGTGCGCCGGTGCATACCGGAACACGGTCCGCCCTTTGCTCTCTCTCGCTATCCGCATCACCTCTGGGTGGATACGATGCGTTCTGGGACGGCGCATCCACGGTGATCGACCTCGGAGGAGGGCGGAGGCCTTGCGAAGAGTGAGCCGCAGTCGGCTCGTCACGGTCGGGCTGGGCCTGGGTGTTGTCGGGGGGTTCGTCGGCAGCCTGTTTCATGAACGGAGCGCGCTGGCAGCCGCACGTGATGCGGCGGGCGAAGGAAGTGAGGAATCGCCGTCATGGGGCGTCGGCTCGTACCACTCACCCTGGACAACCTTCCGGATCTCCCCGAGCGCTGCCGCTCGTGCGTCTTCTGGGAGCTTGACCCGGTCAGTGGGGAAGCTGCGGTAAAGGCGGGCAAGCCGGAGCTGGAGAAGGAAGCCTGGATCTCTGCGGTCCTCCTGGAGTGGGGCTCCTGCGGCCGCGTGATCTATGTGGACGACGTGCCGGCCGGCTTCGTGCTGTATGCCCCGCCCGCGTACGTCCCCCGTTCGACAGCTTTTCCGACCAGTCCGGTCTCCCCCGATTCCGTGCAGCTCATCACCGGGCTGATCATTCCCGAATACCAGGGCCAGGGGCTGGGCCGTGTCATGGTGCAGACGGTGGCCAAGGACGTTCTGCGCCGGGGCTTCAAGGCGATTGAGGCGTTCGGAGACACGCGGTCCCAGGAACCCGCGTGCGTACTCCCTGCGGATCATCTGCTGGCCGTCGGCTTCAAGACCGTGCGGCCCCATCCCGTGTACCCACGGCTGAGGCTGGATCTGCGGACGGCGCTCTCCTGGAAGGAAGACGTGGAGATGGCGTTCGACCGGCTTCTGGGGGCGGTCCAGAAGGATCCGGTGTTGCGGCCGCTGTGAGGTCGGCCGGGCCGCTGCCGACCGCCATGCGAAACGGGCCCACCCTCTGAGGGGGTGGGCCCGTTTCACGTGAAACATTGCGCCGAGGAACTACTGCGCGGTTACGCGCTGATGAAGCTCTCGAGGTCGCGGAGGATCGCGGCCTTCGGCTTGGCGCCGACGATGGTCTTGGCGACCTCGCCGCCCTGGTACACGTTCAGGGTCGGGATGGACATCACACCGTACTTGGCGGCGGTGGCCGGGTTCTCGTCGATGTTGAGCTTGACGATCTCGATCTGGTCGCCGTGCTCTGCTGCGATCGCCTCCAGCGACGGGGCGATCTGGCGGCACGGGCCGCACCAGGCGGCCCAGAAGTCCACCAGAACGGGCTTGTCGCTCTTGAGGACGACCTCGTCGAAGGTGTCATCCGTAACGTGCTTCAGGTCGCCGGCCACGGCGGCCTCCTTAGTCTCTCGGGGTAGTGGGGTGCGGTGCGGACGTTCAGATGGCCGGGATCTTCTCCGGCTCGGCGGGCTCCGCGTCGGCCAGGGCCGCGAGGAAACGCTCGGCGTCCAGGGCGGCGGAGCAGCCGGTGCCCGCTGCCGTGATGGCCTGACGGTAGGTGTGGTCGACCACGTCTCCGGCGCCGAACACACCGGTCAGGTTGGTACGGGTGGAGGGCGCCTCGACCTTCAGATAGCCCTCGTCGTCGAGCTCCAGCTGGCCCTTGAAGAGCTCGGTGCGCGGGTCGTGACCGACGGCGATGAACAGTCCGGTCACGGGCAGCTCGGACGTCTCGCCGGTCTTGGTGTTGCGCAGGGTCAGACCGGAGAGCTTCTGGTCGCCCTTGACCTCGGCGACCTCGCTGTCCCAGGCGAACTTGATCTTCGGGTCGGCGAAGGCCCGGTCCTGCATGGCCTTGGAGGCACGCAGGGTGTCACGGCGGTGGACGATCGTGACGGACTTGGCGAAGCGGGAGAGGAAGGTCGCCTCCTCCATCGCGGTGTCGCCGCCGCCGATCACGGCGATGTCGTGGTCCTTGAAGAAGAAGCCGTCGCAGGTGGCGCACCACGAGACTCCGCGTCCGGAGAGGGCGTCTTCGTTCGGCAGTCCGAGCTTGCGATGCTGTGAGCCGGTCGTGACGATGACGGCCTTGGCGCGGTGGACGGTGCCCGCGGTGTCGGTGACGGTCTTGACGTCACCGGTGAGGTCGACCGAGACCACGTCGTCGGGGATCAGTTCGGCGCCGAAGCGCTCGGCCTGGGCCCGCATGTTGTCCATGAGCTCGGGGCCCATGATGCCGTCCTGGAAGCCGGGGAAGTTTTCCACGTCGGTGGTGTTCATCAGCGCACCGCCGGCCGTGACGGCGCCCTCGAAGACCAACGGGTTCAGCGAGGCGCGGGCGGTGTACAGCGCGGCGGTGTACCCGGCCGGTCCGGAGCCGATGATGATCACATTACGGACGTCGCTCACGGGTTTCTTCCTCGTTTCTGCAGACTGCCTAACTGCTTACGGGGTCGGTTCAACGACTCTCACCCCACCCAACGGATCCTACGGCCGATGCATTCCCGAACGTGCCGCGGCGGTCGCGGACGGCTTTCAGGGGCGGTGGTAGGCGCGGGTGAGCAGCAGCTGCCCGGTGGACTCCGGGGCGGTGTCCACGCAGGAGGCGGCCACGAGGTAGGCCTGTACGCGTGAGGGGTCGCTCGGGTGCGGAAGGACGACGAGGTAGGCGTTCGTTCCCTGGTACGTCCCCTTGTCGAGGGCGAGGGCCGGGGTGGTGCGGCCGGTGGCCTGCTGGACACAAGGGGGAACGGCGACGGCAGAGGCCTGGAAGGGGCTCCTGGACGCCTCGGCGTCGGGAGTGAGGGCCTCACTCGTCGATTTGGTGTCCGCGTGGGGCGGTACCTTCTTGGCGCCCTGGCTCTCCTGGCCCGCCCTGCCGCCGAGGAGGTCCTGCACCCGGGCTTCGAGTGTGCCGTCGGCGTAGGCGTGCGCACCGCTTTCCGAGGCGCTGACTCCGCTGTCGGCCGTGGTCTTCGAGGCATCGCCGGAGGGGGCGATGGACTGAAGAAGGAAGACGCTCATCCCGATGACCGCAGTGCCGAACGCGGTGCCGAGGACCACAGCACGCCGACGACGGCGGGCGGGACGGCGGCCAGGGCCGGTAGCGGCGGGGGACCGGCCCGCTGGACGGTCCGGGGCGGGGGTGCCGACGCTCCTGGGAGTGGGCTCACTGGTCGCACGGTCGGTCGTCGTGTCTTCGGCGGTCGTTGTTTCACGTGAAACAACGACCGGCTCGTCCACGGCGGGAGCGATGGGGCGGACCTCCGCCGCGAGGGCCGCGTCGATGCGGGCGGCGATGTCCTCGGGCATCGGCTCGGAGGAGGGCATCGATCCGAGCATCTCCCGGATCTCCTCCAGGGAGTCAGCGACCTCGGAGCAGAGGTCGCACCCCGCGACGTGCTGCCGGACTTCCGCCGTACGGGAAGGAGAGAGCAGTCCCTCGGCGAGATCGGAGATCTCGGAGACCTCCGGGTGCTGAGCCGTGTCGGCCGTGGATGTCACGGGCGCCCACCTCCTCCCTTCGTAGTGGCAGGATCGCTTGCTCCTGCGTCTCTGGGGCCTGACGCAGATGGGACGGATGCTCCGGGCGTCCGGTTCCTTCCGGCCCCGTCGTTCTCCCTGCCGGGGGTCTGCCCCCCGGTTCCCGCGCGCAGATGGCGGACCAGGGGGGCCAGTCTCGCGCGGCCCCGGGCGCATCGGCTCTTCACGGTGCCGGTCGGCACCTCAAGGATGCTGGCCGCCTCAGCGACGGGGTAGCCCTGCATGTCGACGAGGACGAGGGCCGCCCGCTGCTCGGCGGGCAGCGTGGCCAGGGCTTCCTGGAGCTGGCGGTGGAGGTCCTGCCGCACGGCGGGGGCCTCGGCCGATTCGTGGGGCTCCAGGAGCTGATCGAGCCGTTCGGCGTCGTCCACCGGGGACGTCTTGCGGGAGGCGGCCTTACGGACCCGGTCGAGGCAGGCATTGACGGTGATCCGGTGCAGCCAGGTGGTGACCGCGGACTGGCCGCGGAAGGTGTGGGCGGCGCGGAAGGCGTTGACGAGGGCGTCCTGGACGGCGTCGGCTGCTTCCTCCCTGTCCCCCAGGGTGCGCAGCGCCACGGCCCAGAGCCGGTCGCGGTGGCGGCGTACGAGTTCACCGAAGGCGTCGGGGTCGCCCGCGACATGCTGGGCGAGCAGGTCCGAGTCGCTCGGTGCCGCGGGTGGAACGGACTCCACCGTGCTCCCCCTCCGAACCGGATCCGATGTCACATGTGGGCCGCGCCCGGCGAAGCGGTGCGACGGGGAGAAGCCTGCCGTCACGGGTATGACAGCCGCAACCCTGGCGTCGCGGGCGCTCGGTGGGCGAACGGTCCGCCCCACAGTAGCGGGATGGTGGATCAGCCGAGGACGGAGATGTCGGTGATGCCGCCCCGGTATCCGCCCGTTCCGTCCGACGGGAGTTCCGTGATGTGGATCAGGACGTAGCGGGTACGGACGGGCTTGTCGAGCTTCTCCTCGATCTTCTTTCCCGAGACGGTCCGCTTGACGATCGGCTGGTCGAAGTCGGCCGTCGTGGACGGGGACGAGGCGTCCGGGGAAGCGGCGAGCACGGTCGTCGTCTGCCCCTTCCGGTACATGGACACGTCGATGCCGGAGACGTCCCGCACCTTGCCGAGGTCGACGATGATTCCGCTGCCCTGCTTGCGCTGGGGGAGGTTGCCGAAGTTGGCGAAGTTCTCGTACCGCGGGGTGACCCAGTGGGTTCCGGGATTGCCGTCGATGGTGTTCGGCACCATCCGCTGCCTGATGCCGGAGCCATCGGGCATGAACTCCGTGGCCCCCGCGATGTCCAGAGGTTCGGCGGACGGCGCGGGCTTGCCGTCCTTGTTCTTGTCGTTCTCGTTCGGCTCGGTGACGCCGGTGTCGTCGGAGCCCTTGGTCCGGTCGAGCAGGGCCTCCGCGAGCTGCCAGCTTCCGAGGCCCAGCGCGGCGATGAGGAGCGCCGAGACGGTCCACTTGAGTGCTCGGCCGGCACGGCTCTGCAGCGGGGGCGGAGGGGCCGGCATCACGGGCTGGGTGACGGCGGACGGGTGGGAGGACGGGCGTCCGTACGTGCCCTGCTGATAGGTCGTGCGCTGGTATGCCGGCGGGGCGGTGAACGTGGGTTCCGGAGGAAGGATGCGTGGCATGGCGGCGACGGCCCTGGCCAGCTCGTCCGGGGTGGTGCAGGGCGGTTCCTGCCGGGAGGCGGTGGCGCCGTCGTTGGCGAGCGCCCGCATGGCGAGCTCGGAGAGGCCTCGGTGGACGCCGGCCCGGACCTGGTCCGGGGCGATGAGCCCCATGCCCTTGGGCAGCCCGGCGAGCCCGTGGGCGTCGCTCCCGTACGGCCAGCGGTGGGTCAGCGCCGCGTACAGGAGGGCGCCGATGGCCTCGGTGTCCGTACGGAGGGGGCGTTCGGCGGTGATGCCGCGCAGGGCGGCGTTCACGGCGAGGCCGCGGATGCGGTACTGCCCGGTAGAGCTGCGCAGGACCGCGCCGGGGGTGAGGCGCAGATGGGCCAGTCCCTCGCGGTGGGCGGCGGCCATCGCCTGGGAGAGCTGGATGACGAGCTGGTAGGCGTCGTGGGCCTCCATCGGCCCGGTGGCCAGCAGAGCGGTGAGCTCGGTGGCGTCCGGCAGCCATTCGTGGACCACGTAGACGAGGTCGTTCTCCTCGACGGCGTCCAGGACCTGGACGAAGCGGGGGTCGCCGAGCAGGGCGGAGGAGCGGGCGGCGGCCAGCACCGAGCGGGCCCGCGGATGGTCCGCGGGCAGCAGGTGGACGCCCACCGCCCGGCGGAGCTTCTCGTCGACCGCGCGCCAGCTGCTGAAGCCGTCCAGACGGGTGACGCACTCCTCCAGGCGGTAGCGCCCGGCGAGTTTGTGACCGCTGTGCAGATCGGGTGACGCCGGAACGGCCTCGGAACGCTCCCGCTCACCGTCCGTGCTCTGGGTGTCCTTGGGGCTCGCGCCCTTGGTGTCCTCGGCTTGCGCCGTCCCGTCGGACGTGGCCTCGTCCGCCTTGGCGGTCAGCGGCTCGTCGCCGCTGTTGTCGGCCACGTCGACGGCGGCCGTGCTACGTTCCGCCACCGTCGTTCCTGCCTCCCCATCCGTTGCGCGATGCCAGCCAGCTCTGCACAGTCACGCCAATTGTGCCCACACTCCAGCGCTATGCACGACACGCGGAGCGCGGCGATGGTTGTGCGGGCGGGCGCTCACTCAGCGTCCGAGCCGTCCACGGACCATGCCGACCAGGCCGTTGACCTCTTCGATGCGCATCTTCTTCGCCGCGGCGAAGAAGATGCCCAGGAGGAGGGCGCCGCCACAGATCAGCGCGACCAACGAGCCGAAAGCGCCGGGGCCGACAAGTTCCAGGATCCCGAATCCGACGGCGCCGCCGACCAGGGCGGCGGGCACCGCGGCCATGCAGAGACGGGCGTAGGTCCGGACGATGTGCGCGCCGTCCAGGTCGCCGCCCAGCCGGTTGCTCAGCCGCCGCCAGGCGACGCCGACGCCGACCGCGTAGGCCAGGCCGTAGGAGAAGGCCATGCCGACGACGGCCCAGCGGGCGGGCAGGACGATGTAACAGAGCGCGGAGGCAGCGGCGTTGACAGCGGCCACGATGACCGTGTTGTAGAACGGGGTGCGGGTGTCCTCGTAGGCGTAGAACCCGCGGAGCACGACGTACTGCACGGAGTACGGGATCAGGCCGAGCGCGAAGGCCATGAGGATGAAGCCCATGGAGCGGGCGGCCTCGGCGCCGCTGGAGGCGTACAGCAGGGTGCACATCGGCAGGCCGAGCGCGAGGAAGGTGAAGGCCACCGGCACGATGGCGACGGCCGAGTTGCGCAGTCCCTGCGAGATGTCGTCGCGGACCGCGCCGGGGTCGTTGTCATGGGCGGCCCGGGAGATCCGGGGCAGCAGCGCGGCCATGACCGAGACGGTGATGATGGCCTGCGGCATGCCCCAGATCAGCTGGGCGTTGGAGTAGGCCAGGAACCCGGTGCCGTCCTTGCCCGAGAGCTTGCCGGCCGCAGTGGCGAGCTGGGTGACGACCAGGACGCCCGCCTGGTTGGCCAGGACGAACAGCACGGTCCACTTGGCCAGCTTGACGGTCTTGCCGAGCCCGTGGCCCTTCCAGTCGAACCGGGGGCGGAAGCGGAAGCCCGTCTCGCGCAGGTAGGGGATCATCGCCAGCGACTGGACGACGAGTCCGAGCAGGGTGCCGATGCCGAGCAGGCGGATGCCCTCCGGCGGGATGGTGTCGACGCCCATCCGCGATTCGGCGGAGGTGCCGTAGACCCAGATGAACAGCCCGAACGTGATGATCATGACGATGTTGTTCAGGACCGGGGTCCACATCATCGCGCCGAACTTGCCGCGGGCGTTGAGGATCTGGCCCATCACCACGTGCACACCCATGAAGAAGATGGTGGGCAGGCAGTACCGGGCGAACGTGACGGCCACACTGTTGGCGGACACGTCGTCGGCGATCGTGTTGGACATCAGCTGGATCAGCACCGGCGCGACGAGGACCGCGGCGGCGACGATCAGGCCGAGCGCGACCATCACCAGGGTCAGGAGCCGGTTGGCGAAGGCCTCGCCGCCGTCCTCGTCGTCCTTCATGGCGCGGACGAGCTGGGGGACGAAGACCGAGTTCAGGCCGCCGCCGACGGTGAGGATGTAGATCATCGTCGGCAGCGTGTACGCGATGGTGAAGCTGTCGCCGAGCAGCGCGGCGCCGAGTGCGGCGGTGATCACCAGGGACCGCACGAATCCGGTGAGCCGGGATACGAGGGTGCCGGCGGCCATGACCGCGCTGGACTTGAGGAGTCCGGAGACCTTGCCGCCGCCGCCCTTGGCGGGCGCGGGTGCGGGAGCCGGTTCGGGCTGGGGCGGCGCCGGAGGCTTCCCCGACGCCTCCTGGTCCCGGAAGAGGTGGGCGAAGGCGTCCGGCTCCTGCCGGTCGTCCGACGCCTGGGTGACGAGGTCGTCGACGCCGACGAACTGCGTGGTCTCCGGGCGGTCCCCGTACGGCAGGTGCCGGGAGGGCCCCGCCGGCTCGGGGGGCGGGGGCTGGGCCCAGATGCGCGGGTCGGGGGCGTACGGGGCGGCGGGCGGCTGCTGGTAGAGCGGCCCCGGCTCCTGGTAGGTGCCGGGAGGCGGCGGGGGGTGCGCGGCGCGGTCGTAGAGCGCCTCGCCCACCGGGTCCTGGGCGGCCAGGTCCCGCGCCCGGTAGGGGTCGTCCTCGTAGGCGTGCTGGAGATACGGGTCCGGCGGCACGGAGCCGTCCTGGCCCGCGCCCGGAGGAACCGGAGGGCCGCTCGGAGACGCTGCTCCGCCCGCGCCCTGCCCGCGGTCACCGTCGTACGGCGCGTTCATCGAAACCCCTACCTCATCGTCCCCGGCCGACCGGCCACGACAGACATCGCTCAACGGTCCACTTTCTCACCCGTTCCCGACGGGGCCCCGCTTTCCGGACCGGTGTCCGGAGTCGGGTCACTCGGCTGCTCGGGTCCGTCGCCGTTGCCGTCCGTCGTGTCGCTTGCCACGGCGCGCTTGCGGTGGCTGTACATCCTGATGCCTGCCAGCACCAGGAGCAGAAGTCCGCCGGCGATCACGAGCAGCACGGTGGGCGTCACCTCGGAGACCTTCACGGTGAAGGTCATCGCCTCGCCGTACTGGGTGCCGTCCTCCGTGAACAGCCGGGCGGTCACCTGGGCCCGGCCGTTGGCGCTGGTCGCCGTGTCGAACTTCACCGACTGGCTGTGCCCGCCGGCGATGCTGACCGGCAGTTCGGCCGTGGTCCCGTCGTCGTTGAACTTGAGCCGGATGTTGTCCGAGGTCAGCCGGAGAACCAGCCGGTCCACGTCCTGCACCAGTTTGTTCTGCACGGTGACCGGGATCGTCGCGCTGCGCCCGGAGAGGGTGACGTCGGACTTCTTGATGAGCTGCACCTCGGAGGTGAGGCTCTGGAGGTAGTCGCGGACCGCGTTCCGGTACTGCTGCGCCTCCAGGGGCCGTCCGCGCCAGGACGTCGACATCGAGCGGTTGACGGCGTTGCCGAAGGGCGTCACCACGCGCTCGGGCTGCGTCAGGATCGTCTCGAAGCTGTCGAGTGAGCCCTGGGTGGTGCGGATGTCCTGGAAGGCCTGTGTGGGCAGTTCCTGGGCGCGGAGCTTCTTCGGGTACGCGGCGGCCCGCAGGACCCTGGAGGTGGCCCTCGGGTCGGGCTTCACCTCGGCGGCGGCGACGAGGTCGAGGGGCTGCGTCCAGCGGTTGCCCGTCAGGCCCTCCAGGGCGCGGGCCATCGTCTGGGCCTGCGCGGTGGAGGGCATGCGCGGCGGGGCCACGACGATGCTGCGTTCGTTGTCGGGCGCCTGCTCGGTCAGCGCGAGGGTGTGGGCGAGGAACTTCTGGACCGCGAGGGTGGAGGGGCCAGCCCTCGACATGTCGCCGTCGAACAAGGTCGACAGCCGTGCGTCGGCGACGACCGCGGTGGTCCCGCCGCCGATTGGCCGCGCCGCGGTCGGCGTGTACGGAAGCCGTGTGGTCTCCCGGAAGCTGTCGCTGCGGGCGATCACGTTGTGGGCGCCCGCCGAGGTCGCCACATCGACGATGGAGGAGTCCACCGCGCCGTTCACGGGCCAGGCGAAGTCGGTGGACGGCTTCACATGGAGGATGGTCTCCACCGTGGTCGCGGCCACTGCGGAGGCGTTCTGCAGACGGCTGAGCGTCCCGGAGACGTTCTTTCCGCGGTGCGCGATGGATGCCAGGTCGGGGTCGGCGAACGGCAGCGCGATCACCTTGCCGTCCTCCACCACCTTCTCCAGAGCGGTGAGCCACCGCTTGGCGACGGTCTGGTTCTTGCCCGGGACGGTCGTGTCACCCGACTCGACCTCGTACCTCCCCGCCATCGCCGCGACGCTCGCCAGGAGGTCCGGGTCGACGACCCAGGTCACGGGGAGCCGGCTACCCAGGGACACCATCCGCTCCAGCCGCCCGCCGGGCGCCAGCTCCTTGGCCAGGTCGTCGTCGGTGAACACGGGTGTCTGCTGTTCGTCCGAGCGGGTCTCCGCCGTGACGTGGGGAGACGCGATCAGCGGCCAGAGGAAGGTGAGCTTGGTCCTGCTGTCGCTCGCCTCGGGCTGCCAGGGCAGGAACGAGCGCTCGATGCCCAGCACCTGCTCGTAGGGGGTGGTGGTCGTACGGCCGGAGACCGAGACGCCGAGCTGGTAGACGCCCGGGTCGTCCAGGCCCAGCTTGTCGACGGGCACGGTGAGTGTGAAGTCCTGGCTGATCCCTTTGGCGAGTTCGGGGAACTTCACCGTGTACTTGTCCCCGACGGTGACCGGGTCGACGCCGGGAACATACGTGGAGCGCTTGGCGGCGTCGTCGACCTCTCCCCGGCCGGAGAGCCGGGGGCCGACCCGAAGATCGACCTCGGCGCCGCTGATCGTCTCCTTGCCCTTGTTGGTGAGCGTTCCGGAGACGGTCAGGGTGTCGTCCTCGGCGGGAACACTCGGGGAGAGCGTGTCCAGGGACACATCGACGGTGCGGGAGCCCGTAGGGGCCTTGGCGGGCTCGACGGCCGGGGCGGCACCGGCGGCCGGAACGGCCAGGAGACCGGCCAGCAGCGGCGCTCCGAGCACCGCGGAGGCCGTGAGCCGGAGCCACCGGCGGGCAGGAGAGGGACGCGTCCCCTGAAAGTCTGCCGCCTCGGCCACGCGCTTACCCGTCCCTTGTCGTCGTCAGATGCTGTCGATCGTTCGGTCCTGCGTCCCCGCATGGTAACGAGGTGCGGCGGGCCGAAGTGCTGGGGTCCATCGCACATGATCGCGGCTGTCCCGCAGGGTCCTCGTAAACGATGACGCCTCGGCCGGTCCGTGCACGTACCCTTTTCTGTTGTGCCGAACGCCAACGATGAGAACGCCAGTGCACTGAGCCAGGTGCAGCACCGCGCGGTGAGTGAGCTGCTGCGGGTGTCCCCGGTCGCCGACGACCTCGCCCGTCGATTCCAGGAGGCCGGCTTCGGGCTCGCCCTGGTCGGCGGCTCGGTCCGCGACGCACTGCTGGGCAGACTCGGGAACGACTTGGACTTCACCACCGATGCCCGCCCCGACGACGTACTCAAGATCGTCCGGCCCTGGGCCGACTCGGTGTGGGAGGTCGGGATCGCCTTCGGTACCGTCGGCTCCCAGAAGGACGGCTACCAGATCGAGGTCACGACCTACCGGTCCGAGGCGTACGACCGGACCTCGCGTAAGCCGGAGGTCTCCTACGGCGACTCCATCGAGGACGACCTCGTGCGCCGCGACTTCACGGTCAACGCGATGGCCGTGGCCCTGCCGCAGAAGGAGTTCGTCGATCCGTACGGAGGCCTGAAGGACCTCGCCGAGCGGGTGCTGCGCACTCCGGGCACGCCTGAGGCGTCCTTCTCCGACGACCCGCTGCGCATGCTGCGCGCGGCCCGCTTCGCCGCACAGCTCGACTTCGAGGTCGCCCCCGACGTCGTCACCGCCATGACGGAGATGGCCGCGCGAATCGGCATCGTCTCCGCCGAGCGGGTCCGCGACGAACTCAACAAGCTGCTGCTCTCCCAGCACCCGCGCAAGGGGCTGGGACTCCTGGTCGACACGGGGCTGGCCGAGCATGTGCTGCCCGAGCTTCCCGCTCTGCGTCTGGAGAGTGACGAGCATCACCGCCACAAGGACGTCTACGAGCACTCGCTGACCGTCCTGGAGCAGGCCATCGGCCTGGAGGAGGACGGCCCCGATCTCGTACTGCGTCTGGCCGCGCTGCTCCACGACATCGGCAAGCCGAGGACCCGCCGCTTCGAGAAGGACGGCAGGGTCTCCTTCCATCACCACGAGGTGGTGGGCGCGAAGATGACGAAGAAGCGCATGACCGAGCTCAAGTACTCCAATGAGCTGGTCAAGGACGTGTCGAAACTGGTGGAGCTGCACCTGCGCTTCCACGGGTACGGCGACGGCGAGTGGACCGACTCCGCGGTGCGCCGGTACGTGCGCGACGCCGGGCCGCTGCTGGAGCGTCTCCACAAGCTGACCCGGTCGGACTGCACGACCCGGAACAAGCGCAAGGCGAACGCGCTCTCCCGCACCTACGACGGGCTGGAGGAGCGCATCGCCCTGCTGCAGGAGCAGGAGGAGCTCGACTCGATCCGCCCCGATCTGGACGGCAACGACATCATGCGGATCCTTGATGTCGGCCCCGGACCGGTGATCGGCAAGGCGTACGGGTTCCTGCTGGAGCTGCGCCTGGAGCACGGGCCCATGGAGCGGGACGCCGCTGTGGCGGCGCTCAAGGAATGGTGGGCGAGGCAGGACTGAGCCCGGCGGGGTGGTGTTTCACGTGAAACACCACCCCGCCGGATGTGTGCTGAGGGCGTTGTTTCACGTGAAACAACGCCCTCAGCGCATCCATGAGCGGCTACCGGTAGGCATCGGTGTGTCGCCAGCGGAACATCGTCCCCGAGGTCACCGCGAACAGCACCGCCACGACCGCCACGACGGCGGCTGATCTGCCGTCCGGTGGGAGCATCAGGGCCGCCACCCCCGCGGCGCTCACGAACGCGACGTTGAAGAGCACGTCGTAGAGCGAGAAGACCCGGCCACGGAAGGAATCGTCGACCGAGGTCTGCACGACCGTGTCGGTCGCGATCTTCGACCCCTGGGTCACGACGCCGAGCACGAACGCGGCGATCAGCATCGGGGCGGGAGCGAAGGAGAGGCCCAGGGCGGGGACCAGGACCGCCGCCGCCCCGGTGCAGGCCACGATCCATCCGTAGCGGCCGAGCTGCCCCACCGCCCACGGGGTGAGGACGGCGGCGACGAAGAATCCCGCACCGGAGACCCCGACCGCCAGGCCGAGCAGCGCCAGCCCTTCGGACTCGGTGTCCGACCAGGCGTAGCGGCACAGCATGAGCACCATCACGGTGAGCGCGCCGTAACAGAAGCGGATCACCGTCATCGCTGCCAGGGCCCGAGCTGCGCGGTTCCGCCGCGCCAGATGCCGGAGCCCGGCGACGAGCCCGCGTGCGGTGACGGCCAGAGCGGCCCGCAGTCGCAGGGGGCTCTCGTCGGTATCCGGCCCCAGCAGCGAGCGGGGCAGGCTCAGGGACGCCAGCGCGGACAGCAGGTAGAGCATCGACCCCAGCAGCACGACCGCCGCGTCGGAATCGTCGGCCAGCAGCCTTACGGCGAAGGCGAGGCCGCCCCCCGCGGTCGCCGCCAGGGTTCCGGCGGTCGGGGAGAGGGAGTTGGCGACGACGAGGCGATCGGTGTCGACCACCCGGGGCAGGGCGGCGGAGAGGCCGGCCAGCACGAAACGGTTGACGGCGGTGACGCAGAGGGCCGAGACGTAGAAGAGCCAGTCGGGCACCGAGGCGAGAATCAGCAGCGCCGTGGAGCACGCCAGGGCGGCCCGCAGAAGGTTCCCGTAGAGGAAGACCTGACGCCGGGGCCAGCGGTCCAGCAGGACCCCCGCGAAGGGCCCGATCAGGGAGTAGGGCAGGAGGAGCACGGCCATCGCTGAAGCGATGGCGGCGGCCGACGCCTGCTTCTCCGGGGAGAAGACGACGTACGCGGCGAGGGCGACCTGGTAGACGCCGTCGGCGGACTGTGACAGGAGCCGCACGGTGAGCAGGCGGCGGAAGTTCCGCAGGCGCAGCAGAGTGCGCAGATCACGCGCGACAGACATGGGAGCAAGCGTCACACACGTCGGGGATCCGCGGGCGGATTGCCCGGGGACCCCCGACGCGCGGCAGGAAGAGGCGAGCGTCTCCGCTCAGCGCTCCGGTGAGGCTGTCAGCCGAGGAGGCCGGTTCAGCTCTCGGTGTCGCCGTTGATGAACTTCTCGACGTTCTCGCGGGCCTCGTCGTCGAAGTACTGCACCGGCGGGCTCTTCATGAAGTAGCTCGAAGCGGAGAGGATCGGGCCTCCGATGCCGCGGTCCTTGGCGATCTTCGCCGCGCGGACGGCGTCGATGATGACACCGGCCGAGTTCGGGGAGTCCCACACCTCGAGCTTGTACTCCAGGTTCAGCGGAACGTCGCCGAACGCGCGGCCCTCGAGGCGCACGTACGCCCACTTGCGGTCGTCCAGCCAGGCCACGTAGTCCGAGGGGCCGATGTGGACGTTGTCCGCACCGAGCTCACGGTCACGGATCTGCGAGGTGACGGCCTGCGTCTTCGAGATCTTCTTGGACTCCAGGCGCTCACGCTCGAGCATGTTCTTGAAGTCCATGTTGCCGCCGACGTTCAGCTGCATCGTGCGGTCCAGGATGACACCGCGGTCCTCGAAGAGCTTCGCCATCACGCGGTGCGTGATGGTGGCGCCCACCTGGGACTTGATGTCGTCGCCGACGATCGGGACACCGGCCTCGGTGAACTTGTCCGCCCACTCCTTGGTGCCGGCGATGAACACCGGGAGAGCGTTGACGAACGCGACCTTGGCGTCGATGGCGCACTGCGCGTAGAACTTCGCAGCGACCTCGGAACCGACGGGCAGGTAGCAGACGAGAACGTCGACCTGCTTGTCCTTGAGGATCTGGACGACGTCGACCGGGGCGTCCGCGGACTCCTCGATCGTCTCGCGGTAGTACTTGCCGAGACCGTCGTGGGTGTGGCCGCGCTGGACGGTCACGCCCGTGTTCGGCACGTCCGCGATCTTGATGGTGTTGTTCTCGCTGGCGCCGATGGCGTCCGCGAGGTCGAGGCCGACCTTCTTCGCGTCGACGTCGAAGGCGGCGACGAACTCGACGTCACTGACGTGGTACTCGCCGAACTGGACGTGCATCAGACCGGGCACCTTGCCGGCCGGATCGGCGTCCTTGTAGTACTCGACGCCCTGCACCAGCGAGGCGGCGCAGTTGCCCACGCCTACGATGGCTACGCGAACCGAACCCATTCCGGTTGCTCCCTGTGTAATCGGTGTTTCCGATGAAGTCGCCGCGGAGTGCGATGACTTCACTTGGCGGTGTCGTCGGACGGATCCGGCGGGGTGTTGTCCCGATGCCGGGGCAGGCCGCCCGTCTCTCCAGGTGTGTCCTGCTGAGCGGAGCCGTCGGGCGAGGATCGTCGCCGATCCCGTCCCGACCGCTCGCTCTCGATGAGCTCGTTCAGCCAGCGCACTTCGCGCTCCACGGACTCCATGCCGTGTCGCTGCAGCTCAAGTGTGTAGTCGTCGAGTCGTTCACGGGTGCGGGCGAGGGCGGCGCGCATCTTCTCCAGGCGCTCCTCCAGCCGGCTGCGCCGGCCTTCGAGGACCCGCATCCGCACATCGCGTTCGGTCTGGCCGAAGAAGGCGAAGCGCGCTGCGAAGTGCTCGTCCTCCCAGGCGTCCGGACCGGTGTGCGACAGCAGCTCCTCGAAGTGCTCCTTACCTTCTGCCGTCAACCTGTAGACGATCTTCGCCCGGCGTCCTGTCAGTGACGAGGAGGGGGAGGCGGCCGGGCGTCCGGTGACCGGTGCGGTGTCCGCCGGGTCACCGGCGGGCTCCTCGATCAACCAGCCGCTGGCGACCAGCGTCTTGAGGCAGGGGTAGAGGGTCCCGTAGCTGAACGCACGGAAGATCCCCAGCGAGGTGTTGAGGCGTTTGCGCAGCTCATAGCCGTGCATCGGCGATTCGCGGAGCAGGCCGAGCACGGCGAACTCGAGGATGCCGGAGCGTCGGCTCACCGGTGCCTCCTCCTTCTCCCGCTGCTTCCGCCGGCACGGTCCACCGGGACCACCGGTGTACTTATGCCGCACTGATGTATCGACTCGATACATCAGCACGATAGATCGGTCCGGCCGGTTCGACAAGGGTGACCTTCGTGAACGGCGTCACATCCGCGATTCCCAGAGTTCGACTTGCGTTGTTTGGGGTGAAGTTCGGCCCTAGGCGGGTTTTGACCGTGCGTAGTCTGTGCGGCATGCAGACCACCGGGAACCGCGAGACGCTTTCGCGCGTCAGTCATCGCGGACTGCCGGATGTGCTGCGGATGAGCCTTCCGCAGGGGCTTGTCCGTCATTCGGGGGGACCGGATCTCAACTGCCGCTTCCAGGCGCTCTCGCCTGCCCGAGGAGTAGTCGTTCCATGAGCGAGCACCGTCGCAAAACGCCTCAGCCACAGGGTGGCGGGCGTGCCGCGGCCAGACGAGCCGCCCAGCAGTCGACCGGACGCCGAGCGGTCCCGTCACGCAGAGCCACTTCTGAGTCACCTTCCGAATCGCCGTCCGAGTCACACGGTGGTGAGGAGCGGCAGTACGGCAGTCGCGCCGAGGCCCGGCGCGCGGCCCAGCGCGGCGGCCGGCGCCGCGGCGCCGACGCCGGGGGGCACGGAGCGGGTGGCGGTGGCGGCCGACGACGCGGTGGCGGCGGTTCCGACGGACCGGGAGGCCGGGGACGGGACAGCGGCGGCTCCGGCAAGAAGCGCTTTATCGACTACCCCCGCCATGGCAAGTACGGATTCCGCCGCTGGGTGCCCTCGTGGAAGCTGGTGTCGGGGCTCTGTCTGGGGTTCCTCGGCTTGCTGATGGGCGTGGCGGGCATCTCGTACGCCTTGGTGTCCAAGCCGAACATCAACGAAGCGGCCGAGGCGGAGAACAACGTCTACTACTGGGCCGACGGCACGCAGATGGTCGCGACCGGTGGTGCGGTCAACCGCCAGATCCTCAAGTACGAGCAGATCCCGGAGGCGATGCGCAACGCCGTGATCTCCGCCGAGAACAAGAGCTTCGACACGGACCGCGGCATCGACCCGAAGGGCATCGGGCGCGCGCTGTTCAACATGGCCACGGGCGGTGAGACCCAGGGCGGATCGACCATCACCCAGCAGTACGTGAAGAACTCCCGGCTCTCCCAGGACCAGACCCTCACCCGGAAGTTCAAGGAACTCTTCATCACGCTCAAGGTCGCCGGTGAGGAGAACAAGGAAGACGTGATGGCGGGCTACCTCAACGTCTCGTACTACGGACGTGGGGCCTCCGGCCTGCAGGCAGCGGCCCGCACTTACTACAACAAGGACGCCGGCGAGCTGGACGCGAGCGAGTGCGCCTTCCTGGCCACCCTGCTCAAGGGCGCGAGCTACTACGACCCCGCCGGCGCTGTCGACATCGACAAGACCAACGCGACCCGGGAGAAGAACACCAAGCGGGCCAAGGAGCGTTGGAAGTGGATCCTTGACGAGCAGGTCAAGGACGGGCGCATGACGGCGGAGGAACGCGCCAAGTACACGAAGTTCCCGGACCCGCTGCCGCCGAAGAAGGACGCCAAGCTGGGCGGTCAGACCGGTTACCTGGTGGACCTCGCCAAGAAGTACTTCCTCGCCAACAACGAGAAGGGCATCGACGGCAAGCAGCTCGAACTGGGCGGCTTCGAGATCCACACCACCTTCCAGAAGAAGAGGGTGCAGGAGCTCGAAGCAGCGGTGGACAAGGTCTACAAGGCCAAGATCCGGCCCAAGGAGCGTCCCAAGACGGACACGCATGTCGAGTTCGGCGGTGCGTCCGTGGACGCGAAGACCGGCGCCATCATCGCCACGTACGGCGGCCAGGACGCCACCACCCACTTCACGAACAACGCGGACGCCACCGGTGCCCAGGTCGGATCGACCTTCAAGCCCTTCGTGCTGGCCGCTGCCATGCAGTACGGCGTGCGCGACCCGTCCGGCGGACCGGTCCAGGACAACTCCCAGCGCACCCAGGTCTCGCCCGAGAGCATCTACAACGGCGACAACGGATTGAAGATCAGGGACTACACCGGGAAGGTCTGGAAGAACGAGAACGGCGATGAGTGGCGCCAGACCAACGACGGCGACTGGGACTACGGCGAGATCGATCTGCGGAAGGCCATGGAGCAGTCCGCCAACTCGCCTTTCGTGCAGCTCGGTATGGACGTCGGCACGGACAAGGTCAAGGACGTCGCCGTGGCAGCGGGCCTGAAGGACGACACCTTCATGGCGAACTCCACCGTTCCGTCGTTCTCCATCGGCACCTCGTCGCCCAGCGCCATCCGCATGGCTGGCTCCTACGCCACCTTCGCCACGAGTGGCCAGCAGAACGACACGTACTCGGTGACCGAGGTGAAGCAGGGGGGCGTGACCGTCTTCAAGCACGAGAAGAGGTCCAAGCGCGCCTTCAGCCCGGTCATCGCCGACAACGTCACGGACGTGCTGAAGAACGTCGTGGAGAACGGAACAGGCAAGCCCGCCCGGCTGGAGGGCCGTGCGGCCGCGGGCAAGACCGGTACGACGGACGGCAACCGGTCCGCCTGGTTCGTCGGGTACACGCCGCAGGTCTCGACCGCCATCAGCATGTTCCGGTATGACGACGACGAGACGAACAAAGAGCGCGAGTTCGAGATGATGTTCGGCACGGGTGGTGAGGACAAGATCCACGGAAACTCGTTCCCGGCCTCCATCTGGCACGACTACATGACCGGGGCGATGAAGGGCAGGAAGGTCGTCTCCTTCCCGGAGCCGCAGGACCTCGGCGAGATCGTATGGGGCGGTGGCGCGGCCAGTCCCAGCCCGACGCCCAGTCCCACGCCTTCGGAGAAGGCCTCCGAGGAGCCGACGCCGACTCCGACGCCGACCCCGACGCCGACCACTCCGAGTCCGACACCGACGCCGAGCAGGACCTGCGGCATCTTCGACCCGAACTGCCAGGCGGCAGACGGTGGGGCGAACGCCGGTGCGGACGGCGGCGGTGGGGCAAACGGCGGTGCGGACGGCGGGAGCGAGGGCGGCGGAGACGACGGCGGGGGCGACGGCGGCGCAGACAACGCCGGAGTCCAGGGAGGGAACGGCACCCCGGGGGGAACCGGCTCGATCTGGGGCAACTCGGGATAGTCGGATCGCAGGCCGGAGCTCTCGGGGCCGGCCCAGCACAGCGGCGAGGGCCGCCGTATCCATCCGGGTACGGCGGCCCTCGCCGTGTTCCCTGCGGTGTGCGGCCTCCTGGGCTCTCCTGCCGTGTCCCCCGGGCGGTCCCTGCCCCGGGCACAGCCCCGTACGGCAGGATGTGCGGCATGCCAAGCCCCAGCGCAGGAGACACGAGCGTGCACCAGGAGCGGCCCGCCGTGCGGCCCACCGATCAGGACGAGGTCGCGGCGGCCGGCAGCGAGCTGTTCGGTGGCCGGGTGGGACGCTGGGCGCGGCTCGGCGACGGTCCGCTCACGCCCGTGCGGGTCGTCGCGCTGGTCATGATCGGGATGTTCGCCCTCGGCATGGTGCAGAAGATCCCCTGCTACGAATGGGCCTGGTTCCGCGGGGCCACCTCGCAGTACACGCACGCCTGCTACTCCGATATTCCGCACCTCTTTCTGGGACGCGGCTTCGCCGACGGCCTGGTGCCGTACTTCGACCGGCTGAGCGGCGATATGCAGTACCTGGAGTACCCCGTGCTGACCGGGGTGTTCATGCAGGTGGCGGCCTGGCTGACGCTGACGCCCGACAGCGACCCCATCCAGCAGCGCGAGCAGATGTACTGGATGGTCAACGCGGGCATGCTGATGATCTGCGCGGTCGTCGTCGCCGTGTGCACCGTCCGCACGCACCGCCACCGCCCCTGGGACGGACTCCTGGTCGCGCTGGCTCCCGCGTTCGTCCTCACCGCGACCATCAACTGGGACCTGCTGGCCGTCGCCCTGACGGCCGCGGCGATGCTCATGTGGTCCCGGGGCCGGGTCCTCGCGTTCGGCATCCTCATCGGCCTGGCGACGGCCGCCAAGCTCTACCCCGTCCTGCTGCTCGGCCCGCTCCTGCTGCTCTGCTGGCGGGCGGGCAGGCTGCGCGAGTTCGGGACGGCCCTGCTGGGCGCGGGGTCGGCCTGGCTCGTGGTGAACCTGCCGGTGATGCTCTTCGCCCCCGAGGGATGGCGGAAGTTCTACACCTTCAGCCAGGAGAGGCCCATCGACTTCGGCTCGTTCTGGCTGATCATCACTCAGCGCACCGGCAAGCCCATCGATGTGGACACGGTCAACACCGCCTCGGTCGTCCTGATGGCCGTGTTCTGCGCGGGCATCGCGGGCCTGGCGCTGTCCGCGGCCCGCAGGCCGCGCTTCGCCCAGCTGGCGTTCCTGGTGGTGGCCGCGTTCATCCTGACGAACAAGGTCTACTCACCGCAGTACGTGCTCTGGCTGATCCCGCTGGCCGTCCTGGCCCGGCCGCGCTGGCGCGACTTCCTCATCTGGCAGGCCTGCGAGGTCATGTACTTCCTCGGGATCTGGTTCTACCTCGCCTACACCAGCGGCGGCGACACGCACCAGGGACTGCCGCAGGAGGGCTACCAGGCAGCGATCGCCCTGCACCTGCTGGGCACGCTGTACCTGTGCGCGCTGATCGTCCGGGACATCCTCCTGCCGGAGAAGGATCCGGTCCGCGGGGACGGGTCGGACGACCCGTCGGGCGGTGTCCTCGACGGGGCTCCGGACACGTTCGTGCTGACGCCCGAGGCCCGTCCGTCCGGGCACACGGCCCCGACGGCCACGGGACCCCAGGTGGAGTGGGGCGTCACGCCCACCCGGGACGGCTGAGCCGGGGCCGGGCGCGGCCGTTGAGCGGCCGCGCCCGGGTGGCTCAGCGGTCGACGAGCCGGTCGTACTGGGTGGTCGTGTGACGCAGATGGGCGACCAGCTCGTCACCGACCCGGGGCTCCTGGGCGTCCGAGGGCACGAACAGGATCGACACCTGCATGTGCGGCGGCTCGGCGAACCACCGCTGCTTGCCCGCCCAGACGAACGGCGACAGGTTGCGGTTGACCGTGGCCAGGCCCGCACGGGCGACGCCCTTGGCCCGCGGCATCACGCCGTGCAGCGCCTTGGGCGCCTCCAGGCCGACCCCGTGGGACGTACCGCCGGCCACGACGACCAGCCAGCCGTCGGACGCGGTCTTCTGCTGGCGGTAGCCGAACCGGTCGCCCTTGACGACGGGGGTGACGTCCAGGACGGCCCCCCGGTACTCGGTGGCCTCGTGGTCGCCGAGCCAGAGGCGGGTGCCGATACGGGCGCGGAAGCGGGTCTGCGGGAACTGCTGCTGGAGCCGGGCCAGCTCTTCGGCGCGCAGATGGCTGACGAACATGGTGTGCAGCGGCAGCCGGGCCGCGCGCAGCCGGTCCATCCAGCCGATGACCTCCTCGACGGCGTCGGAGCCGTCGGTGCGGTCCAGCGGCAGGTGCAGGGCGAACCCTTCGAGCCGTACGTCCTCGATCGCCGCGTGCAGCTGCCCGAGCTCTTCCTCCTTGACGCCGTGGCGCTTCATCGAGCTCATGCACTCGATGACGACCCGGGCGCCCACCAGGGCGTGCACCCCGTCGACGGAGGAGACGGACCGGACGACGCGGTCCGGAAGCGGTACGGGCTCCTCACCACGTCGGAACGGGGTCAGGACGAGCAGGTCGCCGCTGAACCAGTCCTTGACCCGGGCCGCCTCGTAGGTCGTCCCGACGGCGAGGGTGTCGGATCCGAAGCGGATCGTCTCGTCGGCGAGGCGCTCATGGCCGAAGCCGTAGCCGTTGCCCTTGCAGACGGGTACGAGACCGGGGAACTGGTCGATCACCGACTTCTGGTGCGCCCGCCAGCGCGCGGTGTCGACGTAGAGGGAGAGCGCCATGGCGGCCCGAACCTTTCTGGTGGCTGCGGTGATTCAGGAGCGAACGGTGTGTGCCGAGATGCGCCGGCCCAGGTATGCGGTGAAGCGGGTCAGCGGCGCGACATATAGATGTCGAGCGCCTTGTGGAGCAGCTTGTTGAGCGGGAAGTCCCACTCGCCGACGTACTCGACGGCCTCGCCGCCGGTGCCGACCTTGAACTGGATCAGGCCGAAGAGGTGGTCGGTCTCGTCCAGCGAGTCGCTGATGCCGCGCAGGTCGTAGACGGTCGCGCCCATCGCGTAGCTGTCGCGCAGCATGCGCCACTGCATGGCGTTCGACGGCCGGACCTCGCGCCCGATGTTGTCGGAGGCGCCGTAGGAGTACCAGACGTGTCCGCCGACGACGAGCATCGTGGCCGCGGAGAGGTTCACGCCGTTGTGCCGGGCGAAGTAGAGCCGCATCCGGTTGGGGTCCTCTGAGTTGAGGACGGTCCACATGCGCTGGAAGTACGAGAGCGGGCGCGGCCGGAAATGGTCGCGCACGGCGGTGATCTCGTAGAGCCGCTGCCACTCGGCCAGGTCCTCGTAGCCGCCCTGGACGACCTCGACGCCGGCCTTGTCGGCCTTCTTGATGTTGCGGCGCCACAGCTGGTTGAAGCCCTTGAGGACGTCCTCAAGCGAGCGGTTGGCCAGCGGCACCTGGAAGACGTAGCGGGGCTGGACGTCACCGAATCCGGCGCCGCCGTCCTCGCCCTGCTGCCAGCCCATCTTCCGCAGCCGGTCCGCGACCTCGAAGGCGCGCGGCTCGATGTGCGTGGCCTCGACGTCGCGCAGGCGCTTCACATCAGGGTCCTGGATGCCGGACTTGATGGCCGCCGAGTCCCAGCGGCGGATGACCACCGGCGGGCCCATCTTCACGGAGAAGGCGCCCTGCTGCTTGAGATGGGCGAGCATCGGCTGGAGCCAGTCGTCCAGGTTCGGCGCGTACCAGTTGATGACCGGGCCCTCGGGGAGGTACGCGAGATAGCGCTTGATCTTGGGCAGCTGGCGGTACAGGACGAGGCCGGCACCGACGATCTCGCCGTTCTTGTCGAACCAGCCCAGGTTCTCCGAGCGCCATTCGGTCTTCACATCAGCCCACGCCGGAACCTGGCAGTGACTGGCCGAGGGCAGGCTCTGGATGTACGCCAGATGCTGCTCTCGGCTGATGGTCCTCAGGGTCAGGCTCATGCGGGGCGCTCCTCGGCAGGTGTGTCCCCATCGGTCAGGGGCTCCGGCTCTCGCGCCGAAGCCTACTGTGACCGAGGGGCGCCCGGCCTGGCCCCGGGGGGCCGGAACGCACGGCGAACCGGCGTGGGCACCTGGGTACCCGCGCCGGCCGGCGCTCGGGCCCGTGCTCCGGTCAGGTGATCACGCCGCCGAAGAGGCCGCCGTGGGCCATGCCGAGGAAGAAACCGACGGCGGAAGCGCCGAGTCCGATGATCAGGCCGAACCGTTCGCCGGTGGTTTTGGAGACGTACATCCCGTACCCACCGGTCAGGATGCCGACCAGCCCGGCCCACGAGCTGATCAGGTGCAGGTGGTGGAACATCGCCGTCACGAAGGCGAGAGCGCCCAGCACGAGGGTCACGGCGAGCAGGGTGTCCTGGAGCGGGTGCGGCTTGCCGTCCGAAGCGAAGAGCGAACCGGTGGCGGGCCGAATGGTCTGTGCCATGGAGTACCTCCTGGCCGGACGGATGGGCGGGTGCGTCCAGCGCCTCCCGCACCCCGGCGGGTGTAGCGCCTCTCACACCGCATCTGTCTCGATTGTGCCCTCTGAGCTCCTGATTTCAACCGGAAGCCGGTCTACGGGTAGTCTGTACGGTCTGCACCGGTGTCTGCCCAGGCCAGCACGGCGAGCCTCTCCCCGAACCCCCGCTCCGGGATCGTTCGGGAGCTGATCGTCAGTGCTGGGTGTTCTCCTCGGGAACGCCGTTGCAACACGCATCACGACCCTCCTGCCACGGAACGACCGTGGCCGCTGAGTCCAAAGGAGGTGGGTTCCACATGCGTCACTACGAGGTGATGGTCATCCTCGACCCCGATCTCGAGGAGCGAGCAGTCTCCCCGCTGATCGAGAACTTCCTCTCCGTCGTCCGTGAGGGCGACGGAAAGGTGGAGAAGGTCGACACCTGGGGCCGTCGTCGGCTCGCCTATGAGATCAAGAAGAAGCCCGAGGGCATCTACTCGGTCATCGACCTGCAGGCCGAGCCTGCGGTCGTCAAGGAGCTCGACCGCCAGATGAACCTGAACGAGTCGGTCCTCCGGACCAAGGTCCTCCGTCCCGAGATCCACTGAGCATCTAGCTCAGCGGTTTTCGGGTCCGAGTAGCAGCAAGCAGCCAGAAGCAATCCCCGCCGAGAGGTTCACCCATGGCAGGCGAGACCGTCATCACGGTCGTCGGCAATCTCGTCGACGACCCCGAGCTGCGCTTCACCCCGTCCGGTGCGGCGGTCGCGAAGTTCCGTGTCGCGTCCACTCCCCGCATCTTCGACCGGCAGACCAATGAGTGGAAGGACGGCGAAGGCCTGTTCCTCACCTGCTCGGTCTGGCGTCAGGCGGCGGAGAACGTCGCGGAGTCGCTCCAGCGAGGCATGCGCGTCGTCGTGCAGGGCCGGCTGAAGCAGCGGTCCTACGAGGACCGTGAGGGCGTCAAGCGCACGGTCTACGAGCTGGACGTCGAGGAAGTCGGCCCCAGCCTCAAGAACGCCACGGCCAAGGTCACCAAGACCACCGGTCGCGGCGGCCAGGGCGGTCAGGGTGGATACGGCGGCGGCCAGCAGGGCAGCAGCAACTGGGGCGGCGGTTCCGGTGGCGGTGGCCAGCAGGGCGGCGGCGGTGCACCCGCCGACGACCCGTGGGCGACCGGCGCGCCGGCCGGCGGCCAGGGCGGCGGGGGCCAGCAGGGCGGCGGAAGCGGCTGGGGCGGAAGCTCCGGCGGTTCCGGCGGTGCCTCTGGCGGCGGCTACTCGGACGAGCCCCCTTTCTAGGGCTGCTCGTACCCCCACTTCTTGATCACACAGGAGAAACACCATGGCGAAGCCGCCTGTGCGCAAGCCTAAGAAGAAGGTCTGCGCGTTCTGCAAGGACAAGACCCAGTACGTGGACTACAAGGACACGAACATGCTGCGGAAGTTCATTTCCGACCGCGGCAAGATCCGTGCCCGCCGCGTCACCGGCAACTGCACGCAGCACCAGCGTGACGTCGCCACGGCAGTCAAGAACAGCCGTGAGATGGCGCTGCTGCCCTACACGTCCACCGCGCGATAAGGGAAGGGTGACAAGAGCATGAAGATCATCCTCACCCACGAGGTCTCTGGCCTCGGTGCCGCCGGCGACGTCGTCGACGTCAAGGACGGGTACGCCCGTAACTACCTGGTTCCGCGTGGCTTCGCCATTCGCTGGACCAAGGGCGGCGAGAAGGACGTGGCGCAGATCCGCCGCGCCCGCAAGATCCACGAGATCGCGACGATCGAGCAGGCCAACGAGATCAAGGCCAAGCTCGAGGGCGTGAAGGTCCGTCTGGCTGTTCGCTCCGGCGACGCCGGCCGTCTCTTCGGCTCCGTGACCCCGGCCGACATCGCTTCGGCGATCAAGGCTGCCGGTGGTCCCGACGTCGACAAGCGTCGCGTCGAGCTCGGCTCGCCGATCAAGACGCTCGGCGGACACCAGGTGTCCGTCCGTCTGCACCCCGAGGTCGCAGCGAAGCTCGGCGTCGAGGTCGTTGCTGCCTAGGGCAGAGCTCAGCTGAGTCAGTGAAGGGCCGCACCCGCTGGGTGCGGCCCTTCACTGTGTCCTGGGATGCACGGTGTTTCACGTGAAACACCGTGGCTGTTTCACGTGAAACAGCCACGGTCGGTTCAACGGGGGACCGGCGGGCTTGTTTCACGTGAAACAAGCCCGCTATGCCCCGGGGTGCGCGGATCAGCGCGTAGCTCCGGTGACGATCCACCGGCCCGATCGGGTACGCAGCCAGAGCGTGACGAGGCGGACGGCCATCATGAGTGTCATCGCCCACCAGAGCGCGGTGAGCCCGCCGCCGAGGGAGGGCACCAGGAGCGCGACGGGAGCGAAGACGGCGAGCGTCACCAGCATCGCCCAGGCGAGATAACGTCCGTCGCCTGCTCCCATCAGGACGCCGTCCAGGACGAAGACCACGCCGGCGATCGGCTGGGAGACCGCCACGACCAGGAGCGCGGGGAGCAGGGCGTCCTGCACCGAGGGGTCGCTCGTGAAGAGCGGAATGAACAGAGGCCGGGCGAGCACGATCAGGATGCCGAGCACGATGCCGCAGCCGATGCCCCACTCGACCATACGGCGGCAGGCCTGGCGCGCGCCCTTCTCGTCGTTCGCCCCCAGATACCGGCCGATGATCGCCTGTCCCGCGATGGCGATGGCGTCGAGCGCGAAGGCGGTCAGGCTCCAGAGGGAGAGGATGATCTGGTGCGCGGCGATATCGACGTCCCCGAGCCGGGCGGCGATGGCGGTGGCGATCATCAGGACGGCGCGCAGGGACAGCGTCCGGACCAGCAGGGGTACGCCGGCCCGCGCGCTGGCCCTGATACCGGCCGCGTCGGGGCGCAGGGAGGCGCTGTGCCTTCGAGCTCCTCGGATCACCACGACGAGGTAGGCGGCGGCCATGCCGACCTGGGCGATCACCGTTCCCCACGCGGATCCGGCGATGCCGAGCCCGGCACCGTAGACAAGGGTCACATTGAGAATCGCGTTCGCCGTGAAACCGCCGATGGCGACGTACAGCGGGGTGCGGGTGTCCTGGAGGCCGCGCAGTACGCCGGTGGCGGCGAGCACGACGAGCATGGCCGGGATGCCGAGGATGGAGATCCTCAGGTATGTGATGGCGTGCGGGGCCGCGGTGTCGGAGGCGCCGAAGATGTCGACGAGCCAGGGGGCCGTCGGGACCGCGAGGGCGACAACGGCGGCTCCGAGCAGCAGCGCGAGCCAGATGCCGTCCATGCCCTGACGGATGGCGGCGGGCAGATCGCCCGCCCCCACGCGGCGGGCGACGGCCGCCGTGGTCGCGTAGGCGAGGAAGACGAAGATGCTCACGGCGGTCATCAGCAGGGCCGCCGCGATGCCGAGGCCGGCCAGTTGCGGGGTGCCGAGGTGGCCGACGACGGCGCTGTCGACCATGACGAACAGGGGCTCGGCGACGAGCGCGCCGAACGCCGGGACGGCAAGGGCGATGATCTCGCGGTCGTGCCGTCGGCGGCTGTTCTCCGGGGTCGCGGGGGCCTGGGTCATGGGGTCAATCTAATCTTCCACAGGTAAGAGATGCAATCAGTCTTTGATCCTTACTTTTATCCCCGTGGGCCCTTCCTTCCCGTGCCGTTTGCGGCGATCTTGAAATGAGGGCGAAAGTTTTTCTCCCCCACAGTCGGTGGACGGAGAGTGCCCAGGTCAGAGTGGTCACGCTGATGTCGCTATGAGTTTGTCCACAGTGCTGTCCCCCGGTCCGTGCACAGGTTCGGCGGGGTTCTCCACAGCATCTGGTCCGTCGTCCACATGCCCTGTGGATAACCAGATTGGCTGACGGTGCGGAGGGGCCTACCGTAGTGCGGCGCCCGCACTCCGTTCCGGCACCGGAATCCACCGAACCAGATGCGCCGGAAGTGGAGTCGGGCGACCTGTTTGTCGGTGCCGTGCCGTAAGAAAGAGTGGCACGGCTAGGTCCGCGATGCGGACGGGAGGAGGCGGCGCGGTGAGCATTCCCGAGCCTTTGGACGACCCCTGGACCGAGGCTGGTCCCGGGGACCGTCTGCCTGTCTCCCATCGGCGTAGAGGGGACCGCAAGGGGCGTGAGGACCGCCACGACCGCGGCTCGGACGAGGCCTGGGAAGGCGGCTCCCCCGGATTCGAACGGGTGCCGCCCCAGGACCTCGACGCCGAGCAGTCGGTCCTCGGCGGCATGCTGCTGTCCAAGGACGCCATCGCGGACGTCGTGGAGATCATCAAGGGGCACGACTTCTACCGCCCCGCCCACGAGACCGTCTACTCGGCGATCCTCGACCTCTACGCCAAGGGCGAGCCGGCCGACCCGATCACCGTCGCCGCCGAACTGGTCAAGCGCGGAGAGATCACCAAGGTCGGCGGAGCGCCCTATCTGCACACCCTGGTGCAGTCCGTCCCCACTGCGGCCAACGCCTCGTACTACGCGGAGATCGTCCACGAGCGGGCGGTGCTCCGTCGGCTGGTCGAGGCGGGCACGAAGATCACGCAGATGGGATACGCGGCCGACGGGGACGTGGACGAGATCGTCAACTCCGCGCAGGCCGAGATCTACGCGGTCACCGAGCAGCGCACCAGCGAGGACTACCTCCCCCTCGGCGACATCATGGAGGGCGCACTCGACGAGATCGAGGCCATCGGCTCGCGCAGCGGTGAGATGACCGGCGTGCCGACGGGCTTCACGGACCTCGACGCACTGACGAACGGCATGCACCCCGGCCAGATGATCGTGATCGCGGCTCGTCCCGCCATGGGCAAGTCCACACTGGCGCTGGATTTCGCGCGCGCCGCGTCGATCAAGAACAACCTGCCCAGTGTCATCTTCTCCCTCGAAATGGGGCGCAACGAGATCGCGATGCGTCTGCTTTCGGCCGAGGCGCGGGTGGCCCTTCACCACATGCGGTCCGGCACCATGACGGACGAGGACTGGACGCGGCTCGCACGCCGGATGCCCGAGGTGTCGGCCGCTCCGCTCTACATCGACGACTCCCCCAACCTGTCGATGATGGAGATCCGCGCGAAGTGCCGTCGGCTCAAGCAGCGCAACGACATCAAGCTCGTGATCATCGACTATCTGCAGCTGATGCAGGCCGGTGGGTCGAAGCGGTCCGAGAGCCGTCAGCAGGAGGTCTCGGACATGTCCCGAAACCTGAAGCTGCTGGCCAAGGAGCTGGAGGTCCCGGTGATCGCGCTCTCGCAGCTGAACCGTGGTCCCGAGCAGCGCACGGACAAGAAGCCGATGGTGTCCGACCTGCGTGAGTCCGGCTCCATCGAGCAGGACGCCGACATGGTCATCCTGCTCCACCGCGAGGACGCGTACGAGAAGGAGTCACCGCGCGCGGGCGAGGCCGACATCATCGTCGGCAAGCACCGTAACGGTCCGACGGCCACCATCACCGTGGCGTTCCAGGGGCACTACTCCCGCTTCGTGGACATGGCGCAGACCTGACGGAAGGATTACAAGAAGCACGCACCGGTCGAACGGGACTGGCTCTACGACCAGTACGCCGTGCACCGTCGGCTCTTGTGGAAGGCGGCCCAAGCCCTCGGTATCCATCCGTATCCATCCCTCCACGTTGATCAAGAAGATCAACGAGCTCGAGCGGGATCTGGGCAACGCCCTGCTCGAACGTGCTGAACGTGTCCGCGGTATGCGACCGACCCCATTCGGCGCCGAAGTCGCGCGGGCCGGCAGGACGGCCATTACGGGCTCCGCCAACAGCATCCGCTCGTAGACGTGTTGATCTACGATGCCGCGTTCAACCCGAGCGCGCTGTCATGTGCTCCCGGGTGGCACGGAGACGACCGTCGCCCAGAGGTGAGCACACCTGCCGCCGCTGACCATCACACCAGTGGCCGAAGCCGCCGACGCAGATCGCGCAACTTCCAGTTCCAGGGGCTCCCGCGCCGTGCCGACACTCTCTGCCTGAGGCGTCAGGTGCGTCAGGTGCGTCCGGTGCGGCGGGCGTAGGCGCGGGCGGCGCGTGCGCGGTCCCCGCAGCGGGTGGAGCACCAGTGGCGGCGGCCGTGGCGGAGCAGGTAGCGGTTGCAGGGCGTGGAGGCGCAGGCGGTGAGGCGCTCGGCATCGGGACCGGTGAGGAGGTCGGCGGCGTCGGCGGCGAGCGCCGCCAAGGCGTGATCGACGAGTTCCGAGGTGGGGTGGGGCATGGCGCGGTAGGGGCCGCTCTCGTCCCAGACCAGCAGCGGGGCGGTGGGCACACGGGTCAGGGTGTCGTTGATCGCGGCGACTGCGGCGGGCAGGGCGGGCAGCCCCGCGACACGGGACGCGAACAGCGCCCGGACCTGCTCGCGCAGGGAGCGCAGCTGCGCGGCACACATGTCGAGCATGCCCGCGTCGACCGGGGTGAGGCCCTGCTGCGTCAGCCACTGGTCGGCCCCGGCAGGCGTGCCGAGCTGGTCGACGTAGTGCCCGCCCGGTAGCGCGACGGCGCTGTTGACCAGGGCGAGCGAGGGGTGATGCTCGGCCCCCGGCGCCGGTGGCAGCCCGGAATCGGTGATGAGGCTCTCTTCCATACCGGTCATGGTACGACCTGCCCACAAACGTGACTCACGGTTGGACTTGCCTTCATCCGTGATGCCTGACTATGGTCAACTCACGGTTCAATCGTATTCATCCGTGAGGTTTTCGTGTCTGTTTCCCCTGCGACCACGCAGTTCCCCGTCCGCGTCTTCGGCGGCCCCACGGCCCTGTTCGAGTACGGCGGCCTGCGCTTTCTGACCGACCCGACCTTCGACGCCCCCTGCACCTACCCCGCGCCCCCCGGTGCCCCGGCCCTGACCAAGACCGCCCCCTCCACGGGCACCCCCGCCGACGTGGGCCCCGTCGACGTCGTCCTGCTCTCCCACGACGAGCACGACGACAACCTCGACAGCGCCGGCCGCGCCCTGCTCGCCGACATCCCGCTCACCCTCACCACCACCGGTGGCGGTGAACGCCTCGGGCACAAGGCCAAGGGGCTGGCCGACTGGGAGTCCATCGAGCTGGACCGCCCCGGCGGCGGCACGCTCACGGTGACCGCCGTCCCCGCCATCCACGGGCCCGGCACCCGCGAGGAGGTCGAACCGATCGCCGGACAGGTCATCGGCTTCGTCCTCACCGGCCAGGACCTGCCCACCGTCTATGTCAGCGGCGACAACGCCTCCCTCGACGCCGTCCGGGAGATCGCCGAACGCTTCGCCCCCATCGACACCGCGATCCTCTTCGCCGGCGCGCCCCGCTTCGCGGAGATCTTCGACGGCGGACTGATCGTCCTGGACAGCGCCCAGGCCGCCGAGGCCACCCAGATCCTCGGCGCCAGCCGCGTGGTGCCCGTCCACTTCGACAGCTGGTCCCACTTCACCGAGGGCCGGGACGAGCTGCAGGCCGCCTTCACCGCCGCAGGTCTGGCCGACCGCCTGCAGTTGAGCTGAGCAGACCAACCGCAGCCTGCCCGTGGGGGTGGGGGCCCCCCCCCCGGCCCCCCCCCCCCCCCCCCCGCCCCCCCGCAACCCCCCCCCCCGCCCCCCGGCGCGCCCCCCCCCCCCCC
>NZ_JBIDBC010000002.1:239615-505394 GCF_043202835.1 Streptomyces sp. NPDC048142
GGTGTGTGGGGCCCCCTCCCCCCGGGGGTGGTCCCGCCCCCCGCTCTGTTTTTGGCGACAACACCCCCCCCGCGCGCGGGGGGGGGGGGGCCGCCGCGCCGCCCCCCCCCCCCCCCCACGCCCCCGTGTCCCACGTCTACGCCCGCTCCTGCCGACGGATGAGCGCACCACCGCCCATCCGCATCCACTCATCGAGGCAGCCGACCTCTCTATCTCACCGAGACAGCCGGCCCCTCCCGCCGGCCCGTCAGGTATGCCCACACTCACCTCCGGGCCTGTCCCTCCTGGATCAGCCATGGCCCACCACACGACCGCCCCGAACACCCCCTCCCCCCTCACCGCTCCGGACAGCGGCCTGCCGCAGGCCCGTACGCAACAGCGCATCCTCACCGTGCTGTTCGCCTCCCAGGTCCTCAGCGGACTCGGGCTCGCCGCGGGCACCACCGTCGCCGCCCTGCTCGTGCAGGACATGCTCCACTCCACCGCCCTGGCCGGACTGAGCAGCGGCCTGCTCACCGCAGGCTCCGCGCGCGCCGCCATCGCCGTCAGCCACCTCTCCCAGGCCCGCGGCCGCCGCCCCGGACTGGCCGCCGGATACCTCGTCGGAGCACTCGGCGCGGTCGGCGTCATCGTCGCCGCCGTTGTCAACAGCCCTGCCCTGCTCTTCGTTGCCCTGTTCCTCTACGGCGCCGGCACCGCCGTCAACCTCCAGGCCCGCTACGCCGGAGCCGACCTCGCCGCACCGGCCCACCGTGCCCGCGCCATCTCCACCGTCCTGGTCGCCACCACCGTCGGCGGTGTGGCCGGTCCCGCCCTCGCCGGCCCCACCGGCAACCTGGCAGAAGTACTCGGCCTGCCCAGCCTCACCGGCCTCTTCGTCATCGCCGCCGCTGCCTTCATCCTGGCCGCCCTCGTCCTGCTGATCTGGCTGCGCCCCGACCCTCTCCTGATCGCCCGCACTCTTCACACCGACACGGGCATGGATGCGGCACAGCGAACGAGCGTGCCTGAGGCATCCGCGCCGCGCACCGTACGGCGCGGGCCGAGCCTGCGGCTGGGAGTCCTGGTCCTGGTCCTCACGCAGATCGTCATGGTGGCGGTCATGACGATGACCCCCGTCCACATGCACGCCCACGGCCACGGCGCCGGCGCCTCCGGTCTGGTCATCGCCCTGCATGTCGGCGCCATGTACCTGCCCTCACCGCTGACCGGCCGACTCGTCGACCGCTTCGGCTCCGCATCCATCGCCGTCTGGGCCGCCCTCACGCTCCTGGCCTCCGGCATCCTCGCCGCCACCGCACCGGACGACTCGGTCGCCCTGCTCGCCCTCGCCCTCATCCTGCTCGGCCTCGGCTGGAACTTCGGCCTGGTCAGCGGCACCGCCATCGTCACCGACGCCGCCCCCTTGGCCACCCGCGCCAAGACCCAGGGACTCGTCGACGTCGCCGTAGCCATCGCCGGCGCCGCCGGCGGCATGATCTCCGGCCTCGTCGTCGCCACCACCAGCTACTCCGCTCTGGCCGTCACCGGAGCAGTCATCGCCCTCGTGCTGCTGCCCGTCATCATCGCCACCGCTCGCAAGCGCTGACCGCACTCCGCATCGGACCGATCGCCACGTCGTGGCGTTCAGGGACACCGACATGCTCCTGCCTGGCCGCAGCGGGATCAGAGGGAACTCTGACCAGAACGCGAACGAAGAACCCGACAGGGAAGTGCACGACGGCGGGCAACGCCTGCGGCACCTGAAGGACGGGGAGAGTGCCGGTCCTGCCCGGTCGCCTGGCACGTTCACCTCGCTCACTTGTGTTCATCGTCCCCTCCGGCCGCCGCCGTTCGGCAGCGAGGCCGCGAAGGCTGTCCGGACAGCCATGACGACTCAGCCGCCCTCGTGAGCAGGACGACGGCTCTTCCTGGTCATGTCGCGTGTGGAGCGGGTCGGGTGTGGACGGGCGGCGCCTGCCCTGCACGGGCGAGGAGGGGAAGCAGGCGGTCCCAGTGGTGCCGCAGTCCGGCCGGGTCGAAGGCGTCGGTGTCGGACATGGTGAAGCCGTGGACGGTGCCGGGGTAGATCTCGGAGGTGTAGTCGATTCCTGCGGCGTCCAGGGACCTGTTGAGCTCGGCGAGTGCCTCGGGCGTGATGTCCGTCTCCGCGTGGCCGAAGTGCACCTCGGCGGTGAGACGGCTCAGGCTGTCGGGCCCGTCGGCGGCGACAGGGGCGTGGAACGCGGCGACGGCGGCCACCTGGCCGGGGTGGGCCGCGGCGGTGCGCGTCGCCAGGAGGCCGCCGATGCAGTAGCCGGTCACCGCGACCGGTCCGGCGGCGACCTCGGGCTGGGCCGTGAGGAACCTGAGGTAGGAGTCGGCGTCGCGCCGTACGCGTTCGGCGGTGTGCGCCTCGATCAGGGGCATCAGCCGGGCGACGAGCGCGGACCGGTCCGCATCCCCGATGTGCTCGGGAAGGTCGATGAGTGGCGCCGGGCCGTGCCGGTAGAGGAAGTTGGGGACGAGCACGTAGTACCCGTGTCCCGCCAGCTCGCGGGCCATCTCCCGCAGTACGGGCCGGATGCCGAAGCCGTCCGCGTACATCAGTACCCCTGGATGCCGCTCGCCGTGCTCGGGGTAGGCGGCGAAGGCGTCGGCCAGGCCGTCCTCGGTGGGGATCTGTACTGTCTTGGCGGGAATGGCGGATCTTCCTTCCTGGGAGTTCGCCGTTGACGTTTGTGGCGCTAACGTTCGTCGCACCAACGTTTTCGGCGCGAGTGAACGTACAGCGTCCGTCGGACCGGCGCAAGGAGAGAGTGGACGTCATGGGCGGAGCCGAAACCGTGGGCATTCCCGACGACAGCACTCCTCGGACGCCCGACAGGCTGCGCCGGCGGCCGAGCCGGTTGCTGTCGCAGCTGACCGTGCGGTCGGACCGGCTGATCACCGATGGGCTGGTTCAGGTCGACGCGCGCAAGTGGCACTACGCGGTGCTCGCCTCATTGCAGGAGTACGGGCCGGGCAGCCAGGCCGAGCTGAGCAGTCGCTCCGGCATCCATCGGAGCGACATGGTCGGCGTGCTCAACGAGCTGGCCGAGCGCGGTCTCGTCGCGCGGGTGCCGGATCCCGAGGACCGGCGACGCAACGTCATCACGATCTCCTCCCGGGGCCGTCGGCACCTGTGCCTGCTGGACGAGACGCTGGACGACCTGGAAGGCGAACTGCTCGCGCCGCTGAGCCCGTCGGAACGCGACCAGCTCGTCCGGTTGCTCACCCGCTTGCTGGATCACCACACCGGGGCCGCCTGACCCCGCGTCATGGGGCTCTCGTGCCGGCGGGCATGGTTCTGGCCGGCTGGGTGCGCGGTTCGGGGCGGTGGGTCGCCTCCAGGCGGAGTTCCAGCACCGGGCCCTGCCCTGCGCGGGTCTGGAATCCGCCGGCTCGACTCCGCGGAAAAGAGTTCGTCAAGGAGGGGCCCGTCGGGTAGGGGTTGGACCATGACCTCTATCGACGAAGCCCTGCTTCCCAGTACCCGGCGCGCTCTGTTGCACCGCATCGCCGTCGCGCAGCGGGACGGCCGTGCGCCGTCCCTCGTGGCTGCTGTGCGGCGACAGGGGCGGACGGACTGGAGCGGGGCGCGTACGTGCGTCGAGGGGCATGCTCCCGACGTCGATACGCAGTACCGGATCGGCTCGATCACCAAGACGTTCACGGCCGTCCTGGTTCTGCGGCTGCGGGACGAGGGCCTGATCGACCTGGACGACCCCCTGGAGAAGCACCTCCCCGGCACGGACGTGGGCGGGGCGACCGTCTTTCAGCTGCTGGGCCACAGCGCGGGGCTGGGCGCCGAAGCGCCCGCCCCCTGGTGGGAGCGGACGCCCGGCAGCCTGCGGCCCGAGCTCGCCGACGTGCTGGGCGACCGGCCGCGGACGCACCCGGCCGGTCATCGCCATCACTACTCCAACCCGGGATACACCCTGCTCGGTTCGCTGGTCGAAGCGGTACGCGGCGTTTCCTGGGAGGAGGCGCTGCGCCGCGAGATCCTGGAACCGCTGGGCATGCACCGTACGACGACCGGGCCGGTGGCACCGCACGCGGGCGGTTGGGCCGTCCACCCCTGGGCCGACGTCATGCTGAGCGAACCCGCCGAGGACCTCGGGATCATGGCGCCCGCCGGTCAGCTCTGGTCCACCGCGGCGGACCTGCTGCGGTTCGCCGCCTTCCTGACCGGGGGCGACGACCGGGTCCTGTCGGCGTCCTCCGTGCGGGAGATGCGGACGCCCGCCGCACCGACCGAGACGGGCGGCAGTGGCTACGGCCTCGGTCTCCAGATCGTCGGGGGCGAAGGGCGCGTGCTCTTCGGGCATTCGGGATCGCTTCCCGGGTTCGTCGCCGGCCTCTGGGGCAGCGAGGAGGAGGACGTGACGGCGGTCGTCCTCGCCAATGTCACCTCCGGACTGCCCGCCGCGACGGTGGCCGCCGAACTCCTGGGGATCGTCGTCGACGCCGAGCCCCGGATCCCTGACCCTTGGCGTCCGCTGCCCGAGGTGGACGACGAACTGCTCGCGCTGACCGGGATCTGGCACTGGGGCACCCACCCGGTCACGCTGCGGCTCACGGGGGACCGGGGCCTGCAGCTCACACCGCTGGGCGGCAAGGGACGCGGCGCGGCCTTCACGTACCGATCGGACGGCACCTGGACGGGCCAGAACGACTACTACGCGGGGGAGACCCTGCGCGTCGTACGCAAGGACGACGGCTCGGTGGACCACCTCGACCTCGGCTCGTTCGTCTTCACCCGGGAGCCCTACGAGGCGGGGGCGGCCGTGCCCGGCGGTGTGGACGCGGAGGGCTGGCGCGGGCTCGGCGGCTGAGGTCGGGAGGGGGCGTATCGCAGGTCGGGCCGACGAGCCGACCTTGGGGAGCGGTGGGTGTTTCACGTGAAACACCCACTGGTCCGTCCTCGTCAGAGCGCCAGCTTGAAGCCCACATGGCTGGCCGTGAAGCCGAGCCGCTCGTAGAAGCGGTGTGCGTCCTCGCGGGTGGCATCCGAGGTCAGCTGCACCAACTGGCAGTTCTGTCGGCGGGATTCGTCCACCGCCCACTGGATGAGCTGGGTGCCGAGGCCACTGCCGCGCTCGTCGCCATGGATGCGGACTCCCTCGATGATCGAGCGGGTCGCCCCACGGCGGGACAGCCCCGGGACGATCGTCAGCTGCAGGGTGCCGACGACTCGGCCCTCACGAACCGCGACGACCACGTGCTGGTTCGGGTCGTCGGCCAGCCGCTGGAACGCCTCCCGGTACGGGGTGAGGTCGTCGGGGGACTCGCGCTGTGCGCCCAGGGGGTCATCGGCGAGCATCGCAACCACCGCGGCCAGGTCGTCCGGGGCGACGGGGCGTATTTCCAGATCACTCATGATCGGCATTTTAGGTCGACGGCCCCGAAGGGTGTCATGTCGATCAGGGTCGGTCAGACCGGGGCCTTCAGTTCTTCGACCGCTCTGACCAGGGGGGCGAGCTCCGGGTTCTCCGCCGCCTCGTCCAGGGCCGCCCGCAGCGCGCTGTCGTTCGTCGGCCGAGCGGCCTCCAGCAGCGTGAGCCCGGCCTCGGTGACGTCGGTGTAGATGCCCCGACGGTCGGTGTCGCACAGGTAGCGGGTCAGCAGTCCACGGTCTTCCAGCCGGGTGACGAGCCGGGTGGTGGCGCTCTGGCTGAGGACGACGGCGTCGGCGACCCGCTTCATCTGGAGATGCCCGCCGGTGCCGTTGTGCTGTCGGCTCAACACGTCGAGCAGGGAGTACTCGCGTGCGCTGAGCCCGTGGCCGGCCTGGAGCGCCCGCTCGACACGCGCCTCGATCTTCCCGTGGAGCAGCGAGAGGGCGCACCAGCTCTGGGCGATGGCAGTCAGGGCGGGGTCGGTCGCTGTCATGTCTCTCTCCTCCGTACGGGAGCTGTGTGACTCCAGGATAGGGGACGTCTGCAATAGTCCGCGCTTGCAAGTAACCAGCGTCTGCAATTATTGTGGACGCTCGTAAGGCGCAGACGCAATCTTTAAGGAAGGTAAAATCCATGCCGCTCGCGCTCCTCGCCCTCGCCATCGGGGCCTTCGGGATCGGAACGACCGAGTTCGTGATCATGGGGTTGCTCCCCGAGGTCGCCGGTGACTTCCAGGTCTCGATCCCGACCGCGGGCTTCCTGGTGACCGGCTACGCGCTCGGCGTGGTCCTCGGCGCCCCGCTGATGACGCTGTTGGGCACCCGCATCACCCGTAAGCGCATGTTGATGCTTCTCATGGGGCTGTTCATCGTGGGCAACGTGGTGTCCGCTCTCGCCCCCACCTTCGGCGTCATGCTCGCCGGACGCGTGATCGCCTCTCTCGCGCACGGTGCCTTCTTCGGCATCGGCTCGGTGGTCGCGGCTGATCTGGTCGCCCCGCAGAAGAAGGCCGGGGCCATCGCCATGATGTTCACCGGGCTCACCGTCGCCAACGTCATCGGTGTTCCGCTCGGCACCTTCATCGGACAGACCGCGGGCTGGCGGACCACGTTCCTCGTCGTCGCCGTACTCGGCGTCGTCGGACTGCTCGGCGTCGCGAAGCTCGTCCCGGACCGGCCCAGGCCGGAAGGTGTACGCATCCGCCACGAGCTGGCCGCGTTCCGCAAGGTCCAGGTGCTGCTGGCGATGGCCATGACCGTCCTGGGCTTCGGCGGAGTCTTCGCCGCGATCACCTACATCACCCCGATGATGACCGAGATCGCCGGATACTCGGCCTCGTCCGTCACCTGGCTGCTGGTTCTCTTCGGCCTCGGCATGGTGGGCGGCAACCTGGTCGGCGGCAAGTTCGCCGACCGCCACCTGATGCCCATGCTGTACGCATCGCTCGGCGCGCTGGCCGTCGTCCTCGGCCTGTTCACCGTGACCGCCCACAACAAGGTCGCCGCGGCCGTCACCATCGTCCTCATCGGCGCCCTGGGCTTCGCGACCGTGCCTCCGCTCCAGAAGCGTGTCCTCGACCAGGCGGTGGATGCGCCGACGCTGGCCTCCGCGGTCAACATCGGGGCGTTCAACCTCGGTAACGCCCTCGCCGCCTGGCTCGGCGGCCTCGTGATCGCGGCCGGTCTCGGCTACACCGCCCCCAACTGGGTCGGTGCCGTGCTCGCGGCTTCGGCCCTGGTTCTGGCTGTGTTCTCCGGCCTGTTGGAGCGCCGGGAGACCGGCAAGGGCCGGATCGTCGCCGGGAGCACCCCCGAACCGGCCGCCGTTGCGGCGGCCCGGCACTGAACTCCGGGGACCGCGAAGCAGCCGTGTCGAGCATCAGCCGTGCCGTGAAACGGTCGCACCACGGATCAGCCGCGTCGCCCTCGTGGCGGTGCGGCTGATCCGCGTCAACCCGTCGCGACGGTGAGCGGAGCGAACCTGCGGGCGGCATCGCCCGGCAGGTCCGGGATGCCGTACGTCATCACGGTGGTCCGGGAGAGGGGCTCCAGCCCGCGCTCCGCCAGCCAGCCGAGCAGTTCCTTGTGCCGGGCGTCGACATCGGCCCGCAGCGGCCGGTCCGTCGTGGCGGCCAGGGCTGCGACGAGAGCCTGCGCGGTGGCCGCGTCCCGTGCGATCAGCGGCCCGACCACCTCGGCATGCCCGCTCGGCCAGAGCGCCGCGTAGCCGACCAGCTCGCCGTGCTCCTCGGCGACCCGGAGCCGGTCGGAGAAGGCGGGCAGCCGGGCGAGGAGATGCGTCCGGTCGGTGCCGAACACGGGGAGGTCGAGCCGGACCATCGCCTGCAGATCGTCCGCCGCAGCCGGGCGGGTGGTCACGGACGCGCGGGAGGGGGAGGCCATCGTCGAGGGGGAGTTGCCGGGGCCGCCCGTGCCGAAACGGCCGCCGACGCGTTCGGCCCGGCTCACGGGGGAGAAGCCGAGGCTCTCGTAGAGCGGCTGTCCCTGCTCGGTGGCGTACAGGGCGAGCGGGGTGTCCCCCACCGCCTCCATCACGTGCCGCATGAGGCGGCGGGCGAGGCCCCGGCGTGCGTAGCGTCCGGCGACGAGCAGCATGCCCACCGCGGTGAGGTCGGATCCGTACGGCATGGTCAGGCAGGTCCCCGCCAGCCCCTTGCCGTCCGGGGCGTCGATCCCGTATCCGGTGCCGGCCGAGAGGAGCAGCCCCCACCGGTGTTCGTCGCGCGGCCAGCCGCGGTCCTCGCAGAGATCGGCGCAGGGAACCAGATCTCCCCGGTTCAGGTGCCGGATCGGCAGGTCGACGAGGGAGGAGGGTGAGGGGCTGTGCATGGGGTCAGGCTGTCGGACGGGGTGATCGCGCGTCCACCGATTTCGCGGAACTGGCCGAGATCAGCAGCCGCCTGCCGCGCCAGGGGAGGCCCCAGGGCTTGAGCACCGAGACCGCGCCAGAACTTGGTCCACACCCAGCCGTCCGGGCCAGGCCCCACGGAGTGCCCAGAGCCGGAACGCGGGGAGGCCGAGCACCAGCAGACCGACGGTCAAGACCGAGACGGCTGACGGAGACGGCGACACGGGCGACGAGGACCCCTCGGCGTACGGGCGCTTGAGTGGTTTCACGTGAAACACGATGCCGAGCCGGAAGCCCCGAGCCGGACGCCCCGGGGCTTCCGGCAGCAGGAGAATCCACGCGTGCCGGCCGGGGAGTACGCGCCCCCGATGGGCCGGGGCACCTGCCCGAGATGGAGGGCATCAGCCCAGGTCGGGGGCGTGCATAGCCCGTACGCCTTCGATGTTGCCGTCCAGGTAGTGCCGCAGGGACAGCGGTACGAGGTGCACGGCCGCGATCCCGACCCGGCTGAACGGCACCCGGACGATCTCGTACTCCCCGGTGGGCTCGTCGATCTCCGGGCCGTGCCGCAGGGAGACGTCCATCGACGCCAGTCGGCAGACGAAGAAGTGCTGGACCTTCACTCCCGTCACGCCGCCGTCCGCGATGTGCTCCACGGTGTCGACGAAGCACGGGACCACGTCGACGATCTTGGCGCCGAGCTCCTCGTCGACCTCGCGGTGCAGCGCCTCGACGACGGTGGCGTCCTCCGGTTCGACCCCGCCGCCGGGCGTGAGCCAGTACGGATCGACTCCCGGCTTCGTCCGCTTGATCAGGACGAGATCGTCGCCGTCGAGCAGGATGGCGCGTGCGGTGCGCTTGACCACAGGACGTTCGGTCATGGCAAGAGAGTGGCCCGTGGAGGACCGTCTGAAACTCCCCCGGCCTACCGGACCGCCGTGTCCAGCGCCTGTTCGACGTCGGCGAGCAGGTCCTCGGGGTCCTCCGCGCCGACCGAGAAACGGATGAAACCCTCCGCCACGGCGTCGCCGCCCCAGCGGCCCCGGCGCTCCGCGGTGGACCGGACGCCGCCGAAGCTCGTCGCGTCGTCGACCAGGCGCAGCGCGGACAGGAAGCGTTCCGCGGTCTCCCGGTCGGCCAGCTCGAAGGACACCACGGACCCGAAACGCCGCATCTGGCGTACGGCGACGGCGTACGACGGGTCGGTGGGCAGCCCCGGATACCGCAGCCCGGTGACCTCCGGGCGCCCCGCCAGTGCCTCGGCGAGGGCGAGCGCGGTGGTGCACTGCCGGTCGATGCGCAGGGGGAGGGTGGCCAGCGAGCGGTGCGCGAGCCAGGCCTCCATCGGACCCGGAATCGCCCCGACGACCTTGCGCCAGCGCCGTACGTCCGCCGTCAGGCGGGGATCGCGACAGGTCACATGGCCCAGGAGGATGTCGCCGTGCCCGGTCATGCCCTTGGTGTCGCTGGCGACCGAGAAATCGGCGCCCAGCTCCAGCGGGCGCTGGCCGATCGGGGTGGCCAGCGTGTTGTCGACGGCGACCAGCGCGCCCGCCGTGTGCGCGGCCTCCACCAGACGCCGGATGTCACAGACGTCCAGGCCCGGGTTGGACGGGCTCTCGATCCACAGCAGCTTCGCCCCGGCCAGCAGGGCCGACTGGGCGTCACCGCCGGTCGGCGCGGTCCGGACCTCGACCCCGTACGCCGCCAGTTGCTCCCGTACGAGCGGCAGCGCCTGGTAGCCGTCGTCCGGCAGGACCACGGTGTCCCCCGAGCGGACCTGGGAGAGCAGCACCGCGGTGATCGCCGCCATGCCCGAGGCGAACACCGTCGTGCCCACCTCCTCACCAGGGGCCTCCAGCTCGCCGATGGCCCGCTCCAGGTGGGTCCAGGTCGGGTTGGTGTCCCGGCCGTAGGTGTAGGGGCCCACCGGCTCGCCGGAGAGGTGGAAGTGCGCGGCGAAGACCGGGCCGGGCAGGGTGGGTTCGAACTGCTCCGGTTCGGGAAGCCCGGCGCGTACCGCACGCGTTCCGTCGCCCATGGTGCTCATGCCTGCTCCTTCGCTGCTCTTCCCGGCGGTGGACCGGTGTCCCCCGCACTCTTCCAGAGGCCCGGGAACGGCCTTCCCAGGAGGCGCAGGAGACCCGGTGGCTCAGAGTCCCAGAGGCCCGGAATCCCGGATCCCGGGATCAGTCCTCGTCGGGCAGGACGACGTTGAGCGCCCAGGACACGACCGAGACGATCAGTGCGCCGAGCACCGCCGTCCAGAACCCGTCGACGTGGAAGCTGAGATCGAAAACGCCGGCCAGCCAGGAGGTCAGCATCAGCATCAGGGCGTTGACCACCAGGGTGATCAACCCCAGCGTCAGGATGAACAAGGGGAACGTCAGCAGCTGGACCACCGGCTTCACCAGGAAGTTCACCAGCCCGAAGATCAGCGCGACGAGGATCAGGGTGAGGGCCTTGCGGCCCGTGCTGCCGCCCTCCAGCGTGATGTCGCCGATGAGCCAGATGGCAACGGCCAGCGCACCCGCGTTGGCGATCGTCTTGACTACGAAATTCTTCATGTGTCTGATCGTGGCAGACATGATCGGTGCTGGACACCGGCAGCACAGGTACAGCACGACAGCGTGGGCACAAGGGGCGGGACGGCCATGAAGGCATTCAGACTGGACGAGCTGGAGGCGGAACGCGCCGCCAACGACGGCGCCTACCTGCAGTTCGTGCGAGAACGCAATATGTCCGTCGGCCTGTACGCCCTGGGCGCGGGAGAGCTCGATCCGCAGCAGCCGCACCAGCAGGACGAGGTCTACTTCGTCGTCAGCGGACGGGCAGCGATCACGGTGGGGTTGGAGACGACGCAGGTCAGCAGGGGCAGCGTCGTCTACGTGCCCGCGGGCGTGGCCCACAAGTTCCATCACATCACCGAGGACCTGAGGGTGATGGTCGTCTTCTCGCCGCCCGAGGGCTGAGAGCCCGTCCCGGGGAACACCGAGGGCTGAGAGCCCGTTCCGGGCACCTCGGGGGTGGCCGTCCCGGGGGAGCCGGGGATCCCTAGGGGCTCGATCAGGGGTCTTCAAGGGCTGCCAGGCCCCCGCGGGGGCCCTCGCGCCTTTAGCATCGAGGCAAGGACTTCAGAGAGACGAGGTAAAGGCGATGGCCGTGCGGGAGATATTCGCGGGAATGCCCTGGTGGGTGAAGTGGATCGCGGTGCCCGTCATTGCGATCTTCGTGTTCGGAGGGCTGATCGCCAGCGTGATCGGCTTCGTGATCGGCCTGCTCTTCAAGGTGCTGGTCTTCGTCGTCGTGGTCGGCGGGCTGATCTTCGTCGTCCGCAAGTTCATGTCGTCGTCGTCCTCGCGGGGTGACTGGTAGTACACGGATCACGGATCACGGGCCGGCGCGGGGGCCGGCCCGTTCCGGCTGTCCCGGGCCCGCGGGATGCGGCGCGGTCAGCTCCGCCCGGGAGGATTAGCCCAGCAGAGCTAAGTCCCGGAGGAAACCACCCGTCTGCCGCAGGCGGCCGATACAGTGGCAAACCGCTGCCGCCATCCGGAATGTGACCTTCCGTCACCACCCCGATCGCCTGATCGGTCCTGGGTACGACAGTCCGGTCGTTGGCCTCCGATCGCCGGCGCCCGGACCGGTCCTCGCCGGTCGCGGGTCACCGGCATCTCCGGTCCCCCGCGGTCCTCGGGATCGCGGCAGGCCCGTGGGGGCGGCCCCCACGGGAGGGCCGACGGCCCGTCACCATGCCTGGGGGTGACCTTTGACCACGGCATCGAGTACCGCTGTGCCGACGTTGATCGGTTCGGTTCAACGGGCGTTGAGGCTGCTGGAGGCTGTGGGGGCCCATCGGGACGGGGCGCCCGCCAAGCAGCTGGCACGGGAGGCGGGGCTTCCGCTGCCGACCGCCTACCACTTGCTGCGGACCCTCACCCATGAGGGCTACCTCCGCCGCGAGAACGGTGTCTTCCTCTTCGGCGCGGCCGCCGAGAACCTGACCGCCGCCTCCGGCCTCAGGAGCCGCCCCCGCCCCGCCTCCGTAGCCGACTCCCTCGGCCGCTGGCGGGACGTCATCGGAGCCCCGGTGTACTGCGCCGTCTACTGCGACGGCGAGATCGAGCTCATCGCGGTCGCGGACGCTCCCGACACCCCGGCGGTGGAGGAGTGGGCCTCGTTCCGGGAGACGGCTCACGCGCACGCCATCGGCCAGTGCCTGCTCGCCCAACTCGACGAGAGGGCCCGCGAGGACCACCTCGACCGGCACCCCGTGCGGCCCCTCACTCGTTACTCAGTGCGAGATCGCGCCACGCTTCTGGAGCGGCTGCGCACCCTCCGACGAGGTGAACCGGTCATCGAACGCCAGGAGTACGCACTGGGGACCGTGTGCGCCGCGATTCCCGTCACGGCCGGTGCCACCATTGCGGCGATGGCCATTTCCGTACCCCTGGACCGGGAAGAACGGTTGCTGCCCGCAGTCGAACAGCTACGTGGCGAAGTTGCCAGCCTCTTGCGTTCGTTCGTGTTCTCTATCAGTATCTGAAAAATCACTCCTTGTGATCTGCTATCGCGTGCACCACGATGGCGTCAATAGGGCCTGGGGGATCATTCCTGGCCAGTTTCATCTACTGCGGGGTTGAACGATGCGCGAGTCGGTTCAAGCAGAGGTCATGATGAGCTTCCTCGTCTCCGAGGAGCTCTCGTTCCGTATCCCGGTGGAGCTCCGGTACGAGGTCGGTGACCCGTACGCCATCCGGATGACGTTCCACCTGCCCGGCGATGCCCCTGTGACCTGGGCGTTCGGCCGCGAACTGCTGCTGGACGGGCTCAACAGCCCGAGCGGCGACGGAGATGTGCATATCGGCCCGACCGAGCCCGAGGGCCTCGGAGATGTGCACATCCGGCTCCAGGTCGGTGCGGACCGTGCGCTGTTCCGGGCGGGTACGGCACCGCTGGTGGCGTTTCTCGACCGGACGGACAAGCTCGTACCGCTCGGTCAGGAGCACACGCTGGGTGACTTCGACGGGAACCTGGAGGATGCGCTGGGCCGCATCCTCGCCGAGGAGCAGAACGCGGGCTGACCGGGTGTACCCGGCGGCTCGTCATCCCTTCCTGCGACGACGGCCCCGTCCGGACCGCGCGGGCGCGGCCGTAGCCGCCTGTGCGCCGCCGGACCCCGGGCGGTCCGCGGAGACGACCAGCGCGGCGAGCGCCGTGGTCACCGGCACCGAGGCGACCAGGCCGATCGACCCGACCAGTGTGCGGACGATCTCCTCGGCGACCAACTCGCTGTTGGCCACCGTCCCCACACTGCTCTGGGCGATGGAGAAGAGCAGCAGCAGCGGCAACGCCGCGCCCGCGTACGCCAGCACCAGCGTGTTGACCACCGAGGCGATGTGGTCCCTTCCGATCCGGATACCTGCCCGGTACAGCCCCTTCCAACCCATCTGCGGGTCCGCCTGGTGCAGTTCCCAGACGGCGGAGGTCTGGGTGACCGTCACATCGTCGAGCACCCCGAGCGAACCGATGATGACGCCGGCCAGCAGCAGACCGCTCATATCGATGTCCGGGTACAGGCCGTGGATGAGGCCGGTGTTGTCGTCGGTGTTGCCGCTCAGGCTCGCCCAGTCGATGAACAGGGAGCCCAGCAGCCCGATCAACAGCAGCGAGATCAGCGTGCCGACGACTGCGACCGACGTACGGGCCGTCACCCCGTGGCAGAGATAGAGGGCCGCCAGCATGATCGCGCTGGCCCCGATCACCGCCACGACCAGCGGATTCGATCCCTGCAGGATCGCCGGCAGGATGAACAGGGTCAGCACGGCGAACGACACGGCCAACGCCACCAGCGCCATCACCCCGCGCATCCTGCCCACCGCGACCACCGCCAGCGCGAAGATCCCGGCCAGCAGCGCCATCGGAATCTTCCGGTCCACGTCGGTCACGGAGTACTGGAGGTCGCGCGGCGCGTCGGGGGCGTACGCCACGACCACGCCCTGCCCTTCGCTCAGCTGGCGGGGCGCGTCCGGCTGGACCACCTCGACGAACCTGCGGCCCTTGTCGTCGCCGCTGGTCACCTCGATGGTGGCCTTCGAGCACTCCCCCTCCTGCTCGTTGACGGCCTCCCGGCCCGAGGGTGTGGAGGTGTCGCCGGTCGGGGGCACCTGCGCGGCGTTGACGTCCGCGCAGTCGACCTTGTCGACCTGGACGACCCTGCCGTCCTGGGTCTGCCGGTCGAATCCGACGCCGGTGCGCTCGTGGTCGGGCACGCCACCGGGCCAGAACGCGATCAGGCCGACGACGACCGCCGTCGCGAACGGGATCAGTACGGCGGCGATGACCTTGCGCAGGTGCTTGGAGACCGGGGCGGCCGGTCCGTGGCTGTGGGTGTGGCCCTGGGGCGGCTGGGGCGAGGGGTCGCTCTGGGGAGAGGTCACGGGTCGATCATCGCAAGAACGGGAGGACCCTCTCTGGTCAGCTCGCCGGGAAGGACGCTAGCGTGGAGGCACCTTTGTACACGCGGGAGCTCGGAGCACCGGGCTGAGAGGGCGCTGATCGCCGTACATCCGTACGGGACTCGCTGCGCCGACCGCCGAACCTGTTACCGGGTAATGCCGGCGTAGGGAGTAGGTCTCATGACCACAGCGGACGCACGCACGCCTGCCTCCGATCGGAACGACGACGAGGCCGGGAAGTCCATCGGCTGGCACAAGGGGTACGTCCAGGGCTCGCGCCCGGACCTCCGGGTGCCGGTCCGACAGGTGCACCTCACCAACGGCAAGGACGTGACGCTGTACGACACGTCGGGGCCGTACACCGATCCCACCATCGACACCGATGTCCGCCGCGGCCTCGCGCCGCTGCGGGAGAACTGGATCATCGCCCGCGGCGACACGGGGGAGTACGCGGGCCGTCCGGCCCGCCCCGAGGACGACGGGCTCAAGCACACCTCGCCGCGCGGCGGACTGCGCAACCTCGACGCCGTGTTCCCCGGCCGCCCGCGCCAGCCGCGCCGCAGCCGCGACGGGCGCCCCGTCACCCAGCTCGCGTACGCCCGACGGGGGGAGATCACCCCGGAGATGGAGTACGTGGCGATCCGGGAGAACGTGGCGGCCGAGGTCGTCCGCGAGGAGATCGCGCAGGGCAGGGCGGTGCTGCCCGCCAACGTCAACCACCCCGAGATCGAGCCGATGATCATCGGTAAGCGGTTCCTGGTGAAGGTCAATGCCAACATCGGCAACTCGGCCGTCACCTCCTCCATCGAGGAGGAGGTGGACAAGATGACCTGGGCGACGAAGTGGGGCGCCGACACCGTCATGGACCTGTCCACCGGCCGCAACATCCACACCACCCGTGAATGGGTGCTGCGCAACTCCCCCGTGCCGATCGGCACCGTCCCGCTCTACCAGGCCCTGGAGAAGGTCGACGGCCGGGCCGAGGAGCTGACCTGGGAGATCTACAAGGACACCGTCATCGAGCAGGCCGAGCAGGGCGTGGACTACATGACGGTGCACGCCGGCGTGCGCCTGCCGTACGTCCCGCTGACGGCCCGTCGTAAGACCGGGATCGTCTCGCGCGGCGGCTCGATCATGGCGGCCTGGTGTCTCGCGCACCACAAGGAGTCGTTCCTCTACGAGCACTTCGAGGAGCTCTGCGAGATCCTCGCGACGTACGACGTCACCTACTCGCTCGGCGACGGGCTGCGCCCCGGCTCGATCGCGGACGCCAACGACGAGGCGCAGTTCGCCGAGCTGCGCACACTGGGCGAGCTGAACACGGTCGCCAAGCGGTTCGGCGTCCAGACCATGATCGAGGGCCCGGGGCATGTCCCGATGCACAAGATCAAGGAGAACATCGACCTCCAGCAGGAGATCTGCGAGGAGGCGCCGTTCTACACACTCGGCCCGCTGACCACGGACGTCGCGCCCGCCTACGACCACATCACCTCCGGTATCGGCGCCGCGATGATCGCCTGGTGGGGCACGGCGATGCTCTGCTACGTCACGCCCAAGGAGCACCTGGGGCTGCCCAACCGGGACGATGTGAAGACGGGCGTGATCACCTACAAGATCGCCGCCCACGCGGCCGACCTCGCCAAGGGGCACCCGGGCGCGCAGGAGTGGGATGACGCGCTGTCCGACGCGCGGTTCGAGTTCCGGTGGGAGGACCAGTTCAATCTGGCCCTCGACCCGGACACCGCGCGGGAGTTCCACGACGAGACGCTGCCCGCCGAACCGGCGAAGACGGCGCACTTCTGCTCGATGTGCGGGCCGAAGTTCTGCTCGATGAAGATCTCCCAGGACATCCGGCGTCAGCACGGCGGTTCGCAGGAGGAGATCGAGCAGGGCATGGCCGAGAAGTCGAAGGAGTTCGCGGCCGCCGGCAACCGGGTCTACCTGCCCATCGCCGACTGACCCGCCCCGGCCGCCGGCCCGTCCCCGGCGGTCGGGGCCTCCCCGTCCCCGGCGGTCGGGTCCTTCTCGGGTCCGGCGGTCGGGTCCTCCTCGGGACCTGCGGCCCCGGTCGGCCGAGGCGCGATCACGTAGCACCGATGCCGATCCGGCCAGGAGGCTATGGGCGTTTCCTGCCCTATTGGGTAACTGCCGCCATTTCACGGTTGTTTGGCATGGTTGGCCACCTTGTTAAGCGACAGTATGGATACGGTCGTGTGGCAGCTTTATGTACGTTTGGCCCGCAGCTCACCAGCCCTTGACCCTTTGCTTATCTGTGGCTTACTTTCCGGCTAGCTTGGCTGAGAATTGGCGGCCCTTGAACAGGGGCCCGGGGAGGGAATCACCATGGACTGGTACCTGGCAGTACTCAAGAACTACGCAGGCTTCAGCGGACGCGCGCGCCGCAAGGAGTACTGGATGTTCACGCTCATCAGCGTCGGCATCAGCGTGGTGCTCTCGATCATCGGTGGCCTGATCGGCGCGGACTTCCTGTCCTTCATCTACAGCGTCGCGATTCTCGTTCCGACGCTCGCTGTCGGCGTGCGCCGCCTGCACGACACCGGTCGTTCCGGCTGGTGGCTGCTGATCGCGCTCATCCCGCTGGTCGGCGCCATCATCCTGATCGTCTTCCTCGCCTCGGAGGGCAAGCCGGAGGCGAACCAGCACGGCGTCAACCCGAAGCTGGCCCCGCAGGCGATCTGATCCACCGCTCCGGTCCGTCCGGAGCGTCTCCCCGGGCCGGGCGCGGCATTCGCCGCCCCGGCCCGCGGTGTGTCCGGGAGCCGGAAGCGGAGGAGGCCGGGACCCGTGTCCGGCCCCCGCCCTCAGTCCGGGCGGTGCTCGGGGCCGCCGAAGTCCGGGCTCGTGAAGTCGGGACTGGTGAAGGTCGGCCGGGGCCCGGCCGCCGGGCCGTCGTCCGGGCCGGAGAAGTCCGGCCTGCTGTAGCCGGCCTTCGGGATGCGGTTGGGCGAACGGTGCGGGGTCCGCGCGGCGGGCCCCGCGGTGGGGTCGTCCAGGGCGTCCCGGAGGAACGGGAGGATGCCGCGCTCCAGCAGGGCGTGGCGCCAGGCCTCCCTGGCCCGCGCGACCTCCTCCGGAAGCTCCTGTTCCTCGTGCTCGGCGGTCAGGGGCGTCGTTCCGTTGCGGAGCGCGGTGACGAGCAGCCCGACGGCCGCGACCAGGATCGCCGCGGCGGCGACCGCGGCGAAGAACCACCCGGCCGCGACCATCGAGTCGCCGAAGGCCACCGACGGGCTGACCGCCTTCAGCAGGTAGCCGACGAGCAGGAAGATGACGGCCGCGGTCCCGGCGAGCAGCGGGGTCAGGACCGTGACGACCGCGCCTATGCCGGCTCCCGATCCGGCAGCCGTGCTCTGCGGCCCGTCCACGGCCGGGGCCCCGTCGGCTCCTTCGGCGGTCGCCGCCCGGCGCAGTTCGCCCCGGGCCCTGACGTAGTGCTCGTACTCGGTCGCCGCGGCCGCAGTGATCAGCGCCGTGGCGCTGAGCGCCATGGTGCGCAGCTGTTCGGTGTTGAGCCGGTCCCCGACGCCCTCCAGATCCGGGCGTTCGTGAGCGTGGCGGAGTGCGTCGCCCAGGATCCGCTCGTACTCGGGTCCGTCCTCGGCCAGCAGGTGCGGAGCGCTTGTCATCTGCATCCCCCGATGCTCCGTCGGTGCCCGGCTGCCCGCGTGGACCGGGCGATCGGGGGGAAACGGAGGAGAGCCTGCCACTGATGTGCCGATGGTAGAGCGCTCACGGCACGGGGTGACAGTGTGTTTCCGGAATTGGGCCCGGTGACGGGCCCAAAGATCGGCGAGGTCGGCGCAGGCGGAACCTGGAGCGCCTTCCCCGCCGACGGTCAGTCATGCAGCGGGAGTTGAACCACCAGCAGTTTTCCGGCCATGGTCACTCCGCCGTCCATGGCGATGGCGAGGCCGTCCGCGTACACGTGCGGGCCGTTGACCACGGGCCCCGAGCTGTCCTCGCCCTCCTCCGCGCCGACCTCGCCCAGGAGGTACGGAATGGGGCTGTGACCATGGACGACGCGCTGTCCGCCGTACGTCGCCATCAGCTCGCGCACCGCGTCGGCGCCGCCCTCGTCCCGGAAGGCGAACCGCTTGGTGAGCTTGCGGAAGAGGTCCCAGCACTCGTCGGCGTCGTTACGCGTGAGAATGGCTGTGATCGTGTCGTTGACGTCCTCGATGGTGGACCCGTAGTCGAGGTAGGCCGTCGTGTCGGAGTGCATCAGCAGATGCCCGTCCTCCTCGACGATCGCGTCGAGCCGGGACATCCACTGGAGGTGGACGTCCTGGAGGCGCTCCATGTCGGTCTTCTGGCCGCCGTTGAGCAGCCAGGCGGCCTGGAAGGTGGCGGTGCCCGCCCCGGAGTTGACGGGGGTGTCGGCGAACCGCTTGGCGCCGAGCAGCAGCAGTTCGTGGTTGCCCATCAGGGCCTTGCAGTAGCCGCCGGCCGCCGCCGCCTCGGCCGAGAGCCGCATGACGAGGTCGATGACCCCGATGCCGTCAGGACCGCGGTCGGTGAAGTCGCCGAGGAACCACAGCCGGGCGTTGCCCGCGGCCCAGTTCCCGTCGGCGTCGATGAGGCCCTGCTCGCCGAGGGCGGCCAGCAGTTCGTCCAGATAGCCGTGGACGTCGCCGACGACGAAGAGCGGGCCGAGCCCGTCCTCGGAGACCGGGGCCGGCTCGGGGACGGTCCGCACCTGGACCGTGTCGCCGCGACGGATGACCGGCAGGTCCCGCTCGGTCGGTGTGTAGCCCTCCGGCTGCCCGTCGCCCACGACGGCGTTGCCGGGATGCGGCGGCCCGGCCGGCGCGGGAACCCGCGGTGGCACGGAGGCGCCCTGCGCCGACGGGTCCGGTTCCGGCGCGCGCGGTGGCACCGGGGAAGGAGGTGCCACCTGTGCCCGCGGTGGTACGGGTGTCTGCGCATACGGCGGAACCCGGAAGTCACGCAACGTCGCCGTCCGCACCACGGGTTCCTGACCGGCCCCCTGAGTCATCGACCCCTCCACCACCGTCGCGCCGCCGTACACCTGACGGGCCCTGCCTGGTAGAGGTGGTCCGCGGTGTCGTGCGCCCATCATAGGAATGCGGATCGATCTGTGTGACGCACCAGGGGTGGTGAATCCGGGCGCACGCACGGTTCACCGGCCGATTGGTCCGAAAAGAGCCGATCAATCCCCGTTGGGAGAGCGCGGCGGGCTGACCGTGGTGCGCGGTGGACGTCGTTGCGAGGAGGTCCGGACGATGAGCTCCGTCGGTATGACCTGCTCCACCGGCCCGTCGTGTTCGACCCCTTCGATGGCGTCGATGAGGAGCTGGACAACTGCCGTGCCGATATGGCGGGGCTTAAGCGAGAGCGTCGTGATGGGTGGCTCGGTGGCCGCGTACACGGTGGACTCGCTGCAGCAGACCAGCAGCAGGTCCTCGGGGACCCGCAGCCCGTAGCGGCGGGCCGCCGCGAGGAGATCGGTCCCATTGGGGTCGAAGAGCCCGTAGACCGCGTCGGGGCGGTCCGGGCGGGCGAGCAGCCGGTCGGCGGCGACCGCCCCCGCGCAGGGGTCGTGGGCCGGGTAGGACTCGTAGACGGGATCCTGGCCGACCCGCTCGCACCAGTGGAGGTAGGCGGTGGTGGACAGCCGGGTGTACGTGTCGGTGGTGTTGCCGGTCAGCAGGCCGATGCGGCGGGCTCCGGCGGCGGCGAGATGATCGAGGAGGTCGAGCACGGCGGCCCGGTGGTCGTTGTCGACCCAGGCGGTGACGGGGAGCGTCCCGGCCGGGCGGCCGTCCGAGACGACGGGCAGTCCCTGGCGGACGAGTTCGGTGACGACCGGGTCCTGGTCGGAGGGGTCGATGACGACGGTCCCGTCGAGCGCGACGTTCGACCAGACGTCGTGCCGGGAGGTGGCGGGAAGGATGACGAGGGCGTAGCCGCGGGCGAGCGCCGCGGAGGTCGCGGCTCTCGCCATCTCCGCGAAGTACGCGAATTCGGTGAAGGTGAAAGGTTCATTCCCGTACGTGGTCACGGTCAGGCCGATCAGGCCGGACTTGCCCGTACGGAGGGTTCGGGCCGCGGCGGAAGGGCGGTAGCCCAGGCGCTCGGCGACCTCGCGGACGTGTCGGCGGGTGGCGTCCGGGAGCCTGCCCTTGCCGTTGAGCGCGTCGGAGACGGTCGTGATCGAGACTCCGGCCGCGGCGGCCACATCACGGATCCCCGCCCGTCCTGGCCGGCCGCTGCGCCGGGGTGTCTCCGTCCGGCTCACCTGGTGCTTCCCTGCTGCTGTCATGGCGAGCCGATAGTAGGGCTCCGAGGGGTGGTCGGTCCGGTCGCATATGCGCACGTTGACAGGCACGTTTCTGCAAGGTCATCGACCATCATATTCCTTTCGATTCAAGGGGGTTGGGTGGTCTTGCATACGTGTTTCACGTGCTGAAGGGTGGCAGCCTGCCGATTGTGTGATGTCTCGAAGAGGTCTCAACTCACCACTTCGGGGGACGCGCGCCACGGCGCGAGCCACCGGCGCGCGCCGGAACGGGATGCACTCCCCCGGGCGGAGCCCCCGGACCTGCCCCGTGCGAGGTCCCATTCCCGGGCACTGCGGTCGATTTCCCGCTCGGGCCATTCGCAGCGGGGCCCAATCCTCATAAGGTGTGCAGTATTGCTGTGAACGGACGGTCGAGGAGGACCTGCGGTGAGCGAGACGAGCCCCAAGCTGCGCGCCGAGCTGGACGGCGTTCCCGCCTATGTGCCGGGGAAGCCCGCGGCGGCCGGCGGACCGGTCGCGTACAAGCTGTCCTCCAACGAGAATCCCTATCCGCCGCTGCCGGGGGTGCTGGAGTCGGCGCTCGCCGCCGCGGGGAACTTCAACCGCTACCCGGACATGGCGTGCACCGGCCTGATGAACGAGCTGGCCGACCGTTTCGGTGTGCCCCTCTCGCATCTCGCCACCGGCACCGGGTCGGTGGGGGTGGCCCAGCAGCTGCTTCAGGCCACTTCCGGACCCGGTGACGAGGTCATCTACGCCTGGCGGTCCTTCGAGGCGTACCCGATCATCACCCAGGTCAGCGGCGCGAGGTCGGTGAAGGTCCCGCTGACCGGCGCAGAGGTGCACGACCTCGACGCGATGGCGGATGCGATCACCGACCGGACCCGGCTGATCTTCGTCTGCAACCCCAACAACCCCACCGGCACGGTGGTGCGCCGGGCCGAGCTGGAACGGTTCCTCGACCGGGTGCCGAGCGATGTGCTGGTGGTGCTCGACGAGGCGTACAGGGAGTTCATCCGCGACGCCGAGGTGCCGGACGGCATCGAGATCTACCGGGACCGGCCCAATGTGGCGGTGCTGCGGACCTTCTCCAAGGCGTACGGCCTGGCCGGGCTGCGGGTCGGCTTCGCGGTGGCCCACGAGCCGGTGGCCGCGGCGCTGCGCAAGACAGCCGTCCCCTTCGGGGTGAGCCAGCTCGCCCAGGACGCGGCGGTGGCCTCGCTCCGCGCGGAGGACGAGCTGCTGGGCCGGGTCGGCTCGCTGGTCGCCGAGCGCACCCGGGTGAGCGCGGAGCTGGTGCGCCAGGGCTGGACGGTGCCGGAGTCGCACGCGAACTTCGTCTGGCTGCGGCTCGGCGAACGGACGGTCGACTTCGCACGGGCCTGTGAGCGGGCCGGAGTGGTCGTGCGGCCGTTCGCGGGCGAGGGCGTACGGGTCTCGATCGGCGAGAACGAGGGCAACGACCTGTTCCTGAAGGCGGCGGAGGCGTTCCGCGCGGAGCTGTAGTCGCCGGGCGCGCGAGGCGGTTCCTCGTGCGTCGCGGCACCTGTACGGCCGGGTGGCCCCGGACCTCGATCGATGAGGTCCGGGGCCCTTCGCGTGGAGCGAGGGGGCCCTCGCGTGGGGCTGGGGACTCTTTGCGCGGGGGCGGAGTCCGAAAAAGGGGTACCCCGGCGAAGGCTCCGAAAGTGTGTGCGCCATAATTGCTTGTGAATGTGAACGCGTTCACAAGCGTGCCCTGCTTCCTCCGGTAATCGGCGGGATTGAAGGGGCGTAGTGCCGGTTCGACCACGGCGATGTAAGGAGACTGACGACGTGGACCTCGCTCTGGCGCCGGAGACCCTGGCGCGATGGCAGTTCGGCATCACCACCGTCTACCACTTCCTTTTCGTCCCGCTGACGATCTCGCTCGCCGCGCTCACCGCCGGCCTGCAGACCGCCTGGGTGCGGACCGAGAACGAGAAGTACCTCAGAGCGACCAAGTTCTGGGGCAAGCTGTTCCTGATCAACATCGCCATGGGCGTCGTCACGGGCATCGTCCAGGAGTTCCAGTTCGGCATGAACTGGTCGGACTACTCGCGCTTCGTCGGCGACGTCTTCGGCGCTCCGCTCGCCTTCGAGGCGCTGATCGCCTTCTTCTTCGAGTCCACCTTCATCGGCCTGTGGATCTTCGGCTGGGACAAGCTCCCGAAGAAGATCCACCTCGCCTGCATGTGGATGGTCTCGATCGGCACGGTGCTCTCCGCCTACTTCATCCTGGCGGCCAACTCCTGGATGCAGCACCCGGTCGGCTACCGGATCAACGAGGAGCGCGGCCGCGCCGAGCTCACCGACTTCTGGCGGGTGCTCACCCAGGACACCGCGGTCACCCAGTTCTTCCACACCATCACGGCGGCGTTCCTGGTCGGCGGGGCCTTCATGGTCGGCATCGCCGCGTTCCACCTGGCGCGCATGAAGCACATCCCGGTGATGCGGACCTCGCTGCGGCTGGGGCTGATCACCGTGGTGGTCGCCGGGCTGCTCACCGCCGTCAGCGGCGACAGCCTCGCCAAGGTCATGTTCCGGCAGCAGCCGATGAAGATGGCCGCCGCCGAGGCCCTGTGGGACGGCCAGGAGCGGGCGCCGTTCTCGATATTCGCGTACGGGGACGTCAGCAAGGGCCACAACTCCGTGGAGATCTCGCTCCCCGGGCTGCTGTCCTTCCTCGCCAACAACGACCCGAACTCGTATGTCCCCGGCATCAACGACATCAACAAGGAGTCGCAGGAGAAGTACGGGCCCGGCGACTACCGTCCCAACATCCCGGTCGCGTTCTGGAGCTTCCGGTGGATGATCGGCTTCGGTATGGCCTCCTTCGGGCTCGGCCTCCTGGGGCTCTGGCTGACCCGGAAGAAGTTCCTGCTGCCACCGGCGCTGCGGACCGGTGAGGACGAGGTGCCGCAGCTGGTCCTGTTCCGGAACAAGGCGCTGAGCCCGAGGCTCACCAAGCTCTACTGGGTCGTCGCGCTCTGGACGCTGCTCTTCCCGCTGATCGCCAACTCCTGGGGCTGGATCTTCACCGAGATGGGCCGCCAGCCATGGGTCGTCTACGGGGTGCTCCAGACCCGTGCCGGGGTCTCCCCCGGCGTCTCGCAGGGCGAGGTCATCACCTCGATGGTCGTCTTCACCCTGCTCTACGCGGTGCTCGCCGTGATCGAGGTGAAGCTGCTCGTGAAGTACATCAAGGCCGGGCCCCCGGAACTCACCGAGGACGACCTCAACCCGCCCACCAGGATCGGCGGCCACGACGACGAAGACGCCGACCGGCCGATGGCCTTCTCGTACTGAGCACAGGAGCTGAGAGATGGAACTCCACGACGTCTGGTTCGTGCTCATCGCCGTCCTCTGGACCGGCTACTTCTTCCTGGAGGGATTCGACTTCGGCATCGGGGTCCTCACCAAGCTGCTGGCCCGCGACCGCAAGGAGCGCCGGGTCCTGATCAACACGATCGGGCCCGTCTGGGACGGCAACGAGGTCTGGCTGCTCAGCGCGGGCGGCGCGACCTTCGCCGCCTTCCCCGAGTGGTACGCCACCCTCTTCTCCGGCTTCTACCTGCCGCTGCTGATCATCCTGTTCTGCCTGATCGTGCGCGGCGTCGCCTTCGAGTACCGCGCGAAGCGGCCCGAGGAGCGGTGGCAGACGAACTGGGAGACCGCGATCTTCTGGACCTCCCTGATCCCCGCGGTGCTGTGGGGCGTGGCGTTCGGGAACATCGTGCGGGGCGTGAAGATCGACGCCGACATGGAGTACGTCGGCAGCTTCCTCGACCTCCTCAACCCGTACGCGATCCTCGGCGGCCTCGTCACGCTCACGCTCTTCACCTTCCACGGGGCGGTGTTCGCCGGCCTCAAGACGGCGGGCGACATCCGGGTCCGGGCCCGCGCGCTGGCGCTGAAGCTGGGGCCCGTCACCGCGGTGCTCGCACTGGGCTTCCTGCTCTGGACCCAGGCCGACAACGGGGACGGCTGGAGCCTGGGCGCCATGATCGTGGCGGTGGTGGCGCTCCTGGCCGCGATCGGGGCCATCGCCAAGGGCCGCGAGGGCTGGTCGTTCGCGTTCTCGGGCGTGACGATCGCGGCGGCGGTCGCGATGCTCTTCCTGTCGCTCTTCCCGAACGTCATGCCGTCTTCGCTGGACGACGCCTGGAACCTCACGGTCACCAACGCCTCGTCCAGCCCGTACACGCTCAAGATCATGACCTGGTGCGCGGGCATCGCCACGCCCGTCGTGCTGCTCTACCAGAGCTGGACCTACTGGGTCTTCCGCAAGCGCATCGGCACCCAGCACATCGCCGACGCGCACTGAGCCCGGTGGAACGCTCCGGCCCCGCGTCTCCCGCAGGGCCGGAGCGGCCGCCGATCCCGCAGAGCTCACCGACCCCGCCGGGGGGGATGTTTCACGTGAAACCGATCGATCCGCGTCTGCTCCACCACGCTCGGGCCACCCGCCTCTTCCTGGCGGCGGTGGTGGCTCTCGGCCTGGTCGGCGCCCTGCTGGTGATCGCCCAGGCGATGCTCATCGCCGAGATCGTGGTGGGCGGTTTTGAGGGCGGGCTCACCGTCACCGCGCTGCGTACCCCTTTTCTGCTGCTTGCCGCCGTCGCCGTCGGGCGGGCCCTGGTCGCCTGGTTCACCGAGCTGGCGGCCCATCGCGCCGGCGCGGCCGTCAAGTCCGAGCTGCGCGGCCGACTCCTGGAGCGGGCCGCGCAGCTGGGCCCCGACTGGCTGACCGGGCAGCGAACCGGTTCACTCGTCGCTCTGGCGACCCGGGGGATCGACGCGCTCGACGACTACTTCGCGCGCTATCTCCCGCAGCTCGGCCTCGCGGTCGTCGTGCCGGTGGCGGTCCTCGCCCGGATCGTGACCGAGGACTGGGTGTCGGCGGCGATCATCGTCGTCACGCTGCCGCTCATCCCGCTCTTCATGATCCTGATCGGCTGGGCCACCCAGTCCCGGATGGACCGTCAGTGGCAGCTGCTGTCCCGGCTCTCCGGGCACTTCCTCGACGTTGTCGCCGGGCTGCCCACCCTGAAGGTCTTCGGGCGGGCCAAGGCCCAGGCCGCATCGATCCGCACGATCACCTCCGACTACCGCCGGGCCACCCTGCGCACCCTGCGGATCGCCTTCCTGTCCTCGTTCGCCCTGGAGCTGCTGGCGACCCTGTCGGTGGCCCTCGTCGCCGTCACCATCGGCATGCGGCTCGTGCACGGCGAACTCGACCTCTACACCGGTCTGGTGGTGCTGATCCTGGCCCCGGAGGCATATCTGCCGATCCGCCAGGTCGGGGCGCAGTACCACGCGGCGGCCGAGGGACTCTCGGCCGCCGAGGAGATCTTCACGGTCCTGGAGACCGAACCCCGGGCCCCGGGTACCGGGGACGTCCCGGACACGCTGCGCCTGGAGCTGGCGGAGGTGACCGTACGCCACGAGGGCCGCGCCGAACCGTCGCTGGACGCCGCGTCGCTCACCGTGGAGCCGGGGGAGACCGTCGCCCTGGTCGGCCCGAGCGGGGTCGGCAAGTCCACCCTGCTCAACGTGCTCCTCGGGTTCGCCGTACCCGACGCGGGCCACGTCCGGGTCGGTGGCCGGGACCTCGCCGGCCTGGACCTCGAACGCTGGCGGAGCAGGATCGCCTGGGTCCCCCAGCGCCCCCACCTCTTCGCGGGCACGATCGCCGAGAACGTCCGCCTCGCCCGGCCCGACGCCGACGACGAGACGGTCCTCGCGGCGCTGCGGGACGCGGGCGCGTACGACTTCGTCGCGGCGCTGCCCGACGGGATGCGGACGGCGCTCGGTGAGGACGGCGCCGGACTCTCCGCGGGCCAGCGCCAGCGCCTCGCCCTCGCCCGCGCGTTCCTCGCCGACCGACCGCTCCTGCTGCTGGACGAGCCGACCGCGAGCCTGGACGGCGAGAGCGAGGCGGGCATCGTCGACGCCGTACGGAGGCTGGCCGCCGGGCGGACCGTGCTGCTGGTCGTCCACCGCCCGGCCCTGCTGGCGGTCGCCGACCGCGTGGTGACGCTGGAGCCGCGTACCGACGCTCCTGCCGATGGTCGTACGGGGACCGAGGAAGCGAGCCGTGGTGCTGGTGCCGCCGGGCCGGCCGTCCCTCAGCCGCTCGCCGGGGGTGAACTCCTGGACGCCCGCCGGGCGGAGGAACTGCGCGCGGCGGACGGCGGGCCGGGGCAGGCCGGGGCCCGGTCCGGACGGGTGCTCGCCCGGGTCCGCGAGTTCGCCGGGGCGCAGCGCGGCCGGCTGACTCTGGCCCTGCTGCTGGGCAGTCTGGCGGTCGGGTCGGCCGTGGGGCTCATGGCGGTCTCCGGCTGGCTGATCTCCCGCGCCTCCGAGGAGCCGCCGGTCATGTACTTGATGATGGCGGTCACCGCGACCCGTGCCTTCGGCATCGGCCGGGCGGTCTTCCGCTACGCCGAGCGGCTCGTCTCCCACGACGCCGTCCTGAAGCTCCTCGCCGAACTGCGCGTCGCCGTCTACCGGGGTCTCGAACGCATCGCCCCCGCAGGCCTGCGCACCACGCGGCGCGGAGACCTGCTGTCCCGGCTCGTCGCCGACGTGGACGCGCTCCAGGACTACTGGCTGCGCTGGCTCCTGCCCGCCGGGACCGCCGTCGTCGTGGGGACGGCGGCCGCCGGGTTCACCGGCTGGCTGCTCCCGGAGGCGGGCGTGATCCTCGCGGTCGGGCTGCTGGTCGCCGGCGTCGGCGTCCCGCTCGTCAGCGGCGCCTGTGCCCGCCGTACGGAGCGTCAGCTCGCCCCCGCCCGCGCCGCACTGGCCACCCGGGTCGCCGACCTCCTCGGCGGTACCGCCGAGCTGACCGTCACGGGAGCGCTGCCCGCCCGGCAGGCGCAACTGCGTGCGGCCGACACGCTGCTGACCCGGATCGCCTCCCGCGCGGCCGCCGCGACGGCACTGGGCGGTGGCCTGTCCGCCCTGGTCTGCGGGCTCACCGTGGTGGCCGCCGCGATCGTCGCCGTCCCCGCCGTGCACGACGGCAGGCTGTCCGGCGTCGCGCTCGCCGTGGTGGTGCTGACCCCGCTCGCCGCCTTCGAGGCCGTCACCGGGCTGCCGCTCGCCGTGCAGTACCGGCAGCGCGTCGCCCGGAGCGCGGAGCGGGTGTTCGAGGTCCTGGACGCCCCTGTGCCCGTACAGGAGCCCCTGGCCCCCGCCGAGGCGCCCGCCTCTCCCTTCCCGCTGGAGGTGCGGGGGCTGAGCGCCCGCTACCCGGGGGCCCGGCACGACGCGCTGGCCTCGCTGGACCTGACGCTGACGCCCGGACGGCGCATCGCGGTCGTGGGCCCCTCCGGCTCGGGAAAGACGACGCTCGCCCAGGTCCTCCTGCGCTTCCTGGACGCCTCGTCGGGGACGTACCGGCTCGGCGGCGTCGACGCGACCGCGCTGGAGTCGGACACGGTCCGGCGCTCGGTGGGGCTGTGCGCCCAGGACGCGCACGTCTTCGACAGCACGATCCGCGAGAACCTGCGCCTGGCCCGTCCCGGGGCGACCGACGCCGAACTGCGCGACGCGCTCTCCCGGGCCCGGCTCCTGGACTGGGCGCTGTCCCTGCCGCAGGAGCTCGACACCCCGGTGGGCGAGCACGGCGCGCGGCTCTCCGGCGGCCAGCGCCAGCGCCTCGCCCTGGCCCGCGCCCTGCTCGCGGGCTTCCCCGTACTCGTCCTGGACGAGCCGGCCGAGCACCTCGACCTGCCGACCGCCGACGCCCTCACCGCCGATCTGCTGGACGCGACCCGGGGCCGCGCGACGGTCCTGATCACCCACCGGCTGACCGGCCTCGACACGGTCGACGAGGTGCTGGTGCTGGACGCGGGCCGGGTCGTGCAGCGCGGACCGTACGCCGAACTCGCCGCCGAGGACGGGCCGCTGCGCCGCATGCTGGAGCGGGAACGGGAGTCGGTGGGGGCGGGGGCGTAAGGCCGCGCGGGACGCGGACCGGGCCCCGCGCGCCCGGCGCCCTTCGTCCGTCGGCGGACGACCGGTGGCCTTTCGCCCATCGAGCGCATTCTCGACTTTCGCCCTTTGTCGCCACTGACTAAGGGCTGTCCCGTCATCCCTGGTGGGCGCACGACGACAGCTACGGCGCCTCGCCGCGTTGTCGGAACGCCCGAATACATCCAGTATGCGGACGTCCCTCCGCCTTGCGATGCACCGCATCCGACGCCGCGCGCTGATCCACCAGGGATGACGGGACAGCCCTTAGGGTCGGTCCATGGCAGAGCCCGATCCGAAGGACTCCCTCGACGCCGCCACCCGGGCCACCCGCAGCCTCCAGGGCCTGTCCACCGAGCTGACCGCGCGGGTGCCGCAGCTCCTGGAGGCGATGCGGTCCGTAGGCGCGGGGCTGGAGCTGCACTCCACCCTGGACCGGATCTGCGAGACGGCCGCCGAACTCGCCCACGCCCGGTACGCCGCCATCGGCGTCGTCGACGAGCAGGGCGAGGGCCTCTCGGACTTCGTCACGTACGGCGTTCCGCAGGAGGTGGCCGAGGCGATCGGGCGGCGGCCCGACGGCCACCGGGGCCTTCTCGGCGCGCTGATCCACGACCCCGCCCCGGTCCGCCTGGCCGACCTGTCCACCGATCCCCGTTCTGCGGGATTCCCGGCGGGGCACCCCCGGATGCGGACCTTCCTGGGGGTGCCCATCCGGGTCCAGGGGGAGATCTTCGGCAACCTCTACCTGACCGAGAAGCACAACGGCGCGGAGTTCAGCGACTACGACCTCCACATGGTCCGGGTGCTCGCGACGGAGGCCGGGATCGCCATCGGCAACGCCCGGCTGTACGAGGCGGCGCGGCAGCGGGAGCACTGGATCGACGGCTCGGTCGCGGTCACCACGGCGCTCCTGTCGGGCGGGGATGCCGACGAGGCGCTGTCCGTGGTCGCCGAACAGGCCCGCCGGCTCGCCGACTCCGCCGCCGGCATCGTGCTGCTGCCCGCCGGGGAGGGCGGTCTGGAGATCGTCGCCGTATCGTCCGACGACCCCTTGTCCTCGCTCGGTGTGATCATCCCGCCCCGGAGCACGGTGGTGACGAAACTGCTCGCGGGTGAGGCGGTGTTCATCGACGACTCGGCCACCGACAGCCGGATGATCACCAGACTGGCCGGCCGGTTCGGCCCCAGCATGATGCTGCCGCTCCACAGCGGCGGCCGGGTGCTCGGCGCGCTGGCCACCCCCCGGTCCCGGGGCGCGCGCCCGTTCACGGAGAGCGAGCGGACGCTCGCCACCCAGTTCGCCTCCCAGGCGGCGCTCGCGCTGATGATGGCCGAGGCGCAGCGGGACCGGGAGCGTCTCGCGGTGTACGAGGACCGTGACCGGATCGCCCGCGACCTCCACGACCTCGTCATCCAGCGGCTGTTCGCCACCGGGATGATGCTGGAGAGCGCCCAGCGCCGGTCGGTGGTGCCCGAGGTGCGGACCGGTGTCGGCCGGGCGGTCGACGAGCTGGACGTGACGATCCAGGAGATCCGTACGGCCATCTTCGCGCTCCAGCAGGAACCGGCCGAAGCACCTTCGGGGCTGCGCACCCGCGTACTGCGGGAGATCAACATGGCGGCCGTCCCGCTCGGCTTCAAGCCCTCGCACCGCTTTGTGGGTCCGGTGGACTCGCTCGTCGGCGAGCTGACGGGCAAGAACCTGGTCGCCGCGCTGCGCGAGGCCCTCTCCAACGCGTTCCGGCATGCGGGGGCGTCGCTGATCGATGTGGTCGTCGACGCGACGGTGGCCCTGCCGGACGGGCGGGGGGCGGTGCGTCTCTCGGTCGCCGACGACGGGGTGGGCATCCCGGAGGGCGGCCGCCGCAGCGGACTGCGCAACCTGGCCCGCCGCGCCGAGTCCCTGGGCGGGTCGAGCCGGATCGACCCGGGGATCGGGGAGGAGGGCGGCGGTACGACGGTGGTGTGGGAGGCGCCGTTGTGAGGGCCGCCGCCCGCCCGACGGTGAGGACGGGCCGGGCGGGCTCTCGTGGGCCAGTGGCGAAACCGCCGGGCGGGCCGTTGTGGGCCCGTGGCGAAGCCTGCCGGGCGGACGCTTGTGGGCTCGTGCGCCGAAAGGTTTCAGCAGGCTTTTGCGCGGGCGGCGAGGATCCGCTCGATGACGACCGCCACCCCGTCCTCCTCGTTGGTGGCGGTCCGCCCCGAGGCGGCGGCCAGCGCGTCCGGGTGGGCGTTGCCCATCGCGAAGGAGGCACCGGCCCAGCTGAGCATCTCGATGTCGTTGGGCATATCGCCGAAGGCGACCACCTCGGTGGGCGAGATGCCCCGCTCGGCACAACAGGCGGCGAGCGTGGTGGCCTTGGAGACGCCGAGCCCGCTGACCTCCAGGAGCGCGGAAGGGCTGGAGCGGGTGAAGGCGGCCCGGTCACCGGCCGCCGTACGGGCCAGGGCGAGGAAGGCGTCGGGCGCCAGTTCGGTGTGGTGGGCCAGCAGCTTGAGCACCGGCGCGCCGACGCCCGGGGCGTCCTCGTGCAGCAGCTTCTCGGCGGCGGCCACCGTGGCGCCCGGGTCCAGGTGGAAGGGCGGGTAGGCCGGCTCGTAGTTGATGCCGGTGGTCATCTCGACGGCGAAGGAGGTGCCGGGGACCGCCTCGCGCAGGGCGCGCACGACGTGCAGGGCGGCGTCGCGCTCCAGCGGCCGTACGGAGAGCGGCGCGCCGTCCGTCCGCAGATCGGTGACCATGGCGCCGTTGGCGCAGATCGCCGTTCCGTGGCTCTGGACGTGGTCCCGGACGACGTCCATCCAGCGGGCCGGCCTGCCGGTGACGAAGAAGACCTCGATCCCGGCCTCCTCGGCTGCCGCGAGGGCCGCGACCGTGCGCGCGGACAGCGTCTTGTCGTCGCGCAGCAGGGTGCCGTCGAGGTCGGTGGCGATCAGCCGGGTCACGGCGGGGAGAGGCGTATCGGTCACTGAGGTCACCGGGCCATTCTCGCCCACGAAGGTGCACGGGCGTGCGGAGGGGCGCACATCTGAGTGCGTACGCTCCTGATCTGCAGAAAATACCTCCGGAATATGTCAGAGGTCATCGGGCGGCGGATGGGTGCGCGCGCGGTCGTAGGCTCGTGGGCATGAGCCTGCGCCTGAGCACCGTGATCCTGCCCGTCCACCGCTGGCACGAGGGCGGTCGTGACCGCTGGCGGCGCGCGGAGGAGCTCGGCTTCCACACCGCCTACATCTACGACCACCTGTCCTGGCGGACCTTCCGGGACGGCCCGTGGTTCGGGGCCCTGCCCACGCTCACCGCCGCGGCGACGGCCACCGAACGCCTGCGGCTGGGCACCCTCGTGACCTCAGTCAAGCCTTGTTCACCCTTCGCGGCCTGACCTGGGGAAACATAGGGGATAGGGGTGCCTTGGTCCCGCCCGAAACAGATCAGATCGCGATGAGTCGTACGCGGTTACCGCACAGCTTGGCCATGTCGTCGGCGTCCGGCGTGAGCACGGCCACCGGGCCCGGCCGGCGGAGCGCCAGCTCGGCGACGGTGGCATCGATCGCGTACTTGTGGCCGTGCAGTCCGGCCTCTTTCAGCAGCCCGGCGGCGGCTCTGGCCGCCTGCTCGGTCACCGCTTCCACCTTGACCTGGGAGAGCACCCAGTTCAGCCGGGCGGTGTTCACCCGGGCGTGCATGACTTCCACGATGGTGTTGGAACAGACCACCAGATCGGCAGCCATCGAATGGAAGGACCGGATCATCGCGAGCACACCCCGGTCCTGCGAGATCCAGGCGGACAGCCCTTGGGAGTCCAGTACGACGGACTCGATGCGCTGAGGGTTCACGCGGCGCTCGCCGACTCCTCGTGCCCGCCCGCGCCGAAGATCCTGGCCTGGGCCGCGGCCAGTTCCTCGTCGGTGAACGCGCCGTGCTCCTCCTCGTAGCGGCGCAGCTCCTCGCCGAGCAACTGGTGCCTGATCTGGCGGGCGACCGCCTCCGCGACATAGCCGGAGACGTTGTCCGTGAGCCTCTTCAGCTCCGCCACCTGCTCGGTGGGCAGAGTGACCGTGATGCGGGTCGTGTCAGCCATGGAGTCAGCATACTGCGGTATGCGCGCTATCTGTCAGGCTTCTCCACCTACGAGCTCAGCGCTGGCCCGCACCGAGCAGCTCACTCAGACGGTCGCCGATCACGGACACTCCAGGGCGCGGGTCGCTCTCGTAGTACCAGGGCTTGCGTCGGCGCAGCAGCGCGTCGCCGTGTTCGCTCCAGACGAATCCGGGCTTCCTCAGCAGCTTCCGGAACACGGCGTCCGCTGTCTCCGGGTGAGCGGTGGCCAGCCGGCGGATCGGCAGTGGCGTGATCGACTCCTCGCGCAGGTACGTGCGCAGCAGGCCCTGGTGCCGACTGCGCCCTGTGAGGGCGGGGTCCGCGAAGAGGTCCCGCAGCATCCCGTAGTCGGCGTAGAAGTTGAGCCCGTCGACCTGGTCGTAGAGGACGCCCACGGTGTCCGAATCCGCCAGTTCTGACGGCAGCTCGAAGAAGGGCAGGTCCAGGCCGGGGAGCCGCCTGCGCGGGGCACGGCTGGGCTGCGCGGCCACGGCTGCCTCCTGGCGGTGGCGGTAGTAGGCGTTGAGGAGGTCCTCGGCCTCGGAAGGAGGAAGAACCAGTTCGTCGCAGCCGCAGAACTCGACGAACGCGGCCCGGTCCTCCCGCATCTGCTTCCACCCCTGCTCGATCTTCTCCGGGTTGCGGAAAACCAGTTCAGGGTGGTGCGTAGCCAGTTGCAGAGCTGCCTGGGCGATCTCGGCGGCGCTGGACCTGGGGTAGCTCGTCATCGCCCCGGACACCAACCACGCCCCGCCGGCCGAGTGGACGGGCACCAGGCAGGTATGGAGGAATCCACCCTTGGACACGCCGCGGAACGCCGCCCGCCCGACGTTCGAGTACGTGCGGTACTCCAGGTCGTCGACAAGGTTCAGCAGGATGACGGCATCGCCGTCCTTGCGCCGGATCTCGAAGACGCCCTCGACCGGGTCACGCCAGCCGAGCAGCATCTTCCGGTCGGCCGCGGTCAAGTCCTTCCGGCCGGCGACGAACCGGTCCACCACGGTCGAACCGTCCGGCAACCGGTACCGCAGGATGAAGCGGTCGGTGATCCGGATCGCCTCACCCTCGTCCAACTGCCGTTCAGGCCCAGCGGCCTCCAGTAGGAGGGGTGTCAACCACCGGTCGAAGCGGGCGCTCTGCGCGAAGGTGACCAGCCGCCCCTTCAATTCGGCGCTGCGCTCGATGAGATCAGCCAATGACGGGTCATGGGCACCCTGACGTGCGCCTTGTACGGCCTCAGCCACGTTCAGCCCTTTCGTACGAGCCAGTTCCGCGTGAAGTGAGAGGTGTCCGGCCTCAACCGGCCCAATGACGGTACGCCTCAATCCACTCCGCCCCTTCGGGCGCCGGGTTCGACAGCGGCAGATCCAGGATTCCGATCGACTGCCGCACACGGCCACGCGAGCACAGGGCGACGATCCTGCCGTCGGGCGTGAGGTCGACACCGCGCACCGTCACCTCGATGCCGAGAACCGTGGTGGTGAAGGGCAGAGCGAGGTACTCCTCAAGCATGGTGAACAGACCGGTCCGCTGCTCGTCCTCGCCGTAGGCGTCCACCGTCGCCTCGTCGATCATGGCCTCAAGCTCGGCCCTGTCCAGCGTGCCCATGACGCCACGGTAGCGGCCCGCATCGCGACGTCGAAGCGGCTTCCCGAATCTGCTCCGTCGGCATACCCGTGGCAGCGAGAGGCCCGCGTATCGTCGGGGTCATGCGTCTGAGCACGGTGATCCTCCCCATCCACCGATGGGCCGAAGGGCAGAAGATCTGGCAGCGGGCCGAAGACCTCGGATTCCATGCCGCGTACACGTACGACCACCTGTCGTGGAGGTCGTTCCGGGATGGGCCGTGGTTCGGGGCGGTCCCCACGCTGACGGCGGCAGCGACGGTAACGCAGAGTATGCGATTGGGCACCCTCGTGACCTCGCCGAACTTCCGCCACCCGGTGACGCTCGCCAAGGAGCTGATCTCCCTGGACGACATCTCCGACGGCCGGGTCACCCTCGGCATCGGCGCCGGGGGCAACGGCTTCGACGCCACCGCGCTGGGTCAGCCGGCCGGGACCCCGCGCGAACGCGCCGACCGCTTCGCGGAGTTCGTGCCGCTCCTGGACCGCCTGCTCACCGAGGACTCGGTGACCGAGCGCGGGACGCACTACGCCGCGGAGGAGGCCCGCAACATCCCCGGCTGCGTCCAGCGTCCCCGGCTCCCCTTCGCGGTCGCCGCGACCGGACCGCGCGGCCTGAAGCTCGCCGCCCGCCACGGACAGGCATGGGTGACGACCGGCGACCCCAAGCTGTACGAGAACGGCACCCCGGAGGAGTCACGGGCCGTGCTGCGGGCGCAGAACGAGAAGCTCACGGCGGCCTGTGCGGAGATCGGCCGGGACGCCTCCGAGCCGGAACGGATCCTGCTGACCGGTTTCACACCGGACCGCAACGCACCGCTGGAGTCCGTGGACGCCTTCGTCGACTTCGCGGGGCGCCACGCGGAGCTGGGCTTCACCGAGATCGTCATCCACGCCCCGATCCCGGACTCGGACTTCGCGACCGACCCGAAGGTCTTCGAGCGCATCGCGACCGAGGCGCCCGCACAACTGGCGTAGGTGGCGCAGTGGCGCAGCCGCGCAGCCGGCGTGGTGGCGGGGGTCGAGAAGCGGGGGAGCCCCTCATCACCCCCGCAGGAGCAGGAACCGCGGGGGTACGGCGTCGGCGAGCCAGACCCCGTTGGCGCTGACCCGGAAGACATGGCCGGCGCGGTGCATCGCGGCCGTGTCCACGGTGAGGACGAGGGGGCGGCCGCGGCGGGCGCCGACCCGGGTGGCCGTCTCCCGGTCGGGCGACAGATGGACGTGGTGGCGGGCCATGGGGCGCAGGCCCTCGGCCCGGATCGCGTCCATCGCTCGGGCGACCGTGCCGTGGTAGAGGTACGCGGGCGGTTCGGCCGGTGGCAGGTCCAGGTCGACGGCGACGGTGTGGCCCTGGTTGGCGCGGATGCGGTCGCCCTCGACGGTGAAGCGGCGCTTGTCGTTGGCGGCGACGACGTGGTCGAGATCGGCGCGGGAGACGACGAAACCGTGCCGGGCCGCGGCGCGCAGCAGCTCCTCGACCGCCACCCAGCCGTTCTCGTCGAGGGTGAGGCCGATGCGTTCCGGCTGGTGCCGCAGATGCTTCGAGAGGTACTTGGACACCTTGACGGTGCGACGTTCGTCCATGGCGTCAGAGTGCCCGTGGCGAGCTTGTCGGTGCATCCGCATTTCGACTCATCGGCTCATCGGCTCTGCGCTCCTGTGCTCCTGTGCTCCTGTGCTCCTGTGCTCCTGCGATTCTCCGGCTTGTCGGATCACCGGCTCATCGTTCTTCTGCGATTCTTCGGTTCTTCCTCTTCCCCAGGTTTGATCCACAGCCAACTTGGGTTATCCACAGGCTATTTGGCGATTCTGTGGACAACTCACTTGAGGTTTAGGGGCTTTCGTCAATTTTGCCCTCTTTGGCGTGAGTTGCCGTGAGGTGATCCAACGTGCGGGCCTGCACTTCCCGTTCGGTGGCCGCCGCGACGAAGGCGGCCAGCTGCTCCGCGCCAACAAGCTCCTCCACGGCCTGTGTTGTCCGAGCCGGGAGCAGCACGGGGCGGGTCGAGTCCTCGGTGATCGCGCTCTCCTCCGCGCCGAGGTGGTGATGCAGATGGCGGGTGGCGAACGTCCGCATGGCGCGCGCCAGTTCGGCGTCCACCGTCTGCTGGGCGAGGGGCCGCAGGCGACGTACCAGGGAGGCCGCCTCGGCCGCGTCGGAGTCGGTGGGCGGCCGGTGGCCGAGATAGCGGGCGAAGACGTGCTCGGTGGTGAACTCCAGGAAACGGGACGCTATGTGCTCCACCTGGCCGCGAAGCTCCCGCAGATGGCCCGAGATCGCGGGCAGCGGGACCCCGGCCGCGTACAACTCGACGGCCACCGCGAGCTCCTGCGGACTGGGGACGAGGAACTCGTCGTCCCGTCCGGGGACACGCTCCAGTACGCCGAGCTCCACCGCCTCGGCGATGGCCTCGTCGTCCTGCCGGCCGCCGAACCTGGCGTCCAGCTCCCGTCGGCTGATCCGGTCGGCCTCCTCGTCCGTCCACGGGCCGTGCACCTCCGCGACGAGCCCGAGCACCCCGCCGAGCCCCCGCCCCGCGTCCCATGCCGCCAGCAACTCCTTGATGCTGGCCAGGGTGTAGCCCCGGTCGAGCAGATCCGCGATCTGCCGCAGCCGGGCCAGATGGGTCTCCCGGTACACATTGGCCCGTCCGCGCCGCTCGGGCGTCGGGAGCAGCCCCCGGTCCTGATAGGCGCGGATCGTACGCACCGTGGCCCCGCTGGCGTGGGCCAGGTCCTCGATCCGGTACTCGGCGGCCTCCGCCCCCGCCCCGGTCACAGCGGAGGCTTCAGCCGGGCGACGGAGCGCAGGGCCCCGGGGCTCAGCCGGGACAGCAGCCGGGCGCCGCGCGCCTCCGGGGTCACCGGCACCACCGCCTGGTTGCGCACGACCGCACGCAGGATCGCGTCGGCGACCTTCTCCGGCGGGTAGTTGCGCCGCCCGTAGAGCCGGCTCGTCCGCTTCCGCAGCCGCTCCTCCTCCGCCGCGTCGGTCCCCGCGAAGCGCGCGGTGGCGGTGATGTTGGTGTTGACGATGCCGGGGCATATCGCGCTCACCCCGATCGACTTCTCCGCCAGCTCGGCCCGCAGACACTCGCTGAGCATCAGCACGGCCGCCTTCGACGTGCTGTACGCGGGCAGCGCCCGGGAAGGCTGGAAGGCGGCGGCCGACGCCGTGTTGACGATGTGGCCGCCCTGGCCGCGGTCCGCCATCTGCTTGCCGAAGATCCGGCAGCCGTGGATGACTCCCCACAGATTGACGTCGAGGACCCTCTTCCACTCCTCGCCGGTGGTCTCCAGGAAGGAGCCGGAGAGCCCGATCCCGGCGTTGTTGACCAGGACGTCGACGATGCCGTAATCGGCGGCGACCCGGGCGGCGAGCTTCTCCATCGCGGCCTCGTCGCTGACGTCGACCGTCTCGCCCCAGGCCGCCGGAGCCCCGATCAGCCGCGCCATCTCCGCGGTGCGGGCGGCCCCCTCCGCGTCGCGGTCCACGGCCACGACCCGGGCGCCCGCCTCGGCGAACGCGAACGCCGTGGCCCGCCCGATCCCGGAGGCCGCGCCCGTCACCAGGACCAGCTGACCGCCGAACCGCTGCGCATGGGGGCTCTTCGCCACCGGCTGCTGCACGGGCGCGCCGTCCCGCCCGGCGGACTCGTTCGCGGTGACGAACGTGTCGATCCAGGAGGCAAGCTGGTCCGGCCGGGTACGGGGCACCCAGTGCTTGGCCGGGATCGCGCGGCGTACCAGCGTGGGGACCCAGTCCTCCAGCCCGTCGTAGAGCCGCTCCGAGAGGAAGGAGTCCCCGGTCGGCGTGATCAGCTGGACCGGTGCGTGGGCGTAGGCGTCCGCGCGGGGCCTGCTCAGCCGGGCGCGGACGTTGTCGCGGTAGAGCCAGGCCCCGTGCGCCGCGTCGTCGGGCAGGGAGGCGGTGGGGTAGTCGCCCGCGGGCACCTTCTCCAGCCGCTCCAGGATCCGGGGCCACCGCTTGCCGAGCGGCCCGCGCCAGGCGAGCTCCGGCAGGACCGGCGTATGGAGCATGTACACATACCAGGATTTGGCGCCCTGGCCGAGCAACTGGCCGACCTTGCGCGGGGTGGGGCGGTTCATCCGGCGTTTGATCCAGTGCCCGAAGTGGTCCAGGGACGGACCGGACATCGAGGTGAAGGAGGCGATCCTGCCCTCGGTCCGGCCGACCGTGACGAACTCCCAGGCCTGGACGGATCCCCAGTCGTGACCGACCACGTGCACCGGCCGGTCCGGGCTGACCGTGTCGATCACGGCCAGGAAGTCGTCGGTCAGCTTCTCCAGGGTGAAGCCGCCGCGCAGGGGTTTCGGGGCGGTGGACCTGCCGTGGCCCCGCACGTCGTACAGCACCACGTGCCACTGCTCGGCCAGCCGGGCGGCGACCTCCGACCAGACCTCCTTGCTGTCCGGGTAGCCGTGGACCAGCACCACGGTCGGCCGGCCCGCGTCGCCCAGCTCGGCGACGCACAGCTCGACATCGCCCGTGACCACGCGTCGCTCACGCGCTTGAGACAGATTCACGCCGCCACCTTCTCCTCGGCCCAGCGCCGCACATGCGGCAGGTCGTCGTCCAGCCAGAAGGCGCTCTGCTCGGGGTCCTTGGAGTCGGTGACGACCAGGATCTCCTCGAACTTCGCGCCCGTGCCCCGGAATCCGAGGTGGGGTTCGACCGCCCACAGGCCCGGCTGCGGCGGGTGGTCGGAGAAGCGGTAGGGGCTCCACAGCGGCGACCAGCCGTCCCGGTGACCGTGCAGGGCGTCACTCAGCAGCCCTTTGATGGCCTGGGTGCCGAATCCGAACACCTGCGGCGACCAACGGCGTTCGGCGACACGGCCGACCTTGTGGGCGATCACGCCGAAGGGATAGGTCCGGTGTCTGTTCGCGTATCCCTGGGCGGTCATGAGGCGTTCGACGTCCTCGTAGATCTCGCGCAGCGATCGGCGCTCGCGCACCTCCCGCAGGATCAGCCCGCGGTGGGCCTCCAGGTCGGTCAGCAGCTTGTCGTGCAGCGGATTGAGGCCGAGGCACCCCGAATACCCGACATCGGCGGTGAACCCCTTGTACACCGGGGCCATGTCGAGGATGAACGGCATGCCCGGCTCCAGCTTCCGGTCGGTCGGGAAGAACTGCAGCGGCACCTTGAAACCGGCGAACGCCGTGCGGTCCCCGAACCAGGCGAACGGGAGGTGGAACCAGTCGCGCACACCGCGCTCGCGCAGCCACACGCGCTGCATCCGGGCCGCCTCGCGCTCGGTCACCCCCGAGCGCAGCTGACCGGCGACCGCCTCCGCGCAGGCATAGGCCAGGCGCTGGACTTCTCTGAACCCGCGCAGCTCCGGGGCGATCTCGTGCTGCACTGCCGAGGTCATGCCGGTCATGCCACCGTCCGTTCCCTGCCGTGTGCGGTACGTGCCCGTAACGTGACACTGATGAATGTGACAATGTCCGGCGGCTACGTCAAGAGGTCTGCACGGCCTGTGGACAACCCCTGGTCCGCGTCTGTGGACAACCCGGGACCCGTCGGTGGGCAACCCGGTCCTCCTGCCCCCGATGAACCCCGGCCACGCGGCCGGACCCGGAGGCCCGGCCTCCTTCTTCGCGGGGTCCCCTACGGGCGCGTACACCTGGAGTCTTACGCGGATCCAGCCGTCAGGGCTGACGACCCCTGTGTTCCGCGCCACTAACGTCATTTCCGTGACAGCCGTAATCGCTACCGAAGCCCTGAGCATGCGGTTCCCCCGGGTGACCGCGCTTGACCGGCTCACGTTGGACATCGGACCGGGTGTGACCGGTCTGGTGGGTTCCAACGGAGCCGGCAAGTCCACACTGATCAAGATCCTGCTGGGTCTTTCCCCCGCCACCGAAGGCCGGGCCGCAGTGCTCGGGCTCGACGTCGCGACCAGCGGCGCCGCCATCCGGGAACGGGTGGGATACATGCCCGAGCACGACTGCCTGCCGCCCGACGTCTCGGCGACCGAGTTCGTCGTGCACATGGCCCGCATGTCGGGGCTGCCGCCCGCGGCGGCCCGCGAGCGCACGGCCGACACCCTGCGCCACGTCGGTCTCTACGAGGAGCGCTACCGCCCGATCGGCGGCTACTCGACCGGCATGAAGCAGCGCGTGAAGCTGGCCCAGGCCCTCGTCCACGACCCCCGGCTGGTCCTGCTCGACGAGCCGACCAACGGCCTGGACCCGGTCGGCCGCGACGAGATGCTCGGCCTGATCCGCCGGATCCACACCGACTTCGGCATCTCCGTACTGGTCACCTCGCACCTCCTGGGAGAGCTGGAACGCACCTGCGACCACGTCGTCGTCATCGACGGCGGAACCCTCCTGCGCTCCAGCTCCACCAGCGACTTCACCCAGACCACCGCGACTCTCGCGGTCGAGGTGACCGACAGCGACACCCATCCCGACGGCACCGGCGCGCTGCGCAAGGTCCTCACCGGCGCCGGCGTCACCCTCATCGGCCACGACGGGATCGACACGCAGGGGCTGCCGGGCGCGGGCCACATCCTGCTGATCGAGGCGGCGGGCGAGGAGACGTACGACCTGGTCCGCGACAGCGTCGCCGGGCTCGGGCTCGGCCTGGTCCGCATGGAACAGCGCCGCCACCACATCGCCGAGGTCTTCCGTACCGAACAGGGCGGGGCGCCCGCCACCGTCCCGGCCGCCGCCGGTGCCGCACAACAGGCCACACAGGCCGCGCAGCAAGCCGCACAGCAGGCCGTCCAGCAGAAGGGAAGCGGTCGCGATGAGCACTGAGACCGGGACCGCGGCCGGGCGCGAAGCCTCCCGGATCCACAACATCGGCTACCGCTCCTACGACGGACCGCGGCTCGGCCGGGCCTACGCCCGCCGCTCCCTGTTCTCGCAGACCCTGCGGGGATCCTTCGGACTGGGCCGTTCCGCCAAGTCCAAGGTGCTGCCCATGCTGCTGTTCGGCGTGATGGCGCTGGTCGCGGCGATCCTGGTGGCGGTCTCCATGGCCGTGCCGGACGCCAGCAAGCTGGTGGTCGAGTACACCTCGTACGCGATCTACCTCCAGGCCGTCATCGGCCTCTTCATCGCGGCCCAGGCACCGCAGGCGGTGTCCAGGGACCTCCGTTTCAAGAGCGTCCCGCTGTACTTCTCGCGGCCGATCGAGCGCGCCGACTACGTGATGGCGAAGTTCGCCGCCACCGCCACCGCGCTCTTCATCCTCACCGGTGCACCGCTGCTCATCCTCTATGTGGGCTCTCTGCTCGCGAAGTTCGACTTTGCCGATCAGACCAAGTGGTTCGGCCAGGGACTGGTGTCGGTGGCGCTGCTGTCCGTGCTGTTCGCCGGGCTCGGCCTCGTGATGGCCGCCCTGACCCCGCGGCGCGGCTTCGGCGTCGCCGCGGTGATCGCCCTCCTGACCATCACCTACGGCGCCGTCTCCACGGTCCAGGCCATCGCCTGGGAGACCGGGTCGGAAGGGGCCGTGCAGTGGCTCGGCCTGTTCTCGCCGGTCACGCTGATCGACGGCGTCCAGACCGCGTTCCTCGGCGCGACCTCCGCCTTCCCCTCCGGGGAAGGCCCGGGGGCCGGAGTCGGCGTGGTCTACCTGATCGTTGTTCTCGCGCTCGTCGCCGGCTCGTACGCCGTCCTGATGCGCCGCTACCGGAGGGCCGGGCTGTGACCACCATCGAGATCGACCACACTTCGCGCTGGTTCGGCAACGTGGTCGCCGTCAACGACGTCTCCATGACGGTGGAGCCCGGCGTCACCGGACTCCTCGGCCCGAACGGCGCCGGAAAGTCCACCCTCATCAACATGATGGGCGGATTCCTCGCCCCCTCGACGGGGAAGGTCACGCTCGACGGCCGGCCGATCTGGCGCAACGAGGCCGTCTACAAGGACATCGGCATCGTCCCGGAGCGGGAGGGGATGTACGACTTCCTCACCGGCAAGGAATTCGTCGTCGCCAACGCCGAACTCCAGGGTTTGGGCGGGGCCGAGGCACAGAAGGCGCTCGCCACGGTCCAGATGGAGTACGCGCAGGACCGCAAGATCTCCACGTACAGCAAGGGCATGCGCCAGCGCGTGAAGATGGCGTCCGCACTGGTCCACGAGCCCTCGGTGCTGCTCCTGGACGAACCGTTCAACGGGATGGACCCGCGCCAGCGGATGCAGCTGATGGAGCTGCTGCGGCGGATGGGGGACGAGGGACGTACGGTCCTGTTCTCCTCCCACATCCTCGAAGAGGTCGAGCAGTTGGCCTCGCACATCGAGGTGATCGTGGCGGGACGGCACGCCGCGTCCGGCGACTTCCGGAAGATCCGCCGGCTGATGACGGACCGGCCGCACCGCTATCTGGTGCGCTCCAGCGACGACCGGGCCCTCGCTGCCGCGCTCATCGCCGACCCGTCCACGGCGGGCATCGAGGTCGATCTGACCGAGAAGGCGCTGCGCATCCAGGCCGTCGACTTCGGGCGGTTCACCGAACTGCTGCCGAGGGTGGCCCGCGAGCAGGGCATCCGGCTGCTCACCGTCTCACCGTCCGACGAGTCCCTCGAATCGGTCTTTTCCTATCTCGTAGCGGCCTGAGTAGTGGCCTGAAAGGAGCTGTGCACCGTCATGTACGACCCCACAGTCGCCCGGCTCACCTACCGGGCCCTGCTCGGCCGGCGCCGGGCCGCCATCCTGTTCGTCCTGCCCGCACTGCTGCTGATGATCGCCGCCGCGGTGCGCATGTTCGCCGGAGCTGATGACCAGGTCGCCGCGAACGTCCTCGGCGGCTTCGCCATCGCCACGATGGTGCCGCTGATCGGCGTGATCGCGGGCACCGGGGCGATCGGCCCCGAGATCGACGACGGCTCGATCGTCTACCTGCTCGCCAAGCCGGTGAAGCGGCCCACGATCATCTTCACCAAGCTGATCGTGGCCATCGCGGTGACCATGGTGTTCTCCGCCCTGCCGACGTTCCTCGCGGGCCTGATCCTCAACGGCAACGGCCAGCAGATCGCCATCGCCTACACGATCGCGGCGCTGGTCGCCTCGATCGCGTACAGCGCCCTGTTCCTGCTGCTCGGCACGGTCAGCCGGCACGCGGTCGTCCTCGGTCTGGTCTACGCCCTGGTCTGGGAGGCCCTCTTCGGCAGCCTGGTGGCCGGTGCGCGGACGCTCAGTGTCCAGCAGTGGTCCCTCGCGGTCGCCCAGAAGGTCGCGGGCGACGGCGCGGTGACCTCGGAGGTCGGCCTGCCGCTCGCCACGGTCCTGCTGGTCGCGGTCACGGTCGCCGCCACCTGGTACGCGGGCCAGAAGCTGCGGGCGCTGAAGCTGGCGGGCGAGGAGTGAGGACCGCCGGCTGAGTCCGCGCCGTTGCGTATGCCTGTGACGACCCCCGCCCCGGAGAGGGTGGGGGTCGTCGTATGACCGGACAGGCGGACAGGCGGACAGGCGGACAGGCGGACGGACGGACGGACAGACGTGGGCGTAACCGTACGTTTATCGGGTCGTTGGGCAGGACGCGTGGAGGCAACTGGAATCCGTGGCGTCGTAGCGATCGTGAAATAGGGGAATGCCGGCACCGGGTGAGGCTCAGCCCACCGGACCGGTCATCGAGTGAGTGGCAACCGTGAGCGTCCTCCACCCCTGAAGCCCGGGGTGTGGGCCGTCCTCGTCATTCCCTCGCACGAAAGGCATGCCCATGCCCACGGAAGTCGCCCTGCTCGAATCGCGCGCGCTGCGCGTGGAGCAGATGGGGCGCGTCGATGTCCTCGACAAGGTGAAGAGCCTTGTCATGCTCCCAGACGGAATTCACGTTCGCACAGAGGATGTGGCTCGTTACTTCGAAGTATCCACAGAGACCGTGAAGAAGGTGACGCAGCGGCACCGGGCGGAGGTCGAGGAGAACGGCCTTATCCTTTTGCGCGGCTCTGAGCTGCGCACCTTCCACAGGGACATGTTGTCCCTGTGGGAGAAGGAGGGGCGGGAAAGTTATCCACAGGCGGCCACGCAGCTGACCCTCTACACCCGCCGAACCGTCCTCAACATCGCCTTGCTTCTTCGCGACAGCGACATCGCCCGATGCGTGCGTACCTACCTCCTCGACGCCGAGGAGTCGCTGCGCACCCGGTACGCCTCCCTCGATCAGCGCGTCACGCGGATCGAGAGCTGCCTCACCGGCGTAGGCAGCGCGCTCCAGGAGCTCGGGCCGGTGCTGGTGCGGATGTCGGAGCGACTCGACAGCTTGGACCGGAAGGTGGAGGTGACACACCAGGTGATCGGGGCGATGAGTCTGCGGCTGACGGACGTGCAGCAGGACGTCGGGCGGCTGGACGGGCGGCTGGACTCCTTCGCCCGGCAGCTGAAGGATCTGCGCCGCCGCAGCGGGCAGCGCTGAGTGGCGGCGGCCCGGCACCGTGGGAAACGGTGCCGGGCCGCTGTCGGCTCGATGCCTCGTACATCTCGACGGCTCGCAGATGGCGTCCTGTATGCGGAGCGCCCTACTGCACGGGGGCCGAGCGGAGCAGTTCCTCCAGCACCACCGCGATGCCGTCGTCGTCGTTGGACGCCGTGATCTCGTGGGCGACGGCCTTGAGGTCGTCGTGGGCGTTGGCCATCGCGACGCCGTGGTGGGCCCAGCCGAACATCGGGATGTCGTTCGGCATGTCGCCGAAGGCGATGGTGTCGGCCGCCTTCACGCCGAGCCGGCGGGCGGCCAGCGAAAGGCCGGTGGCCTTGCTCAGACCGAGCGGCAGGATCTCGACCACGCCGGCCCCGGCCATGACCACGTCGACCAGGCTGCCGACGGCGGCCCGCGCGGCGAGGGCCAGTGCGTCGTCGTCCAGCTCCGGATGCTGTATGTAGACCTTGTTGAGCGGGGCGGTCCACATCTCGGCGGCGTCGTCCACGAAGAGGTACGGCAGCGGCCCCTCCTGCACCTGGTACCCGGGCCCCACCAGCACCTCGCCGTCCAGTCCGTCGCGGCCGGCCGCCAGGCGCAGCGGGCCGACCTCCGCCTCGATCTTGGACAGTGCGAGACCGGCGAGCTGCCGGTCCAGGGTCAGCGAGGTCAGCAGCTTGTGCTCGCCCGCGTGATAGACCTGCGCGCCCTGACCGCAGACCGCGAGCCCCTCGTAACCGAGGTCGTCCAGGATGTACCGGGTCCAGGGGACCGCGCGTCCGGTGACGATGATGTGCGCGGCGCCGGCCGCCGTGGCGGCGGCCAGTGCCGCGCGGGTGCGCTCGGAGACCGTGTCGTCGCCGCGCAGCAACGTGCCGTCGAGGTCGGTCGCGACGAGCTTGTAGGGGAAGGTCACTTGGCGACCGGCTCCAGGACCTCGCGCCCGCCCAGGTACGGACGGAGCACCTCGGGCACCCGGACCGAACCGTCGGGGAGCTGGTGGTTCTCCAGGATCGCCACGATCGTGCGCGGTACGGCGCAGAGCGTGCCGTTCAGCGTGGCCAGCGGCTGGACCTTCTTGCCCTCGCGCATCCGGACGGACAGGCGGCGGGCCTGGAAGCCGTTGCAGTTCGACGCGGAGGTCAGCTCGCGGTACTTGCCCTGGGTCGGGATCCACGCCTCGCAGTCGAACTTCCGCGAGGCGGAGGAGCCGAGGTCACCGGTGGCGACGTCGATCACCTGGAAGGGCAGTTCGAGGGCGGTGAGCCACTGCTTCTCCCAGTCCAGGAGCCTGCGGTGCTCGGCCTCGGCGTCCGCCGGGTCGACGTACGAGAACATCTCGACCTTGTCGAACTGGTGGACGCGGAAGATGCCGCGGGTGTCCTTGCCGTACGTGCCGGCCTCGCGGCGGAAGCACGGGGAGAACCCGGCGTACCGCAGGGGCAGCTTGTCGGCGTCGATGATCTCGTCCATGTGGTACGCGGCGAGGGGGACCTCGGAGGTGCCGACCAGGTAGTAGTCGTCCTTCTCCAGGTGGTAGACGTTCTCCGAGGCCTGGCCGAGGAAGCCGGTGCCCTCCATGGCGCGCGGGCGGACCAGCGCGGGGGTCAGCATCGGGACGAAGCCGGCCTCGGTGGCCTGCGCGATCGCCGCGTTGACGAGGGCGAGTTCCAGGAGTGCGCCGACGCCCGTGAGGTAGTAGAACCGCGAGCCGGAGACCTTGGCCCCGCGCTCCATGTCGATGGCGCCGAGCGCCTCGCCGAGTTCCAGGTGGTCCTTGGGCTCGAAGCCCTCGGCGCCGAAGTCGCGGATGGTGCCGTGCGTCTCCAGGACGACGAAGTCCTCCTCGCCGCCGACCGGCACGTCCTCGTGGACGATGTTGCCGAGCTGGAGCAGCAGCCGCTTGGCGTCCGCGTCGGCCTCGTCCTGGGCGGCGTCGGCCGCCTTGACGTCGGCCTTGAGCTGTTCGGCCTTCTTGAGGAGCTCGGTGCGTTCCTCGGGGGTGGCCCGGGGAATCAGCTTGCCGAGCGACTTCTGCTCGGCGCGGAGTTCGTCGAAGCGGACGCCGGACGACCTGCGCAGCTCGTCGGCGGAGAGCAGGGCGTCGACGAGGTCGACGTCCTCTCCACGGGCGCGCTGGGAGGCGCGAACACGGTCGGGGTCCTCACGGAGCAGGCGAAGGTCAATCACCCCTCCAGGCTACCGGTGCGCGGTTCTCGCACTCGAACCGATATTGCCGAGCGTGTCACTATGACCGAATTGCCGGGATTGATATTCCTGAGGGGGAATCGCGGATGGCTGCGGTGCCGATCTCGGTATCGGCGCCGGTGCCGGAGGGGGGAGGGTGTCAATAATGGTGGCTAACTCCCCTGAACAGGGCAGAAGGTGCGGTCCGTCTTGACGTACCGGCCTTGGGTGGGGCGGGAGTTGGGGGCGCGTCAGTCGCTGTTGTCCACAGGGGGTTCGGTGTCGGAATAGTTATCCACAGGCTGTGTGGAAGTTCTGTGGATACCGGAGGGCATTGTTCCGAAAGCCGGACGAAGGCCCATGGAATCTCCGTTCAAACCCGTTCCGTGCGCTCATTCGGGTGGGAATTCACCACCTCAAAGAGTTGATCAAGGGAATTGAGCTGACGCGCGGTGACTCGTTCCGCCTCGTGCTTCTGTGGACGGCTCCGAGGCGGCTGGGTTGATTTGTCGACGATGTCGCATTGAGGTGTCGACTTGTCCCCAGGTCGAGAGCCCCGCCTGTGGATAACTCTCCGGAGTGCGTGACTATCGGTAGATCGCACTGCTGCGGAGCACGCAAGAAGACGGCCTCGGGGGCCTTCGCCCGCGGTCCTCGCGCGCCCTTCCGTCAGATCCGGCCGTCCTGGCTGCGAGCCAGCCAGTCGGAGGCTTCCGTGAACGCCGCGTCCGACGTGCCCGCCCGGAGCGGCCGCACCTCGTCCGGCGAGACACCCGCCCGCGGGTACGAGCCGAGGAACCGCACGTTCGGACTGATCCGCTTCAGCCCCATCAGGGCCTCCCCGACCCGCCGGTCCGCGATGTGCCCCTCCGCGTCCACGGCGAAGCAGTAGTTGCCGATGCCCTCGCCGGTCGGGCGGGACTGGATCAGCATCAGGTTGACGCCGCGCACCGCGAACTCCTGGAGCAGCTCCAGCAGGGCGCCGGGATGGTCGTCGCCGAGCCGGATCACCACGGAGGTCTTGTCCGCGCCGGTCGGTGCCGAGGGCCGGGCGGGACGGCCCACCAGGACGAAGCGGGTCTGGGCGTTCTCCGCGTCGTGGATCTCCGTCACCAGTGGCTCCAGGCCGTAGGTGGCGGCGGCGAACTCCCCGGCGAACGCGGCGTCGTACCGCCCCTCCTGGACCAGCCGGGCCCCGTCCGCGTTGGACGCCGCCGACTCCCACAGGGCCCCCGGGAGATGGGCCGCCATCCAGTTGCGCACCTGCGGCTGGGCGGCCGGATGAGCGGTGACCGTCTTGATGTCCGACAGCTTGGTCCCGGGCCGTACCAGCAGCGCGAAGGTGATGGAGAGCAGCACCTCGCGGTAGATCATCAGCGGTTCCCCGCCGGCCAGCTCGTCCAGCGTCGCGGTGATGCCGCCCTCGACGGAGTTCTCGATCGGTACGAGCGCCGCCGCCGCCTCGCCGCTGCGTACGGCGTCCAGGGCGGCCGGAACGGACACCATCGGGACGAGTTCCCGGGTGGCGGCTTCCGGGAGAGTGCGGAGGGCGACCTCGGTGAAGGTGCCTTCGGGGCCGAGATAGGCGTAGCGCGTGGCTGACATACGGTCACCCTAATGCGCCCCGCGAGGCCCATCGCGCTGTCTCAGAATGCGGTCGGGAGCGTACGGACAGGCCGCGGCCCGAGCCGTCCCCGACCGCATCCGGGAGAACCCTCGGCTCCCCCTACGACTCCAGAAGCCGCTGTCCCACGTACTCGCCCTCCGCCGCCCCGCCCGGGGCCGCGAACACGCCGCTCGCCTCGTGCCGGAGGAACGGCGACAGCGCGTCGCCCCGGTCGAGCTTGCGCTGCACCGGAACGAAGCCCCGGAACGGGTCCGCCTGCCAGCAGACGAAGAGGAGACCGGCGTCCGGAGCACCGTCCTCCGCGATGCCGTCGTGGTACGAGAACGGGCGGCGCAGCATGGCGGCCCCGCCGTTCTTCTCCGGCGAGGAGATCCGGGCGTGGGCGTTGTCGGGGATCACGAGCCTGCCGTCCGGGCCCGCCTTGTCGAGGTCCATCTCCGTGGTCTCGGTTCCCCCGCTCAGGGGCGCCCCGTCCGACTTGCGCCGCCCGATGACCCGCTCCTGGCGCTCCACCGGAAGCTTCTCCCAGTCGTCCAGGAGCATCCTGATACGGCGGACGACGGCGTACGAACCGCCCTCCATCCACTCCTGCGGCTTCCCGGGGGAGGCGGGGACGAAGACGCGCCGGTCGAAGTCCTCCTCGGCCGGCTTCGGGTTGCCGGTCCCGTCGATCTGGCCCATCAGGTTGCGGGCGGTCATCGGCCGGGCGGTGGCGCCGGGGGTGCGGTTGAAACCGTTCATCTGCCACCGCACCCGTGCCGTGCCTGCGGCCTCCTTCTGGAGGGCCCGCAGCGCATGGAAGGCGACCAGCGCGTCGTCCGCGCCGATCTGCACCCACAGATCGCCGTTGGAGCGCTTGGCGTCGAGTTCGTCGGCGGAGAACGCGGGCAGCGGGTCGAGCGCGGCGGGCAGGCGGGCGGTCAGACCCGTGCGCGCGAAGAACGTACGGCCGAAGCCGAAGGTGACGGTCAGGGACGACGGCCCCGCGTCCAGGGCGATCCCGGTGTCGTGCCCGGGGCCGTCCGGCCCGCCCGCCGCAGGGCGGCCCGCCATCAGCTCCTTCGCCACCGCGGACCAGCGCCGCAGCAGCGCCGCCGCCTCCTTGCGCCCCGCGCCCGCCGCCAGGTCGAAGGCGACGAGATGGCCCCGGGCCTGAAGCGGAGTGGTGATCCCCGCTTGATGTTTCCCGTGAAACATCGCCTCGGTCACCCCGACGGTGCTCAGCGCGGCCGCCTCCTCGGGACGGGTGGCGGCGTACCCGGCGGCCCCGCCCCCGGCCCCCAGCACGAGCCCCGTGGCGCCCGCCGCGCCCGCGGTGCCCAACAGCCGCCGCCGCGATACGCCGGTACCGCCGGTGCTGTCGCCGCCCGGGGAGCCCGGGGAGCCCGGGGAGCCGGGGGCGCCGCTGCCCGGGGAGTCGGTCGTGGCGGTCCCGTCCGGGGCCTGCTTCTCGGTCTTGCTCATCCTGCTCAGCCGATCTTCGCGTTCTTGTCGATGGTGACCTGGTCGATGTCCGACGTCCGTACGGTCACGTCGACCTTCCAGTCCCCGGCCATCGGAATCTGTACCCCGCTCGCCGCCCAGTGCCCCTCGGACAGCCGGTCCGGGACGACCGGCAGCGGGCCGATTTCCTTCGACTCCAGGGTGAGGGCCAGCTTCAGCTCGGGGACGTCCATCGGCTCGCCGTCGCTGCCGTCGATCCACACATGCAGATCGTTGGAGCCGGTGCGGCCGGGGTCGATGTCGATGCGGGCGGTGCCCTTGCCGTCCCGCCCGCCGGTGTCGAACGGCATGCTCAGGTTGACCGGCACGCCGGCGGCGGGGGCGGCCGCCGCGGTGGCGCCGCCCGCGGCCTCCTCCTCCGTACGGCCCGGTTCGGTGGACGTCAGCATGGTGGTGACGGCCAGCAGGACGACGGCTACGGCGGCTTCGGCCAGGACCGAGCGGCGCAGCCCGGAGCGCTCCGCATCGGCGTCCCGTATCCGCTTCTTCTTCGTCGCGGTCCGGACGGCCCGCTGACGGGCCAGTTGCGCGGCGCGTTCGGGATCCACGTCGTCGGAAGCCTCCGCCGACGTGTCCGAGGCGGTGTCCTGACCGGCCTCGGCGTCCTTCCCGGCTCCGGAGGAGGCGACGGCCGTGTCCGTCAGCCGTCCCGTCCAGCGCCGGGAGAACCAGGCGACCGTGAGCAGGACCGCGATCAGCGCCACCTTGATGATCAGCAGCTGCCCGTAGCGCGTCCCGGTCAGCGCCGACCAGGAGCCGACCTGCCGCCAGGACTGGTAGATCCCGGTCGCCGCCAGGACCACGACACTGCTGAACGCGACCGCGGAGAAGCGCCGGACCGCGGCGCTCCCGATGTCCGGGGTCCGGTACAGCGCCACCAGGAGCGAGGCGAGTCCGCCGAGCCAGGCGGCGACGGCCAGCAGGTGCGCCACGTCCACCGGCATGGCGATGTTCGGCTGGATGCCGGTCGAGGCGTGCTCGGACATCGCCCAGGTGGCGGCGATGCCCGTCGCGACCACTCCGCCCCCGACGGCGAGGCCGAAGGTGAGGTCCTTCTTCTCCTGCTCGTCCTCGCGCCGGGCGTACGTGCCGAACAGCACGGCGATGAACAGGGCGGCGGCCCCGAGCAGCAGCAGCCGGGAGACGAGGGCGGCGCCGGGCTTGGTGTCCAGGACGGACTGGAGTCCGGCGAGGTCGAAGGCGTCGGCGAACTTCCCGCTGCCGGTGTACGGATAGCGCAGCAGCAGCATGACCAGGGTCGCCGCGGTCAGCGTGAGCCAGCCGCGGACCACGAGCCGCTGCATCGGCAGGGCGGACGCGCCGCGCCGCCAGCAGACCAGGACGAACGCGCTGCCGCCGACGAGCAGGACGAATCCGCCGTACGCGGCATAGCGCGCGATGTCGTAGGCGACGCCGACCGGGCCGCCGCCCGCGATCTGGGAGGGCAGGGCCACCGTGGTCCGGGACGGGGCGCCGATGGAGAACGTGAACGCGCCGGAGATCGGATGGCTGTCGGCCGAGATCGCCTGCCAGGCCACCGTGTAGGTGCCGTCCGGCAGACCGGTGTGGAGCGCGACGCCGTACCGGACGGTGCCGCCCTCGGAGAGGTCGCGCGGTCCGGCTTCGGTGTCGGCGCGCTTGCCGTTGGGGTCGAGGACCCGGATGGAGTCGTCGCCCACGGCGATGGCCTCGGAGAAGCTGAGGGTGACCTCCTTGGGCGCGGTGCCCACCACCGCCCCGTCCCGCGGGTCGCTCCCGGTGAGCGCGGCGTGCGCGGACGCCGGGCCCGCGCCGGCCAGCAGCAGCCCGAACACCAGGCTGACCAGGGCGGCGAGGAGCCCGGCGACGGCGACGGGCCGTCGTACCGGGGACGGTCCGGCGTTCGGAGCGGTGGCAGACATCGGGTCAGTCCCTCACTGCTTCTTCGGGTTGTGGGTGGTTTCCTTCACCGGCAGGTCGACCGTGATGAGGCCGGCCTTCTCGAAGTGCAGCTCGACGGAGACCTTCTCGCCCTGCTTGGGCTTCTGCTTGAGCTTCATGAACATGATGTGGCTGCCACCGCGTTCGAGATCGAGCTCACCGTGCGCGGGCACCTCGAAGGAGGAGACCTCGCGCATCTTCTGGTTCTTCGTCTCGTGGATCGTGACGTCGTCGGAGAGCGGACTGGTCACCGAGGTGAGCCGGTCACCGGCGTCGCCGCTGTTCTTCACGACGAGGAAACCGGCTGCCATGTCGCTGACGGGCTGCGGCAGATACGCGCCGACGACCTTCAGCTCCGGCTCGCTCTGCGTGGAGCACCCCGCCAGCGTCAGGCCCGTGGTGAGAGCGAGGACGCCGGCGAGGGTCGTGCGGCGGTTCACGGAGTCTCTCCCTCGATGAGCTTGGGGAGGTCCTTCGTGTACTCCTCGGCGGTGGTGTCCTCGCCGTAGAGCACGTACCCCTTGTCCGTCTTCGGGGAGAAGGCGATGACCTGGGCGCCGTGCATCGAGACGACGTTCCCGTTCTTGTCCTCCTTCGGCGCGTCGATGCCGATGCCGATCTGCCGCGCCCCGGCCTGGATGGTCGCGAAGTCACCGGTGAGACCGGTGAAGGAGGGGTCCTGCGCGGAGAGCCACGTGCCGAGCGAGGCGGGGGTGTCGCGCTCGGGGTCGGTGGTGACGAAGACGACCTGGAGCTTGTCCTGGTCGGCCTTGGGCAGCTCCCGCTTGGCGAGGGAGATGTTGCTCATGGTCAGCGGACAGACGTCGGGGCAGTGGGTGTAGCCGAAGTAGATGAGCGTCGGCTTGCCCTTGGTCGCCTCGCGGAGGTCGTACTCCTTGCCGTTCGTGTCGGTGAGAACGAGGTCCGGCTTGGTGAACGGCTGGTCGAGGACGGTCGCGGCCCTGTCCGGCGCGGCGCTGACGTCGGCGATGGGCGAGGAGCCCGCCTTGTCGTCGCCGGCGCCGCAGGCGGAGAGGGCCAGTGCGGCCGCGGCGGCGAACGCCGCGGCCGTCACTGCTTTTCTGTTGCGCATGAAAGGGGTGTCCTGAACGTGGTGCGGGTGAGGGAACCGGCCGGTCAGGCCGTACGGCGGCGTCCGGCGAGCACGCCGAACGCGACGCCGGCGATGCCGACGACGATGCCGATGATGCCCAGCGTGCGGGCCGTGGTGTCGCTGGCGGAGGAGGACGCGGCGGTGCTGCTCTCCTTGGACGACGCCTCGGAGTCGGCGGCCTTGTGGTCGTCGGTCTCCTCGGCGTCGTCGGCCGCGCCGCCGTGGTGGCCCTCGGTGGCGGCGGTCAGCTTCAGGACCGGGGCCGGGCTGTCGGGCTCGTCGCCGCCCGCCGTGGGCTCCTCGATCCAGCGGACGACCTCCTTGTTGTCGTACGTCTGGATCGCCTTGAAGACGAGCTGGTCGGCGTCCTCGGGAAGCGCGCCGACGGAGACCGGGAACTGCTGGAAGTAGCCGGGGGCGATCTCGCTGTCGTCCGCGGTCCAGGTCACCTTGGAGACGGCCTCGGTGATCTTCTTGCCGTGCACCTCAAGAGGCTTGTCGAGCGTGCTCCTGGAGATGTCGATCTTCCAGCCGGGAACGGCCTGCGGAGTGACGGACGACAGCGGGTGGTCGGCCGGGAAGGTGATTTCGAGCTTCACCGTCGAGGCCTGGTCGCGCTCGTTGGGGACCTTGAAGTTGAGCGTGGCGTAGCCGCCCTTGGCGGCCTCGCCCACCGGCTGGACGCTGACGTGGGCGGCGGCCGGGCCGGCGATCAGCAGGACGGTGGACGCGGCGACGCCACCGGCGATGGCGATACGGGAAAGCTTCATGGCAGGAATCTCCACAGGTGAACGGAACACGGTGGTCCGGCGCGCGGGTGCGCGGCGGCATCACGACACCTCGTGGTCCGGTTCCGTGGGGAGTCCGGCACACGAACGCACACATGGACGTACACGGACACACACGTGGATGTGCGCATGAACGTACATACGGATGTACACACGGCCGCGTAGGAACGGCCCTGCGGGGGCGGTGGGAGGCGTCGTGTCAGGCTGCGAGGGCGTACGGGGCCGGAGGCCCGCGCCTGATCACCAGGTGCTGCAGAGGATCCCCGGCGGCCGGCGCGGGTACGTCGTCGGAGTGACGCGGAACGCGCGAGCAGGCCATGAGCTGCTCGCGGCCCCCGGCCGGCAGCGCGTGGACGAGGGCGAGCGCGGCCCGCAGGGACCGCAGCCGGGCCCCGGCCGCCAGCACCTGGGCGCTGTGGGCGGAGAGCCGGGCCAGTCCGAAGAGGGCGATCTCGCCGCGCCGCAGCAGCCAGCCGGTGGCGAGCGCGACGAGGACGTGGGCCAGGAACATCGGCAGGCTCGGCAGCAGCGCGGACACCGTGGCGCAGACCTGCGCGATGCCGAAGGCGCCGTCCGGGGCCGCCGACGCGGCGGCCCGGCCCGCTCCGGCTCCGCCGCCCGCGAGATGACCGTGGGCCCCCGCGAGCGTCGACGGGTCGATGCCCGCGGAGGAGACGATGCGGTGGGCGTCGACCGCGTTCAGCCGCGCCGGTCCTTCCCCGCACACGAGGCCGGCGGCGAACCGGATGAGCGGGTTGTCGCCGCCCGTGAGCGCGGCGCCGGCCGGGGTGCCGCTGTGGCTGCCGCACGCGAAGAGCACGTGCAGCAGGATCTGCCCGCCGGCCAGCGCGCCCACGATCGACGGAAGGGAACGTTCCCGTCCGGCGAGGACCGTGGTGACGGCGAGGACGCCGAGGAATCCGGCGAGCAGCGTCCACGCGGGGACGGCGGCGTCGGCGGCGAACGCGTGCCCGGCCGCGGACAGCACGACGCAGACCGCGGTGAACACCGCGGCCCTCATGAGCCGCAGACCGGCTCCGGCGCGTGCGAGAGGCGTGGACATGGCCGGGACATCATCGCACTGCACCCCCCTGTGCCGTACGGCAGGTCCGGAAGATCAGGCTCCGTCCCCAACCGCGCTTGTTGCACCTGTTCGCGGGGGATGTACGGACCGGGGCGCACATCCCGGAGCCCCGGGGCGCGCTCCCGGTGACCTGCCGCCGGGGCGGGTCCCCACGCGGGTCCATACACCGGGCGGCCGAATATCCGCATCCGCCGAATGAGGGCTCTCCCACCCGATCCGCGCTTACGAAGTGCCGGAGGCGGCAATACGTATCGATACGTCGAGCCGCAGCCAGGAGGCTGAAAGATGAGCATCTGGTGGTCACTCCATTTGCGGCGCGAAGCTGCGAGCGTTCCGCTCGCCCGTCGGTTTCTGCTCGGCACCATGGAAACCGCAGGAGTGGATCCGGACATCTCCTTCGACCTGTCGGTCGCGCTCAGCGAGGCCTGCGCGAACGCCGTCGAACACGGCGGCGACCGGACGGCTCCCGGGAAGCCGGAGGGCTCCGGGTACGGACGCCCTGCCGCGGACTCCGGGCAGTACCGGGTCACGGCCTATCTGGACGGCGAGAAGTGCCGCATCGAGGTAAGCGACTCGGGCCCGGGTTTTCCCGCCCGGCGCGCGCTTGGCCCAGCCGCGTATTCCGCACCGTCCGAAGCCGAGAGCGGCCGGGGCCTCGACCTCATCCAGCAGCTCTCCGACCATGTCCAGTTCGGCAACCGGCCGGGCCGCGGCGCGGTGGTGAGCTTCGACAAGGTCCTGAAATGGCGCGAGGGCGCGCTGCTCACGGTGTAGTGAGCGGCGCGCCCTGCGCGTGTCGTACGGAAAGCCTCGGTACGGGATTCCTGCCGTACGGGATTCCTGCCGTACAGGAACGCAGTCGTACAGGAGCGCAGCCGTACGGGAAGGGGTACGGGGGAGGGATCAGCCCTTCAGCTGTGCCATCCAGGCCTCGACCTCGTCGGCCCGGCGGGGCAGCGCGTCGGAGAGGTTCCGGTTGCCGTCCTCGGTGACGAGGATGTCGTCCTCGATCCGGACGCCGATGCCCCGGTACTCCTCGGGCACGGTCAGGTCGTCGGCCTGGAAGTAGAGACCGGGCTCGACCGTCAGGCAGACACCCGGCTCCAGCGTGCCGTTGACGTACTCCTCGGTGCGCGCGGCGGCGCAGTCGTGGACGTCCATGCCGAGCATGTGGCCGGTGCCGTGGAGGGTCCAGCGGCGCTGGAGGCCCAGCTCCAGGACCTTGTCCACGGACAGGTCGCCGAGCAGGCCCCACGCGACGAGCTTCTCGGCGAGCACGCGCTGCGCGGCGTCGTGGAAGTCGCTGAAGGCGGCACCGGGCTTCACGGCGGCGATGCCCGCTTCCTGGGCCTCGTACACCGCGTCGTAGATCTTGCGCTGGAGCGGCGTGAACGTGCCGTTGATCGGCAGGGTGCGCGTCACATCGGCGGTGTAGAGGTCGTTGGTCTCGACCCCGGCGTCCAGGAGCAGCAGCTCGCCCGCGCGGACGGCGCCGTCGTTGCGGACCCAGTGCAGGGTGGTGGCGTGCGGACCGGCGGCGCAGATCGAGCCGTAGCCGATGTCGTTGCCCTCGATGCGGGCGCGCAGGAAGAACGTGCCCTCGATGAAGCGCTCGCTGGTCGCCTCGGCCTTGTCCAGGCTCTTCACGACGTCCTCGAAGCCGCGCGCGGTGGCGTCGCAGGCCTTCTGCAGTTCGGCGATCTCGAAGGCGTCCTTCACCAGACGGGCCCCGGAGAGGTAGACGCGCAGCTCCTCGTCGCGCTCCGCGGTGACCTTGTCGGTGAGGGCGGCCTCGATGCCCGCGTCGTGGCCGCGGACGCCCCGGACCGGGCCGGTGGCCTCGGTCAGCGCGGCGGCCAGCTCGCGGACGTCCTTCGCGGGGATGCCCAGCAGCTGCTCGGCCTCGGTGAGGGAGTGCCGGCGGCCGACCCACAGCTCGCCCTGGCCGTCGAGCCAGAACTCGCCGTTCTCCCGGTTGGAGCGCGGCAGCAGGTAGACGGTCGCCTCGTGGCCGCTGTCGCCGGTCGGCTCCAGAACGAGCACGCCGTCCTGGGTCTGGTCACCGGTGAGGTACGCGTACTCGGTGGAGGCCCGGAAGGCGTACTCGGTGTCGTTGGAGCGGGTCTTCAGGTTGCCCGCGGGAATGACCAGCCGCTCGCCGGGGAAGCGGGCGGAGAGCGCGGCGCGCCGGGCGGCGGTGTGCTCGGCCTGGGCGATCGGCTGAAGGTCGCGCAGTTCCGTGTCGGCCCAGCCCGACTTCATGTTGTCGGCGAGCTCGTCGGAGACGCCCGGGTACAGGCCGTTCTTCCGCTGCTTGACCGATTCCGCCGCTTCGTTCTCCTCGGTCTCCTGCTCCGGGTTCTCCGGGATGAGCTCCTCAGACACGATTCGTCTCTCCTTGATACGACACTGGGCCATCACCCATCGTACGGGCGTACGGAAGGGGGCCCAGGGCCGAAGGGCCTGTTACCGGAGAGACCACTGCCGAGGCCGGTCGAAGCGGCGACCGGTCGAAGCGGCAACCGGTCGAAGCGGCGACCGGCCGATGTGGCGGTCGGCCGTTGTAGCGGTCGAAGCGGGCGGTCAGTCGAAGTGGGCGGCGAGGATCACGACGTCCTCGGCGGAATCGCTCCGGTCGAGGCCGTCGGGGAGCATCGTGCGCAGGACGTGGTCGGCGACGGCCGCCGGATCGTGCCGGTCCGGCTTCGGTACGGAAGCGGCGGCGGAGTGCAGCCGGGCGAAGGCGCGGTCCATCGGGTCCCCGGTGCGGCGCAGCAGCCCGTCCGTGTAGAGCAGCACCGTCTCGCCGGGCGCGGGGCTGAACTCCACACTCGGCGCCTCCCAGCAGGCGAGCATCCCCAGCGGGGCGGACAGCGTGGTCTCGACGTACTCGCAGCGCCGCTCGCCGAGCACCAGCGGCGGGGTGTGCCCGGCACCGGCCAGCACGACCTTGCGGGCGGCGGGTTCGCAGTAGGCGAACAGGGCGGTCGCGGTCCGCGCGGGTTCGGTGAGCCGCAGCAGCAGTTCGAGGTCGGAGAGGACGGCGACGGGGTCCTCTCCCTCCATCACGGCGTACGCCCGCAGACTGGCGCGCAGCCGGCCCATGGCGGCCATGGCGCTCGGTCCGGATCCGCCCACGGAGCCGACGGCGAGGCCGAGCGTGTGGTCGGGCAGCGGCAGCGCGTCGTACCAGTCGCCGCCGCCCCGGGGGCCGGTGCGGTGCCGGGCGGCGAGCTGGACGCCGGGGATCCGGGGCAGCCGGCTGGGCAGCAGTTCCTCGGCGACGGCGGCGACGTCCGCGCGGGCGCGCTCCAGCTCGATCAGGCGGGCCAGGTGCTCGGTGGCGTAGCGCGCGTAGAGGCCGGCGAGGTGGCGCTGCTTCTGTGCGGGCTCGGCCGGTTCGTCGTAGAGCCAGACGGCCGCGCCGAGGCGGCCCGCCGCATCCGTGGTGAGCGGGAGGGCGTAGCTCGCGGCGTAGCCGAGCCGGACGGCGACCTCGCGGTGCCGGGGGTCGAGGTCCTTCTCGCCGAGCAGGTCGGGGCTGACGACCCCGTCGGCGGTGTCCGGGAGCCCGTCGAGGACGCGGCCGAGGGCGGTGGCCGCGCGCGGCACGGTCTCGATGTGCCCGAGTTCGGCGTGGGTGAGTCCGAGGCCGAGGGTGGCGGAGGGGCCCTCGCGGTGCGCCGGTTCCAGAACGAGCAGGCCGCGGCGTGCGCCGACGAGGGCGGCTCCGGCGCGCAGCACCTCGTTCAGGGCGTCGTCGAGGGTGCTCGTCCCGGCCAGCCGCTCGGTGAGTTCGTGCAGGGTGGTGAGGTCCGAGACCCAGCCCGCCAGCCGGTCCTGGATGAAGGCTCCGGGCGGCCCCGGGACCTCCGTCAGGGGAGCGGGAGTGTGCGTTGAAACCGGAACCTCTGGATCGATTCCAGCCACTTTCGGCAGGTGTGGGGCGCTCATGGCAGCCAGCTTTCCGACCGGTGCGATTCGTCGAATAGCATCGCAAACCCCCATGTGATTCTGCGCCACTATCAATGCATCCACATGTACACGCACAAGTAACCCGATGTCCAGCATTGTCCCTTCGGGGTCCGGGCGATTCGTGCTCTCCCAGTGTCGGTTAACTTGGCCAAAAAATGCACCCCGCGGACGCTATTTGCGATCGACTGGGGCCGCTCAACAGGGGTACCTCCGGGCTCAGGTCGCCGGAGGAGCGTCATTCCGGGCATGCTGGGTACGTAAACGGTGATGCGCGGGTGCGGTGGTGATCGCCCAGGAACCCGGCAGCGGGTTCGGGCGTCCTTACCCGTGAAGGCGACGCCCCCGTCGACGCCCCGTCCCGGACGGCGGGGTTCGCACCAGGGACGGCAGGCGAGGCGCATGCCGCCCTCGCCCAGTGATCACCGACCCGGTTCGACCCGCTCGGTTCGACCCGCACGACTCCGCTCGGTCAGTTCGACCCCGTTCGGTCAGTTCGGTCAGTTCGGCCCGTTCGGCCCGTTCGGTTCGACTCCGCTCGACTCTGCTCGGTTCGGCTCTGTTCCACCACCAGATCGGTTCTATTCGGACCGGTTCCACTCGGCTCGGCTCGGCTCACGCGCGGTATCGACGGCACGCCCGTACCGCAGAACTGATGAGCACGTACGCACAGCGAAGAGATGCGCACGCGGTGTCACACCCGCGTGCTGTCATGTGGACTCGGCGTTCAACGGAAAGGAACGAGCGCTCATGCGCGAGATCCTCGGAAGGCGACGCAGGCTCCGGCTCCGGCGCAAGGAGGGGACCGCCCGGCTCGACGCGGCCCTGACCTGCGCCACCGCATGGCAATGGCCCGTGGTCCCCGGAGTGGGGACGGCACAGGCCACCCTGCCCGGCGAGAGCGGCGGCCTCGGCTGTGCCTGCCCCGAACCCGACTGCGCCGTACCGGGCGCACACCCCTTCGAGCCCGGCCTGCTGGCGGCCACCACGGACGAGCGCATGGTGCGCTGGTGGTGGGCCGGCCGCCCCGCCGCCCCCGTGATGCTGGCGACCGGCGGCCGCGCGCCCTGCGCGGTGAGCCTGCCCGCCGTGGCCGGCGCCAGAGCGCTGAGCGTCCTCGACGGCCTCGGCATGCGGCTCGGCCCCGTCGTGGCGACGCCCACCCGATGGTCGCTGCTGGTGGCCCCGTACACCCTGGAACGGCTCGGCGAACTGCTGTACGCGAAGGACTGGGTGCCCAGCTCGCTCCGGTTCCACGGCGAGGGCGGCTACCTTGTCCTGCCGCCGTCCCGGACGGGTGCGGGCCAGGTCCGCTGGGAGCGGCCCCCCGCGCCGCTCGGGGCTTCCGCTTCCGCCTCCGCCCCGGTGTCCCGCGGGCGGACGAAGGGCGGGCCTCCCGCGGTCGCGGCGCCCTGGCTCCCGGACGTCGAAGCGGTCCTGGACGCCTTGGTCGAGGCGAGCACCGGCGCCCCGGGCGGCGGCAGCCGGCTCGCCTACTGACACCTTCAGGACAGGCAGGCCGGGCGTCCGGCTCACTCGAACGGGTGTGAGCCGGACCGGATCCGCGGTAAACGGGTGCCGGGCGCCCGGCGGCACGCATTCCGCCGATATCGTCGCCCCGTCGTCAGGAAATTCCGCGCAGTAGCCAGGTGGGGCCACCATGAATCTCCGCATGATCGGTCTCACGGCAGCCGTGGTGTTCGGGTGCCTCGTTCCGCTGGTGGCTTCCGCGGATCCCGCTGTTGGTCCGGATGCCGTATCGGGCGATGCGGCCGACGCGAAATATTCTGGCGGCTCGCCAGAAAGCCATCAGCCAAAGGTTTCTGATGGCCTATCCGGAGGGGGTGTCGCCACTCTTTCTTCGGCGTTGCCGAAACCGCCATCGAGAATGAGCGCAGAAGCCGGATCGCTGCCTGAGTTTGATCGTTCGTCCGCTCCCGGTGGTGACGAACGCGCCAATGGTGCGCGCGGCGGGCGGCATACGGGAGCGGCGGCACGGTGCGGCCCCGAGCTGGTCGCACCGGAGGGCGTCGAGGCGCAGACCTGCGTCATGGCCCAGGACGGCGATACGTGGGCGCGGACCTACTACCGGAACGCGACCGGTGAGGAACTCCGGCCCGTACTCACGCTGATGGGGCCGGGCGGGCGGACCGTGGAGCTGCACTGTGCGCCGACCGCGCACGACGAGCCGGGCACCTGCGAGACACCGCGCGTGCCGTCCTCTGCTGCGCCCCGGTCCGCGACGGCGGTCGCGGAGTTCGTGGGCGCGGGGCCGGTGGACCAGGCGCCGCTCCTGCTCCGCGCCGGATCCGAACGGGCGCCGGGCGCCAGGGACTGACCGAGGCGGGCCGGGCCGAGCCGGGCCGGTAGCCAAGCCGAGCTGGGCCGGGCCGAAAGGGGAACGGGCTCCGCCGTTACGGGCTCCGATGCCCCGGCTCCGATGTTCCGGGCTCCGACGTCACGTTCATCGGTGCTACGGACTCCGCTGCCGCGGGCGGGGCTTCAGGAGCGGGGTGCGGCTCCGCGCCCGGGGGTGTCACAGGGCGGGCCGCAGCCGGAAACGAGGACGCCCGGTCGCTGGCGACGGGGGATGCACCAGCGGCCGGGCTTCTAGAACCGTAACAAGAGATCTGCCGTTCGCAAATTCGATCTCGCCTGTAGGGACGCCTATTCACTTACGGGGACGGCGAGTTGTGACGCGGGTCACCGTCTGCGACGCCCCGGCCGCACTGTCAGCTGAGGGTCACCTGGCGGTTGGTGAGACCGCCCCGGGCGCGGCGTTCCTCGGCGGTGAGCGGGGCGTCGGACGCGAGTGCCGTCGCCAGTCGCTCGGCGAATTCGACGGCGGGCTTCTCGCACGCCTCGGCGCCCATCGAGCTCGGCAGGTCCCAGACGGGGACCACGAGCCCGTGCGCCCGGAACGAGCCGACCAGACGGGTGTCGTCGCCGAGCGAGGAGGTGCCCGCGGCGTGCAGCCGGGCGAGCGCGTCGAGGAGCTGCTCCTCGGGGTGCGGCATGACCCAGCGCAGGTGGTTCTTCTCCGGCGTCTCGCACCAGTACGCGGCGTCGACGCCGGACAGCAGCGTCGTCGGGATCGCGGCGGCGTTCGCGCGCTCCAGGGAGGCGGACACCTCGGGGGTGGCGTTCTCCGCGTCGGGCACCCAGAACTCGAACCCCGAGTGGACGACCGGCTCGAACGCGGCGTCCGGGTCGAGCAGATCCTGCAGGCGCGGCCCGTCGGAGGGCACGCGGCGGGCGGCGACCGGGGTGCCGGGCTCGGCCGCCAGGGCGCGCTGGAGGGTGTCCGCGAGGTCGCGGCTGAGGTCGCCGGAGGAGGTGTCGTTCTGCAGGGCGAGCAGGACGGAACCGTCGTCGCGGCGCAGCGCCGGCCAGGCCATCGGCAGGACCGTCGCGAGCGTCACCGACGGAACTTCCTCGGGCAGCCCGCCCTTGAGGGTCAGCCCGACGGTGGCGGCGGGCACCAGCTCGCGCAGCGCGACCCAGTCGCACTCGCCCGCGAGTCCCTCGAAGGGGCGGTGCACCAGCTCGGTGACGGCCTGGGCGGCGGCGCGGCCGTGACACGCCTTGTAGCGACGGCCCGATCCGCACGGGCAGGGCTCACGGGCCCCGACGACCGGGATCTCACCGTCCTTGAGCTGCTGCTTCCCGGCCTTGGACTGAGGGCGCTTCTTGGCCATGGTGGGCATTCTCCCGATTGCGACAGTGCGGACTCGGCGCGAGCCTAGCCGCCCGGGGAGCCTTGCTCGTCCCACGTACGCGCTCGGCCCATGCCATCCGTGCGCTCGGCCCATGCCCTGCGTGCTCTCGGCCCAGGTCGTTCGTGCACTCGACCCCCGTCGTTCGTGTGTTCAGCCCACGTCGTCGAAGGCCTCGGAGAAGTCCAGGCCCTCGAACCCGGTGAGCCCGCCGACGCTGTTCGAGCTGACGCCGGTGCCGCTGATGCCGTTGGCGCTGATGCCGGACGCGCCGATGCCGGACGCGTCGATGCCGGACGCGCCGATGCCGTTCGCGTCGGAGCCGTTCGCGCCGGAGCTGCTGCCGCCGATGCCGGGCGGTTTCTTCGCGGAGACGAGGGCCCAGACGGTGACCTCGCCGGACGAGTCGTCCCGTACGCCCCACTCCTGGGCCAGGGCGCTGATGATGTTGAGGCCCCGGCCGCCGCGTGCCGTCACCGAAGGGGTGGCCGGAACCGGGCGGGTCGGGCCACCGCCGTCCGTGACCTCCACGGTGAGCGCGCCACCGGTGTCCACCCGCCAGGCGGCGCGGATGTCCCCGTCGCCGACGTCGGCGTGCCGTCCCAGCGGCCTGCCGTGCCGGCACGCGTTGCTGAGAAGTTCGGAAAGGATCAGAACGGCGTCGTCGACGACCGCGTCCGACACCCCGTTGCCGCGCAACTGTTCACGCATCCGGTGTCGTGCCTGCCCCACGCCGGCAGGGCCATGAGGAACGGCCATGCTCGACGACGCGGGCACCTCTTGTGCCACCACCAACGCCACCCCCGAGACCTCCTTTGCCCCACGCCACGGGTTGGATGCCCCACTGAGCTGCACCGGAAACCGGCCAATGCGCTGCCGGTGACGCACTCGTCATGATTGGACGCGCAGCGAATGCGCCGGTGCACACCCCGTAATGGTGGAGGTCGGGGGCCTTGTGCGTCCTTGTCCGTACTAAATGCGGCCCAGTTGGGACAGAACCTGCTTCGGGCGGTTGGTGATGATCGCCTCGACGCCGAGTTCGGAGCACAGGTCGACATCGGCCGGTTCGTTCACGGTCCACACGTGCACCCGGTGCCCCGCACGGTGCAGCCGCTCGATGTACCCGGGGTGGCTGCGCACGATCCGCATGCCGGGACCCGCGATCCGGGCCCCGGCGGGCAGCCGACCGTCGCGCATCCGGGGCGAGACGAACTGCATCAGGTAGACCGTGGGCAGCGTGGGCGCGGCCGCCTGGACGCGGTGGAGCGAGCGGGCGGAGAAACTCATGACGCGGATGGGCGAGGGCTCTTCGGCGGGCGGCTCGGCCAGCCCGAAGCGCTTCAACAGATGCAGGAGCCGTTCCTCGACCTGCCCGGCCCAGCGGGTGGGGTGCTTCGTCTCGATGGCCAGCTGCAGCGGCCGCCCGGTGGCCCGTACCTCGGTGAAGAGCTCCAGGAGCCGTTCCAGGGTGAGTACGGAGGTGAGCTCGCCCGGTACCGGATCCCAGTCGGGCGACTCCTCGCGGTCCTTCCAGGAGCCGAAGTCGAGGGCGGCGAGGTCGGCGAGCTCCAGCGCCGACACGGCGCCGCGCCCGTTGGACGTACGGTTCACCCGCCGGTCGTGGACGCAGACGAGATGGCCGTCGGCGGTGAGCCGGACATCGCACTCCAAGGCGTCGGCACCGTCCTCGATCGCCTTGCGATAGGCGGCCAGGGTGTGCTCGGGGGCATCATCGGAGGCCCCGCGGTGGGCGATGACCTGGATGGGGGGGTGCGCGCTGCGCTGTCGTGCGTGGGTCACCCGCGCCATGGTGTCATCGCCGCGGGGATGGCTGAGCACATGTCACCCTGGAAGTCCGTTTTGTCGGATGTAAAGATTAGTGTGCGGATGCACAGGTCCTGCTTACAGTGGCCCGACGTGTTGTGGGAAAAGCTGATCGCAGACACGTGCACAGCGGATTTCTTACCGAACGCCGACTGGATGCCGAGTGGAACCGAGGAGCAAAAGAGCTGTGAGCACCGAGAACGAGGGCAACGAGGGCAACAAGGACCACGCGGTGCCGTCCGTGCCGTCCGTGCCGTCCGCATCTCCCGTGCCGGCCGACACTCCTGAACCGTCCGGCGGAGCCACGCCTCCATCGCCGGCGGCTCCGGCCCGGGGCGCCGCGCACGAGACGGTGCACGGGACGGCACATGACCCCGCGCACGAAACCACGCGCCTTCCTGTGCACGAGACCGCCCCGCACGCCCCCGGCGCGGAGGCCCCGGCACCGGGAGCCCCGGCGCACGCCGAGGCGCCGCGCCACGACCCCACACACCAGGGCACTCCGGCCACCCCTGCTTCCGCTGCCACACCTGCCTCCCCGGGCGCTCCGGCCACGCCCGCGTACGCCCAGGGCGCGCACCCCACGCCGCCGCAGCCGCCCCAGCACTCCCCGTACGGCGCGGCGCCCGCGTACGGTGCGCCGCCCGAGCTTCCCGCGGGCGCCGCCTCCTGGCCGCCGCCCCCGCCCGCCGTCCCGTCCTACGCCGGCGGGGACGCCGGTCACGCGTCCGGCGGAATCGGCAACGGCAGCGGCCACGGACCGGTCTGGGGCGCCCCGGTCCCGCCCGGCTCCGAGACCCCGAGCGGCAAGAGCGGCAGGGGCCGCGGCAGCGGTCTGGTGGCGGCCGTGGCCGTCGCGGCCCTCGTCGCGGGCGGCATCGGCGGAGCCCTCGGTTACTGGGCGGCGGACCGCAACGACAACGGGACCTCCGGCGGCTCGACCACCATCTCGGCGTCGGACACCCCGAGGGACCTGAAGCGCCCGGCGGGCACGGTGGCGGGGGTCGCGGCGAAGGCGCTCCCCAGCGTGGTCACCATCGACGCGCAGGGCGGCGACGGCGAGGGCGGCACCGGCACCGGCTTCGTGTACGACAAGGAAGGCCACATCCTCACCAACAACCACGTGGTGGCCTCCGCCGCGGAGTCCGGCGAACTGTCGGCGACCTTCTCCGACGGCAAGAAGTACGCCGCCGAGGTGGTCGGCCGGGCGCATGGCTACGACGTGGCCGTACTGAAGCTGAAGAACCCGCCCGCGGGCCTCGCCCCGCTGCCGCTGGGCAACTCGGCGGGCGTCGCGGTCGGCGACTCGACGATCGCGATCGGTGCGCCCTTCGGCCTCTCCAACACGGTCACCACGGGCATCATCAGCGCGAAGAACCGCCCGGTGGCGTCCGGGGACGGCTCCAGCAACAAGAACTCGTACATGAGCGCCCTGCAGACCGACGCTTCGATCAACCCGGGCAACTCCGGCGGCCCGTTGCTGGACGCGACGGGCGCGGTCATCGGCATCAACTCCGCGATCCAGTCGACCGGCGGCGGCCTGGGCCAGTCCGCCGGCTCCATCGGCCTCGGCTTCGCGATCCCGATCAACCAGGCCAAGAACGTCGCCGAGCAGCTGATCAAGACCGGCAAGCCGGTCTACCCGGTGATCGGCGCGACGGTGACGATGGAGGAGAAGACGGGCGGCGCGGCGATCTCCCCCGAGGGCGCGGGCGGCACCCCCTCCGTCACCCCGAACGGCCCGGCGGCCAAGGCGGGCCTCAAGCCGGGCGACGTGATCACGAAGTTCAACGACACCGTGATCGACAGCGGACCGACCCTGATCGGCGAGATCTGGACCCGCAAGCCGGGCGAGAAGGTGACCCTGACGTACGAGCGCGACGGCAAGACCGCCACGGCCGAAGTCACCCTGGGCCAGCGCGAGGGCGACAGCTGACCGGCTAGGCTGTCCCACGCGTCGAACCGGCCCCACGCGGGCCTGACGGCCCATCGGCTTGCACAGCGACCGGACCATCGACGCGGGGTGGGTTGCCCGAGCGGCCTAAGGGAACGGTCTTGAAAACCGTCGTGGCAGCGATGTCACCGTGGGTTCAAATCCCACACCCACCGCAAGGCGAGAGAAGCAGCAGGTCAGAGGGCGGGTCTCCGGAACGGAGGCCCGCCCTCCGCGTCCGCCCTGCCTCACCCCGTGTCGCCTGTTTCCCGGCGTTGACCAGGGTGTGTGGGCCGTACGCGGGCCAGGTTCGGCCCTACTCCTCGGCGCGAAGGCCCAGCTCAACGAGCCGGTGGGCCGCAGCCGACCCGCCCTTGAGGAGCTTGTGACACCGATTCTTAGATCGGGGAGCACTCGTGCCCGTCTGGGAGTGACCTTGGCGGCAGCCGGAGCGGCTACTCCTGGCCGACCTCATGAGGGCTGTAGATCAGCAGGCGGCTGTGCCACTTCTGTGCCAGAACCAGCAGGGGCCACGATGTGTCGAGAGCTTCGAACGGGAGCCCGTGCAAGGTGTAAAAGTAGGGCAGAGCGGCGGTATCAAGTGCCTCTCATTTCGCATGTCCTAGGGGGCTCATATGTTCAGCAGTGGAAAGACCCTGAGCAGCTTCAAGGTCGGAGACAAGGTCACGGTCAGAGTGCCAAGCGACAGGCCGCTCTACCACCATGGGTCGCATGGGACCGTCGTCACCATCGGCACCAAGCGGGTCCACGTGAAGATGGATAGGGCCGCGTTCGAGAACCATGACGGGGAGGTTGCGAACTTCCTTCCCGCCGACCTGGATCCTGGGCATCTCGGTACCCCTCGAAGCTCAGAGCGGATGAACGACGCCTTCACCGCCTTCAAGCTGGCGGCTGGCACTGATCTCGTGGCCGTGGCGTTGGAGGCAAGGATCATCACCGCTGAGCAGGGTGAGCGGATCAAGACTGCATGGGCCAGCCACTTGGAGAGCTGACAAGTGCAGTCATCCCGCAGCTCAAGCCCTGCTCACGAAACGTGTCCAACAGGGTCAGCTGACCAGAAACGGCGGCGGGGTCCGGAGCTACGCCGACGTGGTGTGGGTGAAGCCGAGGGGGGCCAGCCCTTCGGATTGACACAGCCGATCTGAGGGACCGCCGACCTCGGTCTGGAGGAGTTGGTAGGCGGCGCCGTGGGACTGGCCCCAGTGCATCGCCGCCCGCCACAGGATGCGTCCCAGGCCTTGTCCTCGGGTCTTGGGGAGGAGGGCGAAGTACTGGGGCATGAGCTGGGCGCGCCCGATCGCGTCGGGGCGGACTTCCATGGGGCCGATCGCGCCCACGATGTGGTCCTCGACTGCGGCGGCGAGGACCGGGCCGCAGCGGCCGGTCTGCATCTGAGTGTGGAGGAAGGTCAGGCCGTCGGTGGCCATCGCCTCGGCGAACGGGGTGAAGGTCTCCTGCACGGCGATCGGCCAGTCGGTGACAGGGCGGACCGGGCCGTCCGGGGCGAGGCAGGGGCCAGCGGTGAAGTCCTTCAGCTGGACGCGGGTGCCGCGCGGGTGTGTGGTCTCGGGGCCGAGGGGGCGTACGACCCGGGCGCCCGCCACGTCGTGCGCGGCGGCGAGCCTGGCGGCCAGCTCGGCGGCCTCCTCCACGACGCTGTCGCGGAGCCCGTAGGCGAAGACCTTCACGGTGCCGCGTCCACGCCGGCTCAGAGTGGGGATGAGGGTGTGCTCGCGCTGGTGCACCACGTCGTCGCGTAGGACTTTCTCGTCCTTCTCGCCGCCCCAGCGCCGGTCCTTGTCGTACGGAAGGAAGTGCCCGGTGTCGGCCGCTCGCAGGGTGTCCTCGAAGATGCCGACGCTCAGGGCGTCGGGGTGGACGGGACCGAGAGTCGGCACGATCGGTGCGGTCAGTACGGGCCGGAGCCAGTCCCAGCGGAAGAACATGTGCGGCACCCTAGCGGTGGGCCGGGCAGGGCTCAGGCCCCGACGCGAGCTCGCCGAGGCCTGAACGGAGTTGACCGGACCGTGTCGGTCAGTGGGGGTTGTCGTCCCCGGCGTCGCAGGAGCACTCCGCGCTCTCCACGATCACGTCGAGGTCCTGGACGGCGGTGATCGACGCGGTCGCGACGGGCGGGGCGGCGCGGCGGACCGAGGCGGGCGGGCCGGGGAGGATGGTCACCGGGACGGGCGGGGTCATGAGGCGTTCTCCTTGTCTCCGTGCTGGCAGTAGCTGTGCAGCGGTGCCTTGGCCTCCTGGTAGTGCTTGGCCAGGGGGCGGCAGACCCGGCAGGTGCCGGACAGGGCGCAGCCTTCGCACCCACCGGTGCGAAGCATGAGGCGGTCGGCGATGGCGCCGAGCCGGGTGAGGCCGTCGATGCCTTCGGCCATGAGGTCGATCTGGTCGTCGCGGCCGACTTTGCAGATCGACACCTTGGCGTGTGGGTCGGCGTGGAAGAAGGTGTGTCCCGCGTTGCAGCCGGCGAACGGCGTGCGCTGGCGCAGGTGGGCGGCGGACTGGGCGAGCAGAGGCTCACCGCCGCCGTAGATCGTGGGCGTCATGTTCGTGTACGCGTGGTTCTCGACGTTCCACTCGTCGGCGAGGGCGGCCATCTCGTCGGCCTCGGAGGCGTTGTCCTCGGTCACCACGACGTTGATACGCAGCGGCAAGCCCGCCTCGCGTGCGGCGTCGATGCCGCGCCGGAACGCCTTCCACGCGCCACGGCGCTGGGTGAGTGTGTCGAAGGATTCCTCGCTCGTCCCGTACATGCTGACGACCAGCCGGTAGGGCGGGCAGTCGCGGAAGAGTTTGAGGAGGTCCGGCCGCCAGAGCAGCGAGCCGTTGGTGGAGATGGTGAGCATCATCCCGGCCTGCCAGGCGTACTGGTACGCGCCCTGGAAGTGGGGGTCCATGGTGGGCTCGCCGCCGGTGATCTGGAGCCAGAGGACACCGGCCTCGCGCATGATGTCAAGGAGTCGCACCTTGTCCTCCCAGCCGAGGCCGGAGAACGGGCGCTCGCCGAGGTAGCAGTGCTTGCAGCCGAAGTTGCAGCCGAGGTTGATCTCCCAGGACGCCCGGCAGTATCCGTACGGGGACGGCTCGCGCACCAGCACGATGCCCTGCGCGGGCCGGCCGCCCAGGTCCAGGCCCCACATGTCGGCGGCGGCCTGCACCGCCCAGGCGGGAAGCGACTCACCGTCGGTGGCGGCCTGGCGCAGGCCCTCGAAGTGGTCGGCGGAGATGCGGGCGCCGGCCCTTGCTCCCGGATTGAGGAGAAGGTGCCCGTCGAGGAACGGGGAGGCGATCAGAGCGTGGGCCATCGGTGGCCCTCCTTCCGGATCACGGAGCGGGACAGCACACGGGACTCCTGGCGGCCGGCGCGGCAGTGGATCTCGCCAAGCCCGTTGCAGGTGCCGCAGGTTCTGCCGGACGAATTGGCGCCGCTGCCACCGCAGTCCCCGCACTGTTCGTTGCGAGGCGAGCGAGGGCGCCAGGTCTTGTGCGGGCTCGCGATCAGTTGGTGCACGAGACCTCCTCCAGGGAGTCTTCCCAGGTGTGCTGCTTGGCGTGGTCGGCGAACAGACAGCAGCCCTCACCGTCAGGCCCCGGGGCGGCCACCGGGCAGTCCGGCAGTACGACGAGTTCCGCCTCGTCCGTCCCGTGCCAGCGGAGCCAGAGCGCGGTCCCGTATGCGCCGGCGTCGGTGAGGAGACCGAAGTGCTCACCCTCGTCGTGCGCGGACAGCTGGCACTGCACGGCCCTGTCGATGTACGGGGCGGCCGACTTCTCCCGCGCTTCCCGTGCCAGGTCGAGGGGCACCCCGCGCCAGTGCGCGCACCGCATCACGACACCATCCGGAAGGACGCGACGGCGTTCTGCTCCTGCTTCGAGCACCGGGGGCAGACGCAGGGCGGGTAGCGGCCCGGGTTCTCCGGGACCACCGGGTCCTCGCCCACGCGTACCTTCGTGAGAGGCCCCCACGTCTGGCCGGAGTCACGGGAGACCCGCAACGTCATCCGTACGTCGTCCTGTCCGTTCGCCATGGTCAGGAGCATCGCGATCCGCGGGCCCGGCCAGAAAGGCCAAGCGGGTTACCCAACTTGGGTAACATCACCCTCGGTTGACCAAGTGCAGCGATCCGTAGTCCTCCTGCCGGAGCGTGCCCGATGCCCGAGCCATCTCGCTCGAAGGAACTCCCGGTCAGCCTGCTCACGGACCCAGTGATGATCGAGGCATGCCAGGCCAGAGACTTCGGCCGTATCTTTCAGCTGGTCAAGGCACGAGCAGGCATCTATCCATCGATGATCGCGCGCCGCTGCGACCTCACCCCGAGCCGCGTGGGCGAGGTGATCGCCGGACGGCGGCAGTTGCTGCACATGGACGTGATCGAACGGATCTCGGACGGGCTACGCATCCCCGGACACATGCTCGGCCTTGCCCGGCGCTCCTGGGAGACGCCATCCAGCCGGACGGTCACGCCCCGCGAAGCGGCCCAGGTGCCGACCTCAGCCGTCGAGGCGCTGGTTGCCGGACTACCGGGGGCGGACGAAGATGCCCGATCCCCAGCCGCCGATACGGAACTCTCTGCCAGGCTCGCTCGTCACGCGGCGGAGACCAACGTCAACACGCTCGTACTGGAGCAGTTCGATGCTGATGTCGACCGACTTGCCCGGGACTTCGTCAGCCGGCCGCTCCCTCTTCTGATCCCGGAGATTCGCACAGCTCAGGGTGGAGTGTTCCAGTTGCTGGGGGGCCGACAGCGCCCCAGTCAGACCCGTCACCTGTACGTGGTTGCGGGGTGGCTATCCGGTCTTGCGGCCCATGTGTCGCTTGACCTGGGGGACCGCTCCGCCGCAGCTACACATGTCCGTGCTGTGGTGCAGTGCGCGGAGATCTCGGAGCACTCACCGTTACGCGCATGGGCACGGTCGTTCCAGTCACTGGCCGCTTACTGGGCGGGGGACTACCGGCGGGCAGGAGACCTCGCGCAGGCCGGGCAGAGCGAGGTGCGAGGCCCCGGTACGGGAACAATCAGGGCTCGGTTGCTCAGTTTGGAGGCACGGGCCCGGGCAGCCGAAGGGGACAACCACAGTGCGCTGAGGGTACTTGCACTGGCCCATGAGGCACGAGGTGATGCGGGACCCGACGAGTTGCCTGGGGTCTTCTCGTTCCCCGAGGCCAAGCAGTGGGCCTACGCCGGGACCACCCTGTTGGCCGTCGGGGGCGACGAGCAGATCCGGCACGCTATAAGCGCGTCCAATCGTGCCGTGGAGCTGTACCAGGCCGGGCCGGAAGGCGACCGCTCCCCCGGCGATCTACAGGCCGCCCATCTGGACCTGGCCACGGCCTACCTTGCCAGCGGTGACGTCGAGGGAGCCGGTGCGAAGCTCTCGGAGGTGTTCGGTGCCGAGGGTTACACGGCGAGTATCACCATCAGGCTTCGCAATCTGGCCGCGCTCCTCGGAAGCGATCCGTACCGTGGCGCACAGTCGGCAGTCGATCTCCGCGCGCACATTCACGAGGTGACCGTCCGGCCCGCTCTCGCCGGCAACCCTACGGAGCCCCGATGACCGCCCAGCCCACACATGATCATTTGGTCACCGATCGAAGCCTTCTCTCCACCAAGGCGTACGGCACGGGTCAGCACCTGGCCGCCCGTCAGTCCCTCTACCAATGGCAGACCCCGAGCCACGACCTTCCGGGCATCGTCGTCAACGAACTGGCCGACGTACGCGGTGTGGTCGCTGACGTGGGTTGCGGTAACGGGAAGTTCGTCGTTCGGGTGCGGGACGACCGTCCCGACCTGAACGTGCTGCCCATGGACGTCTCGCACGGCATTCTCGGCGCCATCCCCGGAGCGGTCGTCGCGGACGTCCAACAGTTGCCCATTGCGGATGGAGCCCTCGGTGCGGTTCTTGCGCTGCACATGCTGTACCACGTCGAGGATCAGGTCCAGGCCGTAAGGGAGTTTGGCCGCGTACTGGCACCCGGCGGCATCGCGATTGTCTCCACGAACAGTCAGACCGACAAGCGAGAACTGGAGCACCTTTGGCGCCAGGCCGCAGGCGATGTGCTTGGCGTCCAAGAGGGCCCGGCCCGAGTGCAGTTGTCCGCCCGCTTCACTCTGGAGGACGCGCCAGCGATCCTCGGTACGGTCTTCGGCGAGATCCGCACGATCCCCCTTCCCGGGGTGATCGAGGTGACCGACGCTGAACCGGTCGTCGCGCACTTGGCCTCGTACGAAGCCTGGGCCGACAAGATGGGCGTTCCGTTCCGGGAGACGATCGAGCGCGCGCGGGAGCGGGTCAACGAGACCATTCAGGCAGAGGGCGCTTTCCGCGTCACTTGTCTTGGCGGCATGCTCGTCTGCCGATGAGCCCTGCTGACTCGTACCCCTGCGCGTCGCTGCCCTGTGGCGCGAGTCACCGTGGGTTCAAATCCCACACCCACCGCAAGGTGAGAGAAGTAGCAGGTCAGAGTGCGGGTCTCCGGAACGGGGGCTCCGCTCTCCGCGTTCACCCTGCCTCACCCCGTGTCGCCTGTTTCCCGGTGTTGACCAGGGTGTGTGGGTCGTACGTGGGCCAGGTTCGGCCCTGCTTCTCGGCGCGAACCTGCGGCGGAGTGTCTCGGGTTGCACCTCCCGTAGCGGTATGTGGTCCGGTGGGCTTACCTCCCGCCCACTGAGGAAGGCCCTGCTCATGCATTCGTCCTTCATCCCGCCACGGCAGGTCAAGATCGGTGACGCGGCGGCCTTCGTCGGCACCACACCGCGGGCGATCCGTCACTACCACGAGATCGGCCTGCTCCCCGAGCCCGGGCGGGGCAGCGACGACCGCCGTCGCTACGGCTACGAAGACATGATCCGGCTGCTGTGGATCCGCAGGATGGCCGACGCCGGGATCGCCCTGGACGACATCCGTGACGCCTTCGCCGACACGGCTTTCGCCGGTGCCGACAGCGGCGACGGCATCGCGAGGATCCTGGAACAGCTGGAGGAAACCCTCGTCGCCCAGGAAGCAGAACTGCGGCGGCAACGCACTGCCGTGCAGCGCATGCGTACCGAGGGAAGCAGGATGGGACTGCTCTCCGACTTCGTCACCAGCCGCCTCAAGAGCCTGCCCGAAGGCTCCCTGCGCCAGGAGGAACTGGACAGCCTGCTGGTCACCGAGCGGATCTTCGGCCCGCTCGGTGCGGCCGTCCAGGCCACCCGCTTCGTCGCCCTGGCCACCCACCCGGTCCTGCGGAAGGAGTCCGACGGTGTTGATGCCGCCGAGGAGACACTCGATGACATGATCGCCGTCGATGACCCCCGCGTGGCCCGGGTGGCTGCCGAACGGCACGCCTTCGAAAAGGCGCTGCACGCCGTTATCGAGGATTCCGGCCTGGCGGAGAGCGACGACGTGCTCTTCGATTCCTGGGACGCTTTGCACCCCGTGTGGTTCAACGGGAGTGGGCCGGGGAGCAAGGACCATCTCGCCATCGAGCCCGAGACCGGCCTGTGCACCGCTGTCGCCCTCACTGCCGGAGCCGGGCCGGAGGACCACCAAGCCGCCGTGGGCCTGGACCCGATCGCCGAGGAGGACGAGCCGGTTCACGCCTTCGGCGAGACGTGAGGCCGCGGGCTCTTCTGGAGTTCCACTTCGATGCTGATCGGTACGACGCCGAGTCGGCACGTGTGTGGGCGACGACCGGGCGGCCGGGTGAGGCGTAGGGCTGGGGCGATTGGCCCTCCGGGCTACTCCGCCGGGACCGGGCCGAGTGCGCCGAGGACGGCGGGGGCGTCCTTCCTCCGCGTGACGACGAGGACCGGTACGCCGTCGTCCTCGCATTCCAGGACCACCGCCCGGCCGTCGTAGTCGGGGCGGCCCGTGGGGTCCGTCAGATAGGGCGGGCGGATGCGGAGCGGGGTCAGGGTACGCGGGGCGGCCTTGCGGTGGAAGACGCCGGTGGGGTCGGGGGGCGTGGCCAGGATGCCGGGGCCCGCGATCAGATAGCCGGCGTCGCTCGCGTACGGGACCTCGCCCATGATCAGGCCGGGGAAGCGCACCTCCTCGGTCAGCGCGGACGGTTCCAGCACGATCGTGTCGTCGCCGCGGTGGCGCCGGTGCAGGAACGGGGCGGCCAGGGCGTAGACCGCCAGCACCACCAGGCCGGCCAGGCCCGTCAGTTGCAACGCATCGCCGATGTTGTCGCTGTTCCAGGCAGCCATCGCGCTGAACAGGACCAGGAACGTGCCGCCGGACATCGTGAGGCCGACCTGCCAGGGGAACGCCCGGGGTGAGCGCCTGCTGCTCCAGGCCGTCGCGGCCGCGGCCGTCAGGAGCATCGCCCCGAAGACACCGAGGAGCAGACCGATGGCGAAGGGCATCCGGAAGGCTTCGCGCGGGTCCGCGTTCGTGTAGCGGCGGTCGGATCCGATGTCGACGTACCGGATCTGATCCGCTCAGTAAGTGACCTCGACAGCCGCTCGCGGGCGGGCGGCCGGGAGCCGTTCCGGATTGCTCTCGATCCGGGTGCGGGTGGACGTCCCGTCGGCCTCGGTGATGTACAGCCAGTACGACGGCGTCTTGCGCATCGTCTCCTTCTCGGTGCGGTCGATCACCGCCTTGACCGTCCGCAGGCAGTCGGAATCGCCTTCGCGGGGGTCCGTGCACGCGGTCGCCGTGGTGAAAGCCCGCTCGTGCTCGCGGGCGCTCGGTGTGGTGAGGAGCAGCAGCCAGGCCGCGACCAGGGAGAACAGGACGCCTGCTGCAAGGTAGGCGCTTATCGGCCCACGGCGCGCAGGGGCTGCCTCATGGCTCGGTGTCGGGGTCACCTCCGCATTCTGTGCCGGTGAGAGCGGAAACGGCATGGGTGATGCCTGCATGCCCTGCGGCTCCTTGCTGCCGGGAAACGGCAGCAACGGGAAGCTGCCGGCCCTCACCCGGCGAGAACACCGTCAGTCCGCGCCGTCAGTCTCCCCGCCCCGAGGCCAGCCGTGCCGCCGAGGCGATCGCGGCGCGGGCCTCGTGTTCCGGGAGTCCGGTGCGGACGGCTGCGGCGGTGAGCGCGTCCGCCAGGGCGTCGCCGAAGCCGTCTTCGTAGGCGCGGCAGGCCGCCCAGAACAGGCGGGTGTTGCGCTGGCCTTCGTGGGCGGCCAGGACGAACTGCACCAGGCCCTCTCCGCGACGGGCCGCGGCGGCCGGTGCGTCGGCGCCCGATGCGCCGGTGGCCGGTCCGGACGCGGTACCCGAGGTCGGTCCCGTACCCGTGCGTGCGGCGCGGCCCGGCGGCGGGGTCAGCAGGCGGAGCAGGGCGCGGGGGCAGGGGGCCGGGGTGAGGTGGGCGGTGCCGGAGGCCAGGCGGTAGCGACCGTGGGCGGTGACCGAGCCGGGGCCGACCAGGTAGCCGCCGCTGCCGCGGATGTCGATGCCCGGGGCGAGGCGGCCGGCGGAGTTGGGGACCGTCGCATCGGCGGGGCCGGTCAGCCAGAGGTGGCGGCCGCCGGACGGGGTGAGCACCGTGACGGTCGGCGGGATGGTGAACAGGTGCTGGAGGGCCAGCTGCCGGAGCGCGCCCGCCGCATCGCTGCCGTACGCGGGGCCGACGTCCAGGTCGATGCCGATCAGGCGGTGCGGGGCGCGTCCGCAGGCGATGCCGTAGCCGGTGGCCCGGGGCGCGGCGGCGAAGAGGGCGCGGACGGCCGCGGGGTCGGTGGTGGCGTCGTGCACCCCGTGTCCCGGCAGCCCGCACTCTCCCCGGCAGTGCGCAGGCGGCTGCTCGCCCCGGTGCGGGGAGCGCAGGGCGGGGAGCTTGGTGGCGGAGAGAGGGAAGACGGGCAGGCCGCGCCGGGCGGCGGCCAGGGCGTGGGCGAGGGCCAGGGTGGGGGTCTGCCGGTCGAGGGTGGCCATGGAGCCATTTTCGTACACGCGTTCGAAGAAGGGAAGGGGAGGGTGGGAGGCGGGGTGGGGGGCGTCCCGGATGCGTCGTGTGGCGGAACGCTTCTTCCCGGGCGCCCCAACGGGGTGTCGGGTTCGCCTCGCCGGTCTGGACTATCGCGTGGCATAGGAGGTTTATCGGCTCTTCGTCATACGTGAGGGGGAATGGGGAGGTGATGAGGGGTTCGCCGGGGATGTGCTGGGCAACTCTGGTCTCGCGACGTTGTGAACAGCACCGGGGTGGTCGGCCAACTCCCCCGGAACCAGCCGAATATGAAGCCGCAATTCCGTTTCCTGGAGGAAATGACATGGCAAGTATCCGTACCGCTCGTGCCCTCGCCGCTTTCGCCGCTCTGCCCCTGACCATCGCGCTCTGCGGCGGGGTCGCCATGGCGGACAACGGCTCCTTCGCGAACGACGGATCGAACGCGGCGGTGGCGACGGTCGGCGGCAGCGGTGTCGCCGGCAGCAACTCCGGAAACTCGTCCACGACCCAGCAGCAGGCCGTCGGCGCGGGCGCGTCGAACCAGAACACGTCCGCCCAGGTGAGCAACTCGGCCTTCGTGCCGATCGACCAGTCGGACCACAGCGTCGCGGTGAACTTCACGCCCTTCTTCTGGTGACCCTACCCAGGTGACGCGGTCGTCGGGACCTCCCGGGGGGTGGGTTCCGGCGGGCCGGACGGTAGCCCGCGCGACGGCACTTCGGTGTCCTCGTGCGGGCTGCCTCCGTCTTGACAGGCGGCCATATCTGACGGACAGTCAGAAATGTTGGAGCGTGGCGCGGACAACCGCCGGTCGTCGGAAGGCCGAAGGGTCGGAAGGCCGGGAGACCGGGAGGCCGTCGGGAGCGCTCCGGCGTTCTGATTCCGCAGCTCTGGAGGCCACTCCCGTGCATCTCGCTCCGACGGAACGCCAGCAGCGGCTCCGTGCCGAACTCCGTTCGTATTTCCGTGCGCTGATGTCCGATGCGGCGGACAGCCGGAAGGGCGAGGACGGAGGCGGGGGCGGAGGCGGGGGTGCCGGGCAGGACCCGGGCGAGCAGCGGCGGCTGCTCCGCCGGATCGGCCTCGACGGTCTGCTCGGTCTCGGCTGGCCCGAGGAGTACGGCGGCCGGGGCCGGGGCCCCGACGAGCAGTTCGTCTTCTTCGACGAGGCGTACCGGGCCGGCGCCCCCGTCTCCATGGTCACGCTCAACACCGTCGGACCGACCCTGATGGCGTACGGGACCGAGGAGCAGAAGGCGTACTTCCTGCCCCGCATCCTCGGCGGCGACCTCGTCTTCGCGATCGGCTACAGCGAGCCCGAGGCCGGTACGGACCTGGCGGCGCTGCGGACCCGTGCCGTGCGGGACGGCGACGACTGGGTCATCGACGGCCAGAAGATCTTCACCAGCAACGCCCAGCAGGCGGACTGGATCTGGCTCGCCTGCCGTACGGATCCCGAGGCTCCCAAGCACCGCGGCATCTCGATCATCCTGGTGCCCACCGACGACCCCGGTTTCTCCTGGACGCCGATCGAGACCGTGGGCGGGCTGACCACGACGGCCACCTATTACGACGGCGTACGCGTCCCCGCCACGAACCTCGTCGGTGCCGAGCACGAGGGCTGGAAGCTCATCACCAGCCAGCTCAACCACGAACGCGTCGCCCTGGCCGCCATCGGCATGCAGGCCGAGGATTTCTACGAGGAGGCGCTCGCCCACGCCCGTACCCCCGATGCCCTGACCGGGCGCCGCCGGATCGACGAGCCGTGGGTGCGCGCCCGGCTCGCGGAGGCGTACGCCCGGCTCGCCGCGACGCGCCTGCTGAACTGGCGGCTGGTCGACGCCGTCGGCGCCGGTGCACCGGCCCCCGGAGAGGCCAGCGGTGTGAAGTTCGCGGGCACCGAGAGCGCGGTCGAGGTCTACCGGATGTGCCAGGAGGCCGTCGGGGACGCCGCTCTGCTCCGGGCCGGTTCTTCCGGCTGCTTCGGGCCCGGCGGCGAGCTGGAGCGGATGAACCGTGCCGCGCAGATCAACACCTTCGGGGGCGGCGTCGGCGAGGTGCAGCGCGAGATCGTCGCGACGGCCCGGCTCGGGATGACCCGGGGCAAGCGATGAGCGGGCGGGGCCCCGAAGGGCGGGATCCCGAAGGGCATGACGTCCCGGATCAGCTGTACGAGCGGCTCAGCGCCTATGAAGGCCGCGCTGCCGCGACCGGGGGCCGGGGCAAGGACCCGGTCAACGCGCCGATGATCCGGCACTGGTGCGAGGCGATGGGCGACACCTCGGCGGCCTACCGGGGCCCGGACGCCGTCGCCCCGCCGACGATGCTCCAGGCATGGACGATGGGCGGGCTCTCCGGGCACACGGACGGTGAGGGCGGTACGGACCTCAATAGCGGTACGGACGGTGAGGGTGGCCCCCACACCCCGCGCACCCCGCGCGGCCCGGACGCCCCGCCGGGCGGCCCGGACGGTACCGACAGCCCGGACAGCCCGGACAGCCCGGACAGCCCGGACAGCCCGGACAGTACGGCCCGCTCGGCGGCGTACGACGAAATGTTCGCGCTGCTCGACGGCGGCGGCTACACCTCCGTCGTCGCGACCGACTGCGAGCAGGAGTACCTGCGACCGCTGTGCCCCGGCGACCGGATCACCTTCGACACGGTCATCGAGTCCGTCTCCCCGCGCAAGACGACCAAGCTCGGCACCGGCTACTTCGTCACGACCCGCACAGACGTGCACGCCGACGGCGAACCGGCCGGGACGCACCGCTTCCGCATCCTCAAGTACCGCCCCGTACGACGGAACCAGGCGGCAGCGCAGGAACCGCCCCCGCGTCCCCGGCCCGTGATCAACCGGGACAACGCCGGGTTCTGGGCCGGCGTCGCCGGACACCGGCTGCTGATCCAGCGCTGCGTGGACTGCTCGGTCCTGCGCCTGCCCTGGCTGCCCGGCTGCAACGCCTGCGGCGGCCCGGACTGGGACACGGTCGAGGCGAGCGGGGAAGGCAGGGTCTTCAGCCATGTCGTGATGCACCACCCGCCGTTCCCCGCCTTCAGCCCCTCCGGCGAGGGCGGACCGTATGCCGTCGCGCTGATCGAGCTGGCCGAAGGCGTCCGCATCGTCAGCAACGTCATCGGTGTGCCGTACGACAAGGTCCGCGTCGGCATGCCCGTACACCTGGAGTTCCTCCGTACGGACCCCGACCTGGAACTGCCGGTCTTCCGGGCGAGCGAAGGCGGTTGAGATGGACTTCACCCCGAGCGAGGAGCAGTCCGCAGCACAGGGCCTGGCCGCGCGGATCTTCGGTGACCTGTCCACGCACGAGCGGCTGGCGGCGGCCGGTACGGGCACGGACGCGGAGCTGTGGAAGGAGCTGTGCGCGGCGGGACTGCCCGGCGCGGTCGAGGACATCGGGCTGCTCGGCCTCGTCCTGCTCCTGGAGGAACAGGGTCGCACCACCGCCCAGGTCCCGTTGGCGGCGACCTGTGCGTACGGGCTGCTCGCCGTCGCCGAGCACGGCACGGCCGAGCAGCGCGAGCGCCTGCTCCCCGGCCTGCGCGACGGTACGGCGGTGGCGACGGGCGCGTTCCCGGCGCGGGGCGGCGTACACGCGTCGGGCGGTGCGCTGTACGGGGACATGCCCTGGGTGCCCTGGCTGCGCGACGCCACCCAGGTGCTGGTCGCGGATGCCGACCGGGTCCTGTGGATCGTCGGGGCGGGCGCGCCGGGCGTCGCCGTGGTGCCGGTCGAGACGACCGCGCCCTGGTCGGCGGGGCGGCTCGTCCTCGACGGCGTACGCGGGGAGCGCCTCGGTGACGGGCCGGGGCCGTACGCGGCGGTCCTCGCCCTGGCCCGTACCGCTTTCGCGGGCCTTCAGGCCGGGGTGTGCGCCGGCTCGCTCGCCCGCGCGGTCCACCACACCGTCACCCGTGAGCAGTTCGGGCGCCCGCTCTCCACCAACCAGGGCGTCCTGCTCCGCGCCGCCGACGCCCATATGGACACCGAGTCGATCCGGGTCACCGCGTACGAGGCGGCCTGGCGGCGGGACCGGCAACTGGACTACGGGGCACAGGCGCTGACCGCCGCCTGGTGGGCATCGGAGGCGGGCAAGCGGGTCGTCCACACGGGCCAGCACCTGCACGGCGGCACCGGAGCCGACCTCGACCACCCGGTCCACCGGCACTTCCTCTGGGGTCGCCAGCTCGACGCGTACCTCGGCTGCGGCAGCGAAGTCCTGGAGGAGCTGGGCCGGCTGCTCGCGCGATCCGAGAGCGAGGGGGCGGCATGAGGGGCGAGCGCGGCACGGCCCACCGGGTCGGCGACGAGCTGCCGCCCCTGGAGATCCCGCTGACCCGGACCCTGATCGTCGCCGGGGCCATCGCCTCCCGCGACTACCAGGACGTGCACCACGACGCGGAACTGGCCCGGGAGAAGGGCTCCCCCGACATCTTCATGAACATCCTCACCACCAACGGGCTCGTGGGCCGCTACATCACCGATCACTTCGGCCCCACCGCCGTCCTCCGCAAGGTCGCGATCCGCCTCGGCGCCCCCAACCACCCGGGGGACGTCATGCGGTTGACCGGCCGCATCACCGCACTCGCCGCCGAGGACCCCGCTGCGGTACCCGCCGAGGACCCGGCTGCGGATCCCACCGGTGATCCTGCCGGTGATCCGGCCGGGGATCCCGCCGCCGATTCCGCCGGGGATCCCATCGCTTATCCCGTACGGGCAACGGTCGAGGTCACCGGCGACAACGGCATCGGCCGCCACGTCACCGGCACGGTCACCGTCACCCTCCCGCGGAAAGGCATAAGCGGAACATGAGCATCCGCAGGGCCGACTCGCTCGGCGGGAAGGCGGCGATCGTCGGCATCGGGGCCACCGAGTTCTCCAAGGACTCCGGCCGCAGCGAACTGAAGCTGGCCGTCGAGGCCGTCCGCGCCGCACTCGACGACGCGGGCCTCACCCCCGCCGACGTGGACGGGCTCGTCACCTTCACCATGGACACCAGCCCCGAGATCACCGTCGCCCAGGCCGCCGGGATCGGCGAGCTGTCGTTCTTCTCCCGGATCCACTACGGCGGCGGCGCGGCCTGCGCCACCGTGCAGCAGGCCGCCCTCGCGGTGGCGAGCGGCGTCGCGGACGTCGTCGTCTGCTACCGGGCCTTCAACGAGCGTTCCGGCCGCCGCTTCGGCTCCGGCGTCCAGCGGCGCGAGCCCACCGCCGAGGGCACGGCGCTCGGCTGGAACCTGCCGTACGGGCTGCTCACCCCGGCCTCCTGGGTGGCGATGGCGGCCCAGCGCTATCTGCACACCTACGGCCTCGACCCGGAGGTCTTCGGGCATGTGGCGGTGGTCGACCGGCGGCACGCGGCGCGGAACCCGGCGGCGTACTTCCACGGGAAGCCGATCACGCTCGCCGACCACGCCGCCTCCCGCTGGATCGTCGAACCGTTGCGGCTGCTCGACTGCTGCCAGGAGACGGACGGCGGCCAGGCCCTCGTCGTCACCGGCCTGGAGCGCGCCCGCGACCTGCCCCGGCCGCCCGCCGTCGTCGTCGCGGCTGCGCAGGGCGCGGGCCGGTCGCAGGAGCAGATGACGAGCTTCTACCGGGACGGGCTGACGGGTCTGCCGGAGACCGCCGTGGTCGCCCGGCAGCTCTGGCGCAGCTCCGGGCTGACCCCGGCCGACATCGACGTGGGCATCCTCTACGACCACTTCACCCCGTTCGTCCTGATGCAGCTGGAGGAGTTCGGTTTCTGCGGTCCCGGCGAGGCCGGGGACTTCGTCGCGGCGGACGCCCTGCCCCTGAACACCCATGGGGGTCAGCTGGGGGAGGCGTACCTCCATGGGATGAACGGCATCGCGGAGGCCGTCCGGCAGATCCGGGGCACCTCGGTGAACCAGGTGGCGGGGGCGGCGAGGTCGCTGGTCACGGCCGGTACGGGCGTCCCGACGTCGGGCCTGGTCCTCGGCACGGACGGCTGAACGGCGGCGCCCGGCCCCGGGGGCGTCCGGGGGGCTCTCGGGGCTGGACCCTGACGGCCGCGCCGAGGGCCGTCCACCTTCAGGAGGTGCGCGGCGCTCGAGCCCTACAACCTGAGGCGGACGGTGCTTCGGGACCTGGGGGCGATCCCCTCGGCGCTGCTCGCTCCTAGCGTTGAGTACATGACCACGCCAGTCTGCACGGGCGCCTCCAGGGCGGCCTCTGCCACCGCCGCCGGCCACCCCCACGCGCCCTACGCGTCGTTCTCCTCGTACGTACGGGCCCGTGGACCTGTCCTGCTGCGTACCGCCCGCTCGCTCACCGCGAACCCATGCGACGCGGAGGACCTGCTGCAGACCGCGCTCGCCAAGACGTACGTCGCGTGGGAGCGGATCGAGGACCACCGGGCGCTGGACGGTTATGTGCGCCGCGCGCTGATGAACACCCGCACCTCGCAGTGGCGCAAGCGCAAGGTCGACGAGTTCGCCTGCGAGGAGCTGCCCGAGCGGGAGACCCTCCCGGCGCCGGACCCGGCCGAGCAGCAGTCGCTGCACGACGCGATGTGGCGAGCGGTGCTCAAGCTCCCGGACCGCCAGCGCGCGATGGTCGTCCTGCGCTACTACGAGGACCTGAGCGAGGCCCAGACGGCGGAGGTCCTCGGGGTGTCGATCGGTACGGTCAAGAGCGCCGTCTCCCGTGCCCTCGGCAAGCTCCGCGAGGACCCGGAGCTGACGCCGGTCCGCTGATCCGGACGACCCGGCACGCGCCCCCACACCCGAAGCCCCTACAGGGCCCCTACAGGCAAGGCCCCCGCAAGGCCCCCCCGCAAGGCCCCCGCAAGGCCCCCGCAAGGCCGCGCAAGGCCCCCGACACGGGGCTGTCCACACGGCCCCGGGCATGGCTCCTGGCAGGAATTTTCCCGCGAGTAGTGACATACCACGTGGTATGCGCGCAGAATCAGCGGAACCTTACTGCCGCGTAGCGCCTACCGGGAGGACGCCGTGCTGAGCACCATGCAGGACGTACCGCTGACTGTCACCCGCATCCTGCACCACGGGATGACGATCCATGGGAAGTCGCAGGTCACGACCTGGACCGGCGAACCCGAGCCGCATCGTGTCACCTTCGCCGAGATCGGAGCACGCGCCACCCGGCTGGCCAACGCGCTGCGCGACGAGCTGGGCGTCGAAAGCGATCAGCGGGTGGCCACGCTCATGTGGAACAACTCGGCGCATGTCGAGGCATACCTCGCGATTCCCTCCATGGGGGCCGTGCTCCACACCCTCAACCTCCGGCTGCCGCCCGAGCAGCTCGCCTGGATCGTCAACCACGCGGACGACAAGGTGGTGATCGTCAACGGCTCGCTGCTGCCGCTCCTCGTGCCGCTGCTGCCCCACCTGCCGGGCATCGAGCACGTCGTCGTGTCCGGCCCCGGGGACCGTTCGGGCCTCGCCGGCGTCGCGCCGCGCGTGCACGAGTACGAGGAACTGATCGCGGGCCGCCCCACCACGTACGACTGGCCGGAGCTGGACGAACGCCAGGCCGCGGCCATGTGCTACACCTCCGGCACCACGGGCGACCCCAAGGGCGTCGTCTACTCGCACCGCTCGATCTACCTGCACTCGATGCAGGTCAACATGACCGAGTCGATGGGGCTGACCGACAAGGACACCACCCTCGTCGTCGTCCCCCAGTTCCATGTGAACGCCTGGGGTCTGCCGCATGCCACGTTCATGAGCGGCGTCAACATGCTCATGCCGGACCGCTTCCTGCAGCCCGCCCCGCTCGCCGACATGATCGAGCGCGAGCGCCCGACGCACGCGGCCGCGGTCCCCACCATCTGGCAGGGCCTCCTCGCCGAGGTCACCGCCAACCCCCGCGACCTCACCTCCATGGCCAACGTGACCATCGGCGGCGCGGCCTGTCCGCCCTCGCTGATGGAGGCGTACGACAAGCTCGGCGTCCGGCTCTGCCACGCCTGGGGCATGACGGAGACCTCGCCGCTGGGCACCATGGCCCACCCGCCCGCCGGGCTGAGCGACGAGGAGCAGTGGCCGTACCGGGTCACCCAGGGCCGGTTCCCCGCCGGAGTCGAGGCGCGGCTGGTCGGCCCCGGTGGCGAACACCTTCCGTGGGACGGCGAGTCGGCCGGTGAGCTGGAGGTCCGGGGCCCCTGGATCGCCGCCGCCTACTACGGCGGGGCCGACGGCGAGCACCTGCGTCCCGAGGACAAGTTCAGCGAGGACGGCTGGCTGAAGACCGGCGACGTCGGCGTGATCAGCACCGACGGCTACCTCACCCTCACCGACCGGGCCAAGGACGTCATCAAGTCGGGCGGTGAGTGGATCTCCAGCGTCGAGCTGGAGAACGCGCTGATGGCCCACCCGGATGTCGCGGAGGCGGCCGTCGTCGCCGTGCCGGACGAGAAGTGGGGCGAGCGGCCGCTCGCGACCGTCGTTCTCAAGGAGGGCGCCGCCGGAACCGACTACGAGGCGCTGAAGGCGTTCCTCGCCGAGTCGGGCATCGCCAAGTGGCAGCTGCCGGAGCGCTGGTCGGTGATCGACGCCGTGCCGAAGACGAGTGTCGGCAAGTTCGACAAGAAGGTGATCCGCAGGCAGTACGCGGAAGGCGAGCTGGACGTCACCCAGCTCTGACCCAGCTCTGGCCCTGCTCTGGCTCAGCTTCGACCCTTCGGGCCGGATGTTTCACGTGAAACAGGGCGGGTGCGGTACGGAACTCCGTACCGCACCCGCCCTGTTCCGCATTCCGGCGTTGTGCATCCTTCGGATGCCGGTCAGTTGGTGCCGATCTTCGCCAGCAGGTCGACGATCCGCGACTGGACCTCGTCGCTGGTCGACCGTTCCGCCAGGAAGAGAACGGTTTCGCCCGATCCGAGCCGAGGCAGCTCCGCATGGTCCATCCCGGCCGACGTGTAGACGACCAGCGGGGTGCGGTTCAGCTGCCCGTTGGCCCGCAGCCAGTCGATGATCCCGGCGCGCCGGCGACGTACCTGCATCAGGTCCATCACCACGAGGTTCGGCCGCATCCGGCCCGCCAGGTCGACGGCCTCGCTGTCCGTCGCGGCGCGCGCCACCTGCATTCCGCGCCGCTCCAGGGTCTGCGTCAGCGCCACCGCGATCTCCTCGTGCTCCTCGATCAGGAGTACCCGCGAGGGATGCTGTTCGCTGTCGCGCGGGGCCAGCGCCTTGAGCAGGACGGCCGGGTCGGCTCCGTACGCCGCTTCCCGGGTCGCCTGCCCCAGGCCGGCGGTGACCAGCACCGGGACCTCGGCCGCGACGGCCGCCTGGCGCAGCGACTGCAACGCGGTACGGGTGATGGGACCGGTCAGCGGGTCGACGAAGAGCGCGGCGGGGAACGCGGCGATCTGGGCGTCGACCTCCTCACGGGAGTTCACGATCACCGGACGGTAGCCCCGGTCGCTGAGCGCCTGCTGGGTCGGCACATCGGGCGCGGGCCAGACCAGCAGCCGACGCGGGTTGTCCAGCGGCTCGGGCGGCAGCTCGTCGTCGACCGGGTGCGGGTGCGGCCGGTTGGCGACCTCGACCGCGCCCCCGGGCCCGTCCAGCGGCTCGGGCCCCTCGGCCCCCTCGTCGGGCGCCCCTATGGCGTACGCGCGCCCCTCCGCGACGGGCGGCGCGAGCAGCTGCCCCTCGCCGTAGGCGGCGCCGGGCCCGCCCTGTGCCGGCTGCCCCGGCGGCCCGGTCTCCTGCGCCGGGCCCTGGGGCGGGGGCTGGTTCTGCTGAGATCCGGGCACGGAAGCGGGTGCCGGCTCGGGAGTGTCCGGCCGGTCCTGCCGGGCCGGGGCCTGCTGGCCGGCGGCGGTCCGGGCCGGGGCGCGGTCGCCCTCCGGCGGGGCGGCGAGCTTGCGCCGCCGACCGGCCCCGCCGAGGCTCTGGTTCGGCTGGCTCTGTTGGTTCGGCTGGTTCTGCTGGTGGGCGAGGTGCTGGGCGAACGGCACGCCCTGGCCCAGCGTTCGCACGCTGAAGGCCCTCCCCTGTGTCGAGTCGGGGTTGCCGCCGTCCGGCATCGGTTCCTCGGCGGGCAGCGGCTGCCGCCGAGGGTCCGGGGCCGGGACGCCCGCGTCACCGTCGGCCGGGTGCGCCGCCGGACCGGGGACGGCCACGACGCCGGTGGTGTGGGCGGTGGGCCCGGTGTCGGCGTGAGCGGGCTGCCCGGTGTCGCCCCACGGCGCGTGGTCCGGTGCCCCACCCGGACCCTGCGGTACGCCACCGTCGTGCGGGCCGGGGAGCTGGTGCGGGCCGGGCGCGGCCGGGCGGCCCTGCCCGGAGGTTCCGTCCGCCTGCTGGCCGGTGTGCACCGGGGCGACGGGGTGCGCCTGAGAAGGGGTGTGACCGGCCTCCGGTGCGGTACGCGCGTGGTGCGCGCTCGCCCCGTCGCCGGGGCCCGCCGGGGCGTCGGGGGCGATCGGCGCCCGGTCCGCGTCGGCCGGAGGCAGGGCGAAGGCGGTCCGGGGACCGGCCTCGGCGGCGGTGCGCTCCTGGGCTGCGGCCAGCGCGCGCCGGGCCCGCCGGCCCCCGGTCTGCCGGCTCCCCGGCTGCTGGCTTCCGGCCTGCTGGGACGGCTCCGGACTCGGGTGGCCGCCGGTGCCGCCGGTGCCGCCGTTTCCTCCGCTTCCGGACGCGAGGGCGGGGAGGGCCAGATTCTCGCCGTCCCGACGGGCCCGCCGTCCGGAGGGCGGTACGGGCTGCTGCGGGTCCACCGGGACACCCTGGGGCGGCACGGTCTGCCCGAGCTGCGGACGACCCCCGCCCTGGGCGTTCTCGGCCGCGGTGACGACCGACCCCTCGGAGGGCGCCGGGGAGGGAGCCGAGGACGGGGCGGAGGTCAGGGCCAGTGCCTGCCGCTGCGGTGGCTGAGGCTGCTCCTGTACGGCGGCCCCGGCGGTCCCGGCGGTCCCGGCGCTCACCGGAATCGCGCCCGGGGCCGCCTCGGCCGGGCTGGGCCGGCCGCGCCGACGCCCGGAACCCTCGCCCTGCTGGGCGGGGATCAGCTCGGGGGCCTGCTGCTCCTCGGGCGCGGCCGGTCCACGGCGCGCCCGCCGCCGCCCGGTCGGCTCGGCAGCCGGACGGTCGTCGGGAACGGGAACGGGAGCCTCGGCACCGGCCTCGCCGCCACCCGTGCTCTCCGGCGCACCAGGAGTACCAGGCGTACCACCGGGGCTGTCCAGGAACGCGTCGGTGGAGGACCTGCGCGCCCGGCGCCGACCGCCACTGGTGACGCCCGGCGTTCCAAGACCTTCGGGCGACGAGGACGACGCGGACGACGCGGAGGTCGGGGACGCAGCGGGAGCGGGCTCCGGCAGCAGGGCGTTCCCGTCCGCCCCGTTCGCCTCCGGGGGCGCGACCGTGCCGGACGCGGCGCCGATGGGCAGGTCGAGCACGTACGCGCTGCCGCCCATCCCCGGCATCTCGTGCGTCTGGAGGACCCCGCCGTGCGCCCGGACGATGCCGCGCACGATCGGCTCGTGGACCGGGTCGCCCCCGGCGAACGGCCCGCGCACCTCGATCCGTACGACGTCACCGCGCTGAGCTGCGGCCACGACCACGGTGGAGTCGACATAGCCGCCCCCGGCCCCGGCCCCGGCCCGGGTCTTTCCGGTCGAATCGACACCGCAGACGTCCGCGACGAGGTGGGCGATGGCGGTCGCGAGCTGACGCGCGTCGACCTCGGCCTCGATCGGCGGGGCGTGCACCGCGAACTGGGCGCGCCCGGGGCCGATCAGCTCGACCGCCCCGTCGATCCCGCCCGTGACGATCCCGTCCACCATCGCCGGGGCCTTCCGCAGCCCCTCCGCCCCCGCGTCCAGGCGCTGATACCCCAGTACGTTGTCGACGAGTGTGGTCATCCGGGCGTACCCGGCGGCGAGATGGTGCAGGATCTGGTTGGCCTCCGGCCACAGCTGACCGGCCGGGTCGGCGGCGAGGGTGGACAGCTCGCCGCGCAGCTCCTCCAGGGGCCCGCGCAGCGAACCGCCGAGGACGGCGGTGAGCTGGGAGTGCTGGGCGCCCAGGGACGCGAGCCGCTCGGCCTGCCCCTCGACCTCGGCGGCGTACCGCTCGGTCCGGTCGGCGAGCTCGGCGGCGTGGGCCTCCTTCAGCGCCTCCAGTTCGGCGGCGTGCGCCTCCTTGAGCGCGGTGACCTCGGCGGAGTGGCTCGTGGTCAGCTCGGTGACGACGCTCGTGTGCTGCGCCGACAGCTCCTCGTACGGCCGGCGGTCGGTGAACGTCATCACCGCGCCGACGAGCTGGTCCCCGTCCCGTACCGGCGCGGTCGTCAGATCCACCGGCACCTGCGCGCCGCTCTTGGACCACAGCACCTGCCCGCGCACCCGGTGCTTGCGCCCCGACTTGAGGGTGTCGGCGAGCGGGGAGTCCTCGTACGGGAACGGCTCGCCCTCCACCCGCGAGTGCAGGATCAGCGGATGCAGCTCCTGGCCGCCGAGGTCGCTGGCCCGGAAGCCGAGGATCTGTGCGGCGGCGGGGTTGACGAGGACGACACGCCCGTCGGTGTCCGTGCCGACGACGCCCTCGGACGCGGCCCGCAGGATCATCTCGGTCTGACGCTGCGAACGGGCCAGCTCCGCTTCGGTGTCGACGGTGCCGGAGAGGTCCCGCACGACGAGCATGAGCAGCTCGTCACCGGTGTAGCTGGAGTGGATGTCGCTGTACGCGGCCTGCCCGCTGTCGAGGCTCGCGCTGGTGACCTCGACGGGGTACTCGTAGCCGTCGGTACGCCGCGCGGTCATCCGCGTCGGCTTGGTCCTGCCCTGCTCGTCCGCAGCCTCTGGCCGGCGCATCGAACCCGGGATCAGCTTGGAGTCGAACTCCGGCAGCAGATCGAGCAGTCCGCGACCGACGAGCGCGGTGCCCGGGGTCTCGAACATTTCGAGGGCGATGGCGTTGGCGTTGACGACCGTGCCGTTGCAATTGACGAGCAGCAGCCCGTCAGGAAGGGCATCGAGTATGGCTGCGAGGCGAGCAGTGCCTCGGGATGGCCTGCTGCTCACGACGACGCTTCCTCCCTGATTACCGCACCTTGCCGACAGCGGGCCCCATCTTGCCCCTCGGGCCGCAGACTGTCACTGGAGGAGTCTAAGGGCAGGGGAGGCCCCGGGGGCGGCGGATGAGGGGGAGCTCTCACCGAGGTTCTGTGTGCGCGGTGTACGCCGCGCGCCCATGGCGTGAGCGTCCGCGCACCCTGTGACGTGCGCGGACGCGTGGCGCGGCCATGCCTCTCGGAGCATGCAGCCGGGGCCCGCAGGGGTCCTCGGAGCGGCCTGCGGTACGTAGCGGGAGGGCGAACCGCGGTACGACGATACGTACGGGAGGGGCGCACGCCTTCGCACCGTGGCCGACGGTCTGTCGAGCAGCCGACGGACTATCGAACGTCCGGGAGTACCGGCACGAGGCTGTTCCAGCGTGCGATCTCGCATCCGTCGCGGCGGCTCGCGGTGGTGTCCACGGCCCGGCCCTCCCAGGTGCCCACGATGCGCGCGGTGGCGTCGCCGCCGTGGATCATCGTGCACATCGTGCCCTCGGGGGTCGGCCGGAACAGCTCCTGGCGCCCGGACCGGGTGGCGCCGGCCTCCGCGAGCCGGTCACAGGCGGCCTGCCCCTGCGGGTGGCTGCCCCCGGTGGGCCCGCACTCCAGCGCGAACGTGCCGTCGGCCCCCGCGACCCCGGTGTTCTCCACGCTCACGGTGAGCCGGGTCCGTACGTCGTCCGCCGCACCGGTGCCCGTGTCCTGCCCGCCGTCCAGGAACCCGGGCAGCGGCGGGACCAGCGGGGGGAGCGGCCCGAGGGCGGGCCGGGCGGCGGCGAACGGCCCGGCGGTGGGCTGGGCAGCGGGCACCGGACCGGAGGACCCGGGGCCGGGGGCGGCGGAGGTGGCGGTGGACGCCGGCACGGCGGTGGCGAGCGCGGCGAGCGAGACGACGGCGGTGAGGGCGAGACGGCGCAGCATGCGGAAGCTCCAGGATCTCTGCGGCACGACCGGCCACGGCGGCCACGGACGAAGACGGGCCCGCCCCGGCACGACGGCTGACGGACGGCTGACTGACGACGACGGCTGACTGGCGACAACGACTGACAACGACGGCTGACTGGCGACGACGACTGACAGGGACGCGGTCCCCACCCCTCTCTAACGCGCACCATGCCCGGACGTTGCGCCACCACGCCGAACTGCTTTGCCCTGGCCCCCGGGGGCCTAGTAACGTTGGCGGCGATTGGTGGCACGACGCTCATCTGTGTCATCATCTGCACGCAACCACTCGCGTCCGCGCGAGGTGTGCTGGAGGCGTCGCCTAGTCCGGTCTATGGCGCCGCACTGCTAATGCGGTTTGGGTCTTAAAGCCCATCGAGGGTTCAAATCCCTCCGCCTCCGCTCCGTACCGAAGCCCCGTGCCCCTGGCACGGGGCTTCGGTCGTTCCGGGACGCGCGAGGGCGCGAAGGGTGCGCCGGGGCCGGTCCGGGAGGGTGGCCGAGAAGGGCCACGGGAGGCTGTTTCCGCAGCTCAGCGATGGTGCGGCTAATGGATTTCGCGTCACGGCGCAGGTCATGTAATGTTGTTCTCGCAAGGCCGACCGGGAAGAAAAAGCCCGGAACGCCAAGCACTCGTAGCTTAACGGATAGAGCATCTGACTACGGATCAGAAGGTTGCAGGTTCGAATCCTGCCGAGTGCACAGTAGATGAGAGGCCCCCAGGAGAAATCCTGGGGGCCTCTTGCTTTGTCTGTCCGGCATAGCTGACGGCAACCGCTTCGAAGGATCGCTCCGGGCTGATCAGACGGTTGCATGGACACCGGCCGCTCCGTCGTCATCGTCGCCCCGTCGCTGTCACCCTCGGCGGGTACCCAGCACCTAAGTGCACGAAGAACGCCGACATTTCCTTCCGGCTTGGACTGCACGCAGGAACCGGGGCACACGCCAGCCCGCAGCGACCAGCGCGGATTGCCGTTCAGCCAGCTCTGCGGTGCTCGTGCCAGGCGGTGGCTGCCGTTGCCAAGCTCCGGGTCCAGGGGTCGGGGTCGGCGTCGCTGATCTCGGACCAGACGTTGGCGTTGGCGGCGGCGAAGGCGGTGATGCCTTCCGGAGGCGCGGTGTGCCAGGCGGGGATTTCGTCGGCCCAGCGTTCGGCGGAGGCGGGGGTGTGGCCGGCGGCGATGAGCCAGATGACCCAGTAGCCGGCGTCGAGCCAGGCTGCTCCGCGGGTCGCCCAGGCCCAGTCGACCAGGCGGGCCCGATCGCCCCGATGCGTGTGATCGTCGACGAGGACGTTGGCGTTGTTCAGGTCGGTGTGGAGGTGGTGGGTCCCGGCGAAGAAGCGGAGGTCGTCGGGGTGGGTGGCGTAGTGCTCCAGGCGCTGCTCGGCGTGACGTAGCTCGATACCGGGGCAGGGTGTCTCGCTGAGGCGGCGCAGGAGGGCGGCGACTTCGGGGAGGTCGGGGGAGCCGGGGGCGTAGTCGGCGTGGTGGCCGTCGAGAGCTTCGAAGCCGAGGAGGTCCCATCCTGCGGTCTCGACTCGCCAGCGGAGGGCGGGGGCCAGACCGGTGAGGAAGGGAGCGACGGCGGCCTCCCGGCGCTGGGTCCAGGCGCGGGGGTGGTCGGTGCGCAGGCCCTTGATGTGCCAGGTGCCCGTGGCGGAGGTGACGCGGGCCGCGATCTCGCTGTTGAAACCCTCGGCGGACTCATCGACTGTCAGGAGGGGGCCGGTGTGCTCTTCGACGGCGGCGCGGGCGGCGGGCGGCAGTCGGTCGAGGACGATGCGGATGGTCGCCATAGGGCTTCGCTCCTCCACGGAGGCGGGTGCGGGTACGGGTGTGCAGTGGTGCGGGGGCTTCGGACGGAAGAACGTCCCGGAGCCCCCGCGGTTATGTGCGGCCGGGTTGTCTACCGGTACGGGTTGTCGTCGTTGCAGCCCGGGACGGCACCTTCGGCCAGTACCTCCAGGTCGTCCAGGAGGATCACTCCCCCGGGCTCCTGCGGGGCCGGCGGTCGGGGGCCGATCTCCACCATGACAGCGGTCATTGCGTTTCCTCTTCTCCGTGTTGGCAGTAAGTGTTCAGTGGTGCCTTCGCCTCCTGGTAGGCCTTGGCGAGCGGTCGGCAGACCCGGCAGGTGCCGGAGAGCTGACAGCCGCCGCAGCCACCGGTGCGAAGCATCTGGGCATCGGCGATGCCGGGCAGGCGGAGGAGTCCGGCCAGGCCCTCGGTCATGAGGTCGACGGGGTTCTCGCGGCCGACCTTGCACATGGTCGCCAGGCCGTGCGGGTCGACGTGGAAGAAGGTGTGGCCGGCGGGGCAGCCCTTGAAGACGCTGGCCTTGTCCAGGAAGCCGGGGGCCTGCGCGGCCAGCGGTTCGGGCGTGCCGGTGTACGTGGGGGAGATCGTGCCGTACTCCTGGCGGCCCCGTTCCGTACCGCTCGGCGAGGGCGCGCATGGCGTCCAGCTCGTGGGCGTTGTGCCGGGTGATGATCAGCGCCAGTTCCAGCGCGATGCCGGCCTCACGCGCCGCGACGAGCCCCTTCTCGACCAGCTTGAACGCCCCCGGCCTGCGGGTGAGCGAGTCGAAGCCGGCCGGGGTCGCCCCGTAGAGGGAGACGGTCACCTTGTGCGGCGGCAGGTCGCGCAGGAGGCCGATGATCTCGGGACGGTGGAGCCGGGAGCCGTTGGTCAGGATCTCGATCAGCATCCCGGAGCGGTGGGCGATCGCGTACGCGTCCACGAAGTCCCGGTCGATCAGCGGCTCGCCACCGGTGAACTGGAGCCACAGCACCCCGGCATCCCGCAGCAGGTGCAGGAGCCGAACCTTGTCCGGCCAGGGAAGCCCCTCGAACTTCCGCTCCGCGAGGTAGCAGTGCTCGCAGTTGAAGTTGCAGCCCTTGTTGATCTCATACGTGGCCCGGCCGTAGCCGAAGAGGGTCTCGGGACGTACGAGAACAGAGTCCCGCATCACCGCGCCTGCCAGGTCCAGGCCCCAGGCCGTGTGGGCGTGGGCGAGGAGCCAGGCCGGCACAGGGCTGCTGCTCTCGGCGGTCGAGGCCAGTTCTTCGTACAGCGTCCGGGGGATGCGCATGCCGCCCTTGGACCCGGGGCGGGCGATCAGGAACGTTCCGCTGTACGGGGTCGCGATCAGCTGGTGCACAGGACCTCCTCCGAGGCGTCTTCCCAGGTGTGCTGCTCGGTGTGGCCGGCGAACAGACAGCAGCCGTCGCCGTCGGGACCCGGGGCGACCACCGGGCAGTCCCGCAGTACGACCAGGTCCACGTAGGCCCCGCGCCAGCGGAGCCAGAGGGCGGTGCCGTACGTGTCGAGTTCGGCCAGGAGGCCGTAGTGCTCGTCGCCCTTATGGGCCGACAGTTGGCACTGGGCAGCCCTGTCGACGCATCCGGTCGGGGCCTTCTGCCGAGCCTCCTGCGCCAGGTCCAGCGACACCTGGTGCCAGTGCTTGCACCGCATCACGACACCATCCGCAGGCAGTCGGCGAAGTTCCGCTCCGCGCACCGAGTACATGCGCAGGGCGGGAAGCCGCCGGAGTTGTCGGCGAGCACGGGGTCGTCGCCCACGCGTACCTCCGTGAGAGATCCCCATGTCCGGCCCGAGTCGCGCGAGACCCGCAGCGTCATCCGTACCTCAGCAACCTTGATCGACGGCATGAGCACCTCATATACAAGAGACGACCTCCTTCACTCATGTACATGAGTGACAATCGAAAGGGTGTCTCACTCCTGTATATGAGTCAAGTGGTAGTCAACGGCGGCGCCGTCGGGTTGTCGGCCCCTGATGTCGCCTCAGTCTTCGGCTGCGAAGCGGTAGTCCAGGACGAACTGGTCGGCAGCCATGATGGTGTCGCACACCTCCACGACGCGTCCGGACTTCGTTTCCGCGTTCCGTACGAGGTGGATCACGGGGGAGCCCGGGCTCAGTGCGAGTGCGGAGGCCTCGGCCTTGGTCGTGAGGCGCGCCCGGACGGTTTCGCTGAACTCTGCGAGGATCTGGCCGTGCTCTTCGAGGCGGGCGTAGATCCCGCCGCCACCCGGGTTCTCGGCGAACATCTCCGGGATGTCCTTCGCGACGTCCCACGGGAGGTACGAGGTGGCCTCTTCCGTTGGCACGCCCTCCCGGAAGTAGCGCCGCTTGCGGGCGAGGACCTGGGAGCCGGCGGGTACGCCCAACCGTTCGGCGATCTCCGCAGGTGCCTCGGTGGGGCCGATGAAGAGGACGGTCACCGACGGCTTGCCGCCGGACTGCTCCGCTTCCGCGAGGTAGGCCGCCTTGCCTGCCTTCCTGTGTGTCCGGCGGAACCGGTCGGACGACTTGCGCTGCACAGGCGGCCGAGACCGGACGAACGAGCCCCGCCCATGGTGGGTCTCGATCAGCTGAGTCGCTCGTAGTTCCGCGACCGCCTTGCGTACGGTTCCCGAGGCGACGCCGTAGCGTTCCATGAGCGTCGTCTCGCTCGGCACGGCGTCCCCGGCTCCCAGGACGCCGGACCGAATCTGTGCGGCGAGGTCGTCGGCAATCTGGAGATACTTTGCCTTGGCCGAAGAGGTCACGTCGCTGTTCGCCATAGTCCTTCTGAGTCTCCTATTCTCATGTACATGAGTAACATCCGCCCCGAGACCTCGTCAACGCCGCTCCACTCCGTGTCCGTAGCCGGAATCGTGGTCCGGGAGGACGGCCGGGTGCTCACGATCAAGCGGGCCGACAACGGGACCTGGGAGCCGCCTGGAGGCGTGCTCGAACTAGCCGAGGCCCCCGAGGATGGCGTCCGACGCGAGGTCTTCGAGGAAACCGGTATCAAGGTCCAGGTCGACCGGCTGACCGGGGTCTACAAGAACACCTCCCGTGGCATCGTCGCCCTGGTCTTCCGCTGCCGTGTCGAAGGTGGCCACGAGCAGCTGTCCGACGAATCCGCGGCGGTCGAGTGGCTGGCCCCCGACGAGGTGACCAGCCGCATGGCCGAGGTCTACGCGGTCCGGGTCACTGACGCCCTGCTGGACGGCGCGCCCCGGGTGCGCGCGCATGACGGCCGGAAGCTTGCTCGGAACCTGTGAGCAAGGCCAGCACTGCTTTATGTCGTCAGCGGATCGCCTCGTCCATGAGCACGTAGAGCATCCCGACGAGGGAGCCGCTGCTGACGATCTCGCGCCGGTCGATCATGTCCCGCACATTGGCCAATGGAACCCACTCGATCCGGTCCGATTCGTTCTTCTCGGTCGGCGGGGCCTTCGTAGGTCGCCCCGTCAGCCCGGAAGGCGTGGTGCTGAGAGTCGGTGATGCCGTTGGCCGGCTCGGCGTAGATCAGGGGCTTGATCGGGCCGGGCCGCCAGCCGGTCTCCTCAAGCACCTCCCGGGCCGCCGCTTCCGCCGGGCTCTCGCCCTCCTCGACCAGCCCCATGGGCAGCTCCCACGCCCAGGCGTTCGTGATGAAGCGATGTCGCCACATCATCAGCACCTCGCGCCGCTCGTTGACGACGGCAGCTACGGCACCTCGCTGCGGGATCCGGCCCACCGCAGGCTCGGGCTGGGCCGAACGGAAACACTCCGACCGGGTGCCGGCCACCTACCACCGCACCCATGGAGTCCGGTACTTCCACGGCTGCTACTCGGTCGGCGACGACACGTTGTGGGGCGTCAACCGCCGCAAGAAAGGTGCCGCGAACACGCTGGCCGCGCTCAAGTCGCTCCGCGCCGCCCGGCCCGACGGCGCTCCCATCTACGTGATCCTGGACAACCTGTCCGCCCGCAAAGGCACCGACATCCGCCGCTGGGCTACAAAGCACAAGGTCGAGCTGTGTTTCACCCCGACCTACGCCTCTTGGGCCAACCCCATCGAGGCCCACTTCGGACCGCTGAGGCAGTTCACCATCGCCAATTCCAACCACCCCAACCACACCGTGCAGACACGAGCCCTGCACGCCTGTCTACGCTGGCGCAACGCCAACGCCCGCCACCGCGACGTCCTGGCCGCCGAACGCAAGGAACGCGCCCGCATCCGAAGCGAGAAGGGCATCCGTTGGGCGGACGCCCCCTCAACACCGCAGCCTGACCAACCGCGAACTTACACAGCCACAGCGCATCATTCGGTCTGCTCGTGGCCAAGCGCGGACGACCGAAGCATTGTGAAGATGATCTCGGCCGGGCAGACCCGGAGCCCCGAACGGGGCCGGTTCAGGAGAAGGACGGCGCCAGAGAAGAATGACTCAGGAGGCGGACGGCTCGATCTCCCCCGCGAAGACGATGACCTGGTCGATGAGGCTCCGCCGCAGATGGACGACGTCCGTTCCCGCCAGGCGGGGGCCTCCATCCGGCGTCGTGAAGACCCACTGGTACCGGGCCCACTCGTCCGGCATGTCCACCGCCGAACAGCGCACCATCGTGCCGGTCCCCGCAGGGTGGCGCCGGATGTCCAGCACGAACCGCTCGACCGTCTCGATCCCCTCACTGCGGCCCAACGGTCCCCAGAAGACCACGTCCGAGGTGAGGGCCTGGGAGAGCAGCGCAGTCACATAGCTGTCGTCCGAGGCGTTGAACGCGGAGATGAACGTGTCGATCGCGGACCGCGCGGTCTCTTCCTGCTCTTCCTGCATGCACCAGTAATACCAGTCGCCTCGCGGACCGCGCTCGTCCCGTGAGCCGTCTCCCGACCACGGTGAACCATCCCGGTCACAGCACTGGCGCGGCACAGCCAGCGGCCGGGCTGAGTGGGATGAGACGGGGGAGCACCCGCGTCCGGGCACCGGGAACGAGCCGCCCGGCGTTCCCTCGCTTAGGATCCCCGCCCATGGGAACCAGGGGCGGGGACGCGTTCGCATCCGACACGGATACCGGCACGGGAGCGGATGCGGTGTTCGTCTTCCGGCCGGCGGTCGAGGATTTCGAAGAGGCGCTTCGTGCGCGTGCGTTGCGGACATGGGCAGGGCGGCTGCAGGCGATGACGGGGCCGGTGGCGTCGGTCGGTGCTCTGGCTGTTTTCGGTGTGGTCGTCGGTATGTCGGCACCTGTGCTGAGCGTCGCGCTGGTGCTCTGCGCGGCCATCGTGTCCTGGGGCACCCTGCGGGCGCTGCGCACCCAGGCCCGCAGGGTGTTCAGCGTCGTGGAGCCGTACGGGCAGTGCCGCATGGTGGCCGATGAGCGCGGCGCGGTCAGTACCGGCGAGCGGGTGTCCTTCACTGTCGAGTGGGCGGTGCACCGGGAGTATCTGGAGACCGCCCGCCTCTTCGTCCTGTTCGGTGGTGAGCGCTCGGCCGGGGTCGCGGTGTTGCCCAAGCGGGGCGCCGAGGGCCCTGAGGATGTGGAGCGCCTCAGGGTGATCCTCGACCGGAACCTCAAGCGGCTGTAGCGGCTGCCATCGCTCCCGCCGGCTCCTGCACGACCCGGCGGCGGGTCGGCAGGCCCAGGGTCGGGTTCGCGACGCCCCAGGCCGCGCCCTTGCAGACCAGTTCCTTGTAGAAGGCGGCCAGGCGGCCGGTCAGGGCTGCGTTGACGGCCCGGTCGTCGGCGGTGACGTACTGGATCAGGCCCTCCTTGCGGCCGAGGGAGACGCACTGGTTGAAGTAGCGCAGCGGGATGGCCGGGAGCTTTCCGCCGGTCAGGCGGGCCGCGATGGAGTCGGCGGCCTGCCAGGCGGTGGGGACGCCCGAGGCGCACGACATGCGCAGCGGCTTGTCGCCGGGGCCCGCTGCCAGGGCCGCGTCGCCGATGGCGTACACGTCCGGGTGCGAGGTCGAGCGCATGGTGTTGTCGACCACGATCTGGCCGTTGTCGGCGGTCTCCAGGGCGGTGGCCCGTGCGATGGGATGGACCGCGAAGCCGGTCGTCCATACGGTGGCCGCGGCCGGGATGCCGCCGTCGGCGGTGGTGACACGGCCGGGCTGCACGGCGGTGGCGACGGTGTGTTCGTGTGCGGTGATCTTCAGGCCGGTGAAGACCTTCCGCAGGTGCCGGGCGCCCTTGGGGGAGAGCCAGTCGCCCAGTGCGCCCCGGGCGACCAGGGACACGTCGAGGTCCGGGCGGGTCTCGGCGATCTCCGTCGCGGCCTCCACACCGGTGAGGCCGCCGCCGACGACGACCACGGGTTCGCCGGGGCCGAGGGCGGCCAGGCGGTCGCGCAGACGCAGGGCTCCGGGGCGGCCGGCGATGTCGTGGGCGTGCTCGGCGGCGCCGGGGACGGTGTGGGTGTCCCACGTGCTGCCGAGGGCGTACACGAGGGTGTCGTATGCCAACGCCTCGGGCTTCCCGGCTCCGGTCGGGTCGGTGACGGACACCGTCCTGCGGTCGACGTCGATCCCGGTGACCTTCGCGAGCCTCAGCCGGACGCCCGTGCCGGCGAACATCTCGCGGAGGGGCCGGGGGCGGAGGTCCTGGCCCGCCGCCAGCTGGTGTGTCCGGACGCGCTCGACGAAGTCCGGTTCGGCGTTGACGAGGGTGATGGAGACGTCCTCGGTCCGCAGCCGCCTGGCGAGGCGTCCGGCGGCACTCGCTCCGGTGTAACCGGCTCCGATGACGATGATGCGGTGCTGCTGCATGTCCTGGCTCCTGTCTCACGCGGGTTCGCCCTTTGACGTCCCTTGACGCCCCTTGACGTCCCCTGACGCCACTTGAACCGGGCAGCCCGTCGTTTCCTGACAGGTGGGCGATGTGACGCGCGTCACCGGAGGTCAGAAGGCGTGGAACAGGGGTTCTCCGTGGTCCGTGGCCGCCCAGCGCCGATTCGCGTGTTCCAGCTTGTCGGGGTTGACCTGGCTGCGGAGCGCGGCGATGCCGTCCGCGGTGATCTCCAGGCAGGTGATGCCGATGAGGCGCCCGTCGACGACCGCGACGATGGCGGGGTGGCCGTTGACGGACGTGATGTGGATCGCGGCGGAGCCGCCGGCGATGGCCCGCTTGGCCTTGCCGGGGGTGAACAGACCCCGCATGAACTTCGCGACGGCGAGAGCGCCTTCGAACGCCTTCGCGCGGGCCGGCACCTTTCCGCCGCCGTCGCCGATCGCGACGGCGTCCGCGGTGAGCAGCCGGACGAGCGGTTCGGTCCGGCCGCTGGTGGCGGCCGTGAGGAACTCCTCGACGATCCGCCGGGTGGCCGCCTCGTCGACCTCGGCACGGGCCCTGCCGCTCGCGATGTGCTTCTTGGCGCGGTGGAAGATCTGCTGGCCGGCCGCCTCGGTGATGTCGAGGATCTCCGCGATCCTGCGGTGCGGATAGCCGAACGCCTCCCGCAGCACGTACACCGCCCGCTCGTTGGGGGACAGGCGCTCCATGAGGGTGAGGACCGCGTACGAGACCGATTCGCGCTGTTCGACGGTGTCGGCGGGGCCGAGCATCGGGTCCCCGGCGAGCAGCGGTTCGGGCAGCCACTGGCCCACATAGGTCTCGCGCCGGGCGCGCGCCGAGGTGAGCTGGTTGAGACAGAGGTTGGTGAGGACCTTCGTCAGCCAGGCCTCGGGGACCTCGATGCGCTCGATGTCGGCGGCCTGCCAGCGCAGGAACGTGTCCTGCACGGCGTCCTCCGCATCGCTCGCGGAGCCGAGGAGACGGTAGGCGATGGCCTTCAGCCGGGGCATGGAGGCTTCGAACACGTCCATCTGGTTCCCCGTCAGCGCCATGGTCAGGATCCTAACGGGAACCCTGGCGGTGCGGCCGGAGCAGCTCTTCGCGGTGCCCGCCGGCCCGCCCGTTAGCATCGCCGGACCGGGTCGGCCGGTGATCTGGTGCTGGTGGAGAAGAGCGGGGTCCGGGGTGGCCGGTGGGTGGTGGTGCGCCGGGGTGCGGTGGCCCGGGGACGTGCCCGAGCTGGGGTGGAGCCGGGGCGGTGACCGGCGGGTGAGCGTGCTCGCGTACGGGTCCGGCCTCGGGTTCCGGGCGCTCGGGGAGCGGCACTGCGTGGGGGCCCGGGGGAACGTGTGCCCGCTGGGCGCCGTGGTGCCGGGGCGCGGTACCGGCGGGCGGTGCGCCGAGTGCGCGCGGCTGGACCGGGCGCACTCGGTGGCCGCCGACACGATGGCGGACGACCCCCGGACGTACCGCGTGTACCTCGCGTGGTTCGGGCCCGGCCTGGTCAAGGTCGGGATCACCGGGGAGGAGCGCGGGGCGGCCCGGCTGCGGGAGCAGGGGGCCGTGGTCTTCGGCTGGCTGGGGCGCGGGCCCCTGATGGCGGCCCGGCGGACCGAGGAGGTGCTGCGGGCGGCCCTCGGTGTGCCCGACCGGATCCCGTACGCCAGGAAGCGGGCCGAGCGCGGCCGGCTGCCGGGGCCCGGGGAGCGGGCCGCCGAGGTGGCGGAGCTGTACGGGAGGGCGGCGGAGCTCGAAGGGCGCGGCTGGCCCGAGTCGTTGGAGCGGCTGCCCCTCGAAGTCGTCGACCAGGCGGGGATCTTCGGGATCGACCGGTCGCCCGCTCCTGTCCGGTCGGTGCGGGAGCTGGTCGACGGGGGCGTCGTCGCGGGGCGGCTCGTCGCGGCGGCCGGGCCCGATCTGCATCTCGCGGTGGACGGCGTGGGCGTGGTCGTGCTGGACACGCGGCTGATCACGGGGTGGGATCTCGTGGCCGTACCCGGGGCCGAGGAGGGCGGTGTACGTGTCCCCCTCATCGACATCGACATCGGCGGCGGCGGTGTGCAAGGTGGGTTGTTCTGACCGTCGACCGAGGGAGAGCGTCCGTGGGGCCTCAGAGCGATGACGTGGTGCGGTTCTGGGAGCGGCTCGGGCTGCCCGGGATCATCGACGTGCACACCCACTTCATGCCCGAGCAGGTCCTGCGCAAGGTGTGGGCCTACTTCGACGCCGCCGGGCCGCTCACCGGTCTGGAGTGGCCGATCACCTACCGGTACGAGGAGGAGAAGCGCCTCGCCGTGCTCCGGTCGTTCGGGGTGCTGCGCTTCACCGCCATGCTCTACCCGCACAAGCCCGGGATGGCCCGCTGGCTGAACGGCTGGGCCGCCGGCTTCGCCGCCCGGACGCCCGACTGCCTGCACACCGCGACCCTCTTCCCGGAGGAGGGCGTCGAGGCGTACGTGAAGGAGGCCGTCGAGGGCGGGGCGCGGGTCTTCAAGTCACACCTCCAGGTGGGCGCGTACGACGCCAACGACCCGCTCCTGGAGCCCGTCTGGGGGTTGCTCGCGGAGGCCGGGGTCCCGGTGGTGATGCACTGCGGGTCGGGGCCCGCGCCGGGCAGGTTCACCGGGCCCGAGCCGGTCGGGCGGCTGCTGGCGCGTCATCCCCGGCTGCGGCTGGTGGTGGCGCACATGGGGATGCCGGAGTACGCGGAGTTCCTGGCGCTGGCGGAGGCGTATCCGGAGGTCCGGCTCGACACGACGATGGCGTTCACCGACTTCAGCGAGGGGCTCAGCCCCTTCCCGGCGGCGGAACGGGGGCGGCTCGCCGACCTCGGGGACCGGATCCTGCTGGGGACCGACTTCCCGAACATCCCTTACCCGTACGTTCATCAGCTGGAGGCTCTGGAGCGGCTCGGGCTGGGTGACGCGTGGTTGCGGGCGGTCTGCCACGGGAACGCGGAGGCGTTGTTCCCCACCCGGGGTTGACGGTTCCCGGACGGAACCCGGGCTGACGATTCCTGAACGGAACCCGGGCGTGACGGTCCCGGACGGAAGCCGGGCCTGACGGTCCCCGGACGATCCCTGGGCGGACCGCTTTCTCAGGCTATTCACAGAAACGGGTCAGGCTGCTCTCACGGGTGTCTCACAGAGTGGTGCCCATGACGACGACGACCTCGCCCCAGGGGCGTACCGAACTGCTCAGGCCGGACCGTACCCCCGTACGGGTGCTGGTCGTGGACGACGAGGCTCCGCTCACCGAGCTGCTCTCGATGGCCCTGCGGTACGAGGGGTGGGAGGTGCGCAGCGCCGGGGACGGGGCCGGGGCGGTCCGGGCCGCGCGTGACTTCCGCCCGGACGCGGTGGTCCTGGACGTGATGCTCCCGGACATGGACGGGCTGTCCGTGCTGGGCCGGCTGCGTCGTGAGTACGCCGATGTGCCGGTCCTCTTCCTGACCGCCCGGGACGCCGTCGAGGACCGGATCGCCGGGCTCACCGCGGGCGGCGACGACTACGTGACCAAGCCGTTCAGCCTGGAGGAGGTCGTGGCCCGGCTGCGCGGGCTCATCCGCCGTTCGGGCTCGGCGCTCGCCGCCGGGCGGAGCGAGTCCACGCTCGTCGTCGGGGACCTGGTCCTGGACGAGGACAGCCACGAGGTGAGCCGGGGCGGGGACGCGATCCACGTCACGGCCACCGAGTTCGAACTGCTGCGCTTCCTGATGCGCAATCCCCGCCGGGTGCTCAGCAAGGCGCAGATCCTCGACCGGGTCTGGAACTACGACTTCGGCGGCCAGGCCAACGTCGTCGAGCTCTACATCTCCTACCTCCGCAAGAAGATCGACGCCGGACGCACGCCGATGATCCACACCCGGCGCGGCGCGGGATATCTGATCAAGCCCGGTGAGTAGCGGGCGCGTGGGCGGGGGAGCGCTGCGGCGGCCCTGGACGCTGCGGACCCGGCTCGTCGTGTCCGCCGTGTCCCTGATCGCTGTCGTCGCCGCCGTCATCGGGTCCGTCACCGCCATCGCCTTCCACACCTACATGTACGGCAAGCTCGACGACCAGCTGCACTCCGTCGCCGAGCGGGCTCAGCGGACGCCCGGACCGGCGCCGGTGCCCCAGGCGCTGCGCGAGGCCGGTCCGCTCGGCTTCGTCGGCGGGGGCGGGCAGCCGCTCGGCACGTTCGGGGCCCTCGTCGGCGACGACGGGGACGTCACCGCGTCGAAGGTCGTCGAGGACAGCGGGCTGCGCGCCCAGGAGAGCGCGAAGCCGCTGACCGGGGAACAGCGGAGCGCGCTGGAGGAGGCCGCTCCGGAGACCGGTGAGGGGCCCCGGAGCGTCGATCTGCCGGGGCTCGGCGGCTACCGGGTCCAGGCCGCGACCACCGCCGAGGGGGACACCGTCCTCGTCGGCATCCCCAGCGCCGAGGTGAGCGGTGCGCTGACCACCCTGATCGTCGTCGAGGTCTGCGTCACCGCCGCCGGGCTCCTCGCCGCCTCGATCGCGGGCACCGTTCTCGTCGGGGTCGCGCTGCGGCCGTTGCGCCGGGTCGCCGCCACGGCCACCCGGGTCTCCGAACTCCCCCTGCACAGCGGTGAGGTGGCCCTGCTGGAGCGGGTCCCGGACGCCGAGGCCGACCCGCGCACCGAGGTCGGGCAGGTGGGCGCGGCGCTCAACCGGATGCTGGGTCACGTCGGTTCGGCCCTCGCCGCCCGGCAGGAGAGCGAGACGCGGGTCCGGCAGTTCGTCGCCGACGCCAGCCATGAGCTGCGCACCCCGCTGGCCTCGATCCGGGGCTACGCCGAGCTGACCCGGCGCGCCACCGGAGGCCGGGAAGCGCCGGAGCCCGGTCCGGTCACCCGGCACGCGCTGGGGCGGATCGAGTCGGAGGCGGACCGGATGACGGGCCTGGTGGAGGATCTGCTGCTGCTGGCCCGCCTCGACGCGGGGCGTCCGCTCTCGTACGGGAGCACCGATCTGCTGGTGCTGGTCGTGGACGCGATCAGCGATGCCCGGGTGGCGGACGAGCCGGGAGCAGGCTCGGGCGCCCGGCACCGCTGGCGTCTTGAGCTGCCCGACGAGCCGGTGACCGTACGCGCCGATCCCGACCGGCTCCGGCAGGTGCTGGTCAACCTGCTGGCCAACGCCCGGACGCACACCCCGCCGGGGACCACCGTCACGGTGTCCGTACGGCCGCCCGCAGGTGCCGGGGGCCCGGTCACGCTGGAGGTGCGGGACGACGGGCCCGGCATCCCGGCGGAGCTGCTGCCACATGTCTTCGAACGGTTCGCCCGCGGGGACGCGTCGCGCTCGCGCGGGGCCGGTACGGGTACGGCGACCGGGTCCACCGGGCTCGGCCTCGCCATCGTGCGGGCCGTCGTCTCCGCGCACGGCGGGCGGGTGGCGGTGGAGTCCGGGCCGGGCCGCACGGTGTTCGTGGTCGAGCTGCCAAAAGACGTGACCCGCGCGGACTCACAGGGCAGGGACAGGCTCAGCACACCGGTGTGACAGCGCGGTCGGCGAACGTCGGAGGCATGACCACCGACAGCCTCCGGAGCGGCCCCGGCACGACCGGCCGCAGCACAGGGGACAGCGGCCCCGGCACGACCGGTCGCGGCACAGGGCACAGCGGCCCCGGCACGACCGGCCCCGGTACGAGGGGCAGTGGCGGTGGCCTGCTGCCGGTCAGGGAGCATCTCCCGGCCCGGCAGCAGGCCACCGCCTCCCGCGCCCCCGTGCTCGACGTCGTCGTCCCCGTCCACAACGAGGAGAAGGACCTCCGCCCCTGCGTCCTGCGCCTCCACGACCATCTCGCGCGGACCTTCCCGTACCCCTTCCGCATCACCGTCGCCGACAACGCCAGCACCGACTCCACCCCCGCCGTCGCCGCCTCGCTCGCCGCGGAGCTGCCCGGGGTGCGGTGCGTACGGCTGGAGCAGAAAGGCCGCGGGCGGGCCCTGCGTACCGTGTGGGCGGACTCCGAAGCCCCGGTCCTCGCCTATATGGACGTCGACCTCTCCACCGACCTCAACGCGCTCCTCCCGCTGGTCGCCCCGCTGATCTCCGGCCACTCCGACCTGGCCATCGGCTCGCGGCTGGCCCGGAGTTCGCGGGTGGTGCGGGGGCCGAAGCGGGAGCTCATCTCGCGCGCCTACAACCTGATCCTGCGCTCCTCGCTGGCCGCCGGGTTCAGCGACGCCCAGTGCGGGTTCAAGGCGATCCGGCGCGAGGTGGCCGAGCGGCTGCTGCCGATGGTGGAGGACAGCGGCTGGTTCTTCGACACCGAGCTGCTGGTCCTCGCCGAGCGGGCCGGGCTGCGCATCCACGAGGTGCCCGTCGACTGGATCGACGACCCCGACTCGACCGTCCACATCGTGCGGACGGCCACCGAGGACCTGAAAGGCGTGTGGCGGGTGGGGCGGGCGCTGGCCGTCGGCACGCTGCCGCTGGACCGGCTGGCCCGGCCCTTCGGGGACGATCCGCGCGACCGGGCGCTGACCGGGGTGCCGCACGGACTGGCCCGCCAGCTGGTCGGGTTCTGCGTCGTGGGGGCCTTGTCCACCCTCTTCTACCTGGCCCTGTACTCCCTCTTCCGGCTCGGCGTCGGACCGCAGTTCGCCAACGGCGGCGCGCTGCTCGTCTCCGCCGTCGCCAACACCGCCGCCAACCGCCGGCTCACCTTCGGTGTGCGCGGCCGGGGCGGGGCCGTCCGCCACCAGGCGCAGGGCCTCGTGGTCTTCGCCATCGGCCTCGCGCTGACCAGCGGTTCGCTCGCGGCGCTGGGGGCGGCCTCCGGTTCGCCCTCGCACGGCACGGAGCTGGCCGTCCTGATCGCCGCCAACCTCGCGGCCACCGTGCTGCGCTTCCTGCTCCTGCGCGCCTGGGTCTTCCCGGCCCGCGCCTGCCATGACCCCGAGGATGTCCGATGACCACGACCGCAGTCCCCGTGATGCCTGCCGCCGCGCCGCCGGCCGGCAGGGAAGGCCCCCGCTGGGCGCGCCCGGCGCTGTACGGGCTCCTGCTGGCCGTCGGGCTCGCGTACTTCTGGAACCTCAGCGCCTCCGGGTACGCCAACTCCTTCTACTCCGCCGCCGTCCAGGCGGGCAGCCAGAGCTGGAAGGCCTTCTTCTTCGGCTCGCTGGACTCCGGAGGCGCCATCACCGTCGACAAGCCGCCCGCCGCGCTCTGGCCGATGGCCCTGTCGGTGCGGCTGTTCGGGCTCAACTCCTGGGCGATCCTGGCCCCGCAGGTCCTGATGGCGCTCGCCACGGCGGCCGTCCTGAACACCGCTGTACGCCGTCGGTTCGGGCCGGTCGCCGGGCTGATCGCGGTGGGCGTGTTCGCGCTGACGCCCGTCGCCGCGCTGATGTTCCGCTTCAACAACCCGGACGCGCTGCTCGCCCTGCTGATGACCGTCACCGTGTGGTGCGTGCTGCGGGCCCTGGAGCAGGGGCGGACGGCGTGGCTGGTCGGGGCGGGCGCGGTGGTCGGGTTCGCGTTCCTGACGAAGACCCTCCAGGCGTTCCTGATCCTGCCGCCGCTGGCCGTGCTGTACGCGGTGTGCGCCCCCGTTCCCGTGACGAAGCGGATCGGCCAACTCGCGCTGTCCGCGCTGACGATGGCCGTCGCCGGTGGCTGGTGGGTCGCGATCGTGGAGCTGATGCCGGCTTCCTCGCGGCCGTACGTCGGCGGCTCGCAGAACAACTCCTTCCTGGAGCTCACCTTCGGCTACAACGGGCTCGGCCGGATCAACGGCGAGGAGACCGGAAGCGTCGGCGGTGGCCGTGGGGGCGGCGGTGGCGGCGGCTGGGGTGAGACCGGCATCGGCCGGATGTTCGACTCCGAGGTCGGCGGCCAGATCGCGTGGCTGCTGCCCGCCGCGCTGATCCTGCTGGTGGCCGGGCTCTGGCTGACCCGGAAGGCGGCGCGGACCGACGCCGCGCGGGCCGCGTTCGTCGCCTGGGGCGGTGCGCTGCTCATGACCGCGGCCGTGTTCAGCTTCATGGCCGGGATCTTCCACCAGTACTACACGGTGGCCCTCGCCCCGTACGTCGCGGCGCTCGTCGCCATGGGCGTCACGGTGCTGTGGGAGGAGCGGGGCGCGTGGTGGCCGCGCGCGGTGCTCGCGGGCACGGTCGTCGCGACGGTGGTCTGGGCGTACGTCCTGCTGGGCCGCACGCCGGACTACCTGCCGTGGCTGCGGTGGGCGGTGCTGGCCGGCGGGCTCGTCGGCGCGCTCGGGCTGCTCGTCGTGGGGCGGTTCGGCGGACGGGGCCTGGCCCTCGCCGTGGTGGCGCTGAGCTGCGCGGCGTCGCTGGCGGGGCCGGCGGCGTACACGGTCAGCACCCTGAACAGCGGCCACCAGGGGTCGATCGTGACCGCGGGCCCTTCGGCCGGGTTCGGCATGGGCGGACCCGGGGGCGGCGGCCGGGGCGGGCCCGGTGGCGGTGACGGCGGCGGTGACGGCGGGCAGCGCGGCGGCACGCAGCGGCCTCCCAGGCAGGGGCAGGCCCCGGGCGGCATGCCCACGCAGCCTGGAGGGACCGGGACGGGTACGGGAACCGGCGCGAACCCCGGCTTCGGCGAGGGCATGAGGGGAGGGGCCGGCGGAGGCGGCGGCATGGGCGGGCTGCTCAACGGCACGTCCGTCGACGCCGAGGCGAAGGCGCTCCTGGCGAAGGACGCGGACGACTACACCTGGGTCGCCGCCGCCGTCGGCGCGCAGAACGCGGCCGGCTATCAACTCGCCACGGGGGAGCCGGTGATGGCGGTCGGCGGCTTCAACGGGAGCGACCCGTCACCGACGCTCGCACAGTTCAAGGAGTACGTCGCGGAGGGGAAGATCCACTACTTCGCCCCGGGCGGCGGCAGGGGCGGAGGCGGAGGCGGCATGGGCGGTGGCTCCGGGACCTCGTCGCAGATCTCCTCCTGGGTGACGGAGAACTTCACCGAGGTCACCGTCGGCAGCGCCACGCTCTACGACCTGACGCAGCCGACGAGTTGAGCACCGGGGGCGTGCGCGGCCGGGCTCAGAACCCGGCCGCGTACGTCCAGAAGTCCCGCATCACCTGGGGTGCGGCGGGCCCGGACATCTCCATCTGGGTGAGCAGGACGGCGACCGTGCCCGTGGACGGGACGATGTGGGCCGTGGTGCCGGTGCCGCCGACCCAGCCGTAGCGGCCCAGGACGTTCCACGGGGCCGCGATCTCGATGTCCACCGAGCCGCCGAACCCCCAGCCCTGGCCCTCCGTGAACAGTCCGCTCGCGGCGCGCTGGTCCGGGGTCAGATGGTCGGTGATCATCTGGCGGACCGATGCGGCGGCCAGCACCCGGTGACCGTCGTCGTTCAGGCCCCCGGCGAGCAGCATCCGGCCGAAGGCGTACCAGTCGTCGACGGTCGAGACCAGGCCGCCGGCGCCGGACGGGAAGGCGGGCGGGCTGCTCCACTGCCCGTCCGGGGCGTCCACCAGCACCGGTTCGCTTCCGCTGTCCGCCCCGGCCCGGTAGTAGCCGGTGAACCGGTGCAGCGCGGCGGGCTCCACGGAGAACCCGGTGTCCGTCATACCGAGGGGCCCGAACAGCCGCTCCGCCAGATACGCGGGCAGCGGGCGGTCGGCGACCCGGGCGATGAGGACGCCGAGGATGTCGGAGCAGGTGTTGTAGAGCCAGCCGTCACCCGGCTGGTGCAGCAACGGGATACGGGACAGCGCGGCCATCCAGGCGTCCGGCGCGAGCCCGGTCGCCGGCTGCGGCGGGCCCTGCCTCAGCTCCGCGAACAGCGGGGCGACGGCCGGGAGCGAGAAGTCGGACGGGAAGCCGTATCCGGCGCGGAAGGTCAGCAGGTCGAGCAGGGTGATCGGGCGGACCGCCGACACCACGTCGTCGACCGGGCTCTGCGGGGTCCGCACGACCAGGGGCGAGGCCAGCTCGGGCAGCCACGCCGCCACCGGGTCGGCGGGGGCGATCAGGCCGTCCTCGACGAGCGTCATGGCGGCGGCGGCCACGATGGGCTTGGTGACCGAGGCGAGGCGGAAGACCGAGTCCCGCCGCATCGGCGCGGACCCGGCGAGGCCGGACGTGCCGGCCGACACCACCTCGGCCCGCTCGCCCCGGGCGACCAGGGCCACCGCGCCCGGCATCGATCCCCTGGCGATGTGGGTGTCCAGCAGTTCGTGCAGGCTGGTGGTGCTCATGGTCGTCCTTCGTCCGGTACCGCGTGTTCTCTCGGAAGCCCTGCGCCCGTGCGGATTCCGCCCTCGGGCGGTGGACCGTGAGTGGCCCTCGGGCAGTTCGGGCTGGAAGACGCGCTCCGGCCGTAAAGGGAGGCTTTCGGGCCGAAACCGGAGACTCCCGGACCAACCCGGACTCATCGGCCCCGGACCCATCGTTCCTGAACTCCTCGGCCCCGGACTCATCGGCCCCGCCCCCGTACCGACAGGTCAGCCACCACGGGCCGGTGGTCGGAGGCGACGCTCTCCGGCACCCATGCCCTGCGCACCGTGATCCCACCGTCCGGGCGGCCGTCCGAGCTGCCGTCCGGGCCACTGCGCGAGCCACTGCGCGGGTCGCCCTTCGACACCGCCACGAAGTCGATCCGCTTGACCGGATCCCGCGCGGGGAAGGTGGGCGCACCCGGGTCGGCGTCCGCCAGTTCCCGCCACAGCGGGGCCAGTTCGGGTGCGGCGGGCTCCGCGTTGAAGTCGCCGAGCAGGATCTGCGGGCCCCGGTCCTCGGCCATGATCCGCCGGGTGTCGGCGACCTGGGCGACGCGGACGGCGGGGTCCGTGCGGTGGTCGAGGTGGGTGACGTACACGTGTACGGGCAGCCCCCGCACCCGTACGACGACCTCGCCGAAGCCCGGGGCGGGGGCCGGGACCGGGTTCGGGACCTGGGTCGAGAGCCGGGTGATCTCGTGGTTCTCGGCGCTCACGATCCGGTGCCGCGACAGCACGGCCACTCCGTACTCGGCCCGGGGCCCGCCCGGTTCGGCCGGATCCCGGCTGTAGATCGGTGCGAAGGAGACGTACATGCGCAGCCGCCGCCCCAGTTCGCCCGCGAGGTCCCGCCACCCGCTGCGGTCGCCCCAGTGCCGGTCGACCTCCTGAAGCCCGATCACATCCGCGTGCAGCGACCGGAGTTCGGCGGCCTGGCGGTCGAGGTCGAAGGCGCCGTCCAGGCCCGCCCCGGCGTGGATGTTGTACGTGACGACCCGCAGCGGCAGGCCCCCGCCGGACGGGAGGCGGGGCGTCGCGGCAGCGGCGGGCGGCGCGGTGAGCGCACCCAAAAGGGAAGCGGTGAGCAGGAGTTGAAGGAGGCGAAGGGTGTGGAGAGGCAGGGGGAGGGGGCGGTGAGGGAGGCGAAGGGGACGGCGGCGCTGCGACATGGCTCTCCAACCGGCCGGGCTTCACGGCCTTCGTCAGGTGTCAGGTCAGCGTCGAGAACCGTACCGCCCGGCCGCCGCGCGGGCCCCACCGGCGCGGCCGGTCCATCGGCACCCATATCGACTTGTACGTTGTACAAGGACTGCCTTACGGTGTACAACGACACGTCCTATACGCCGTACAACGCCCCCGGAGCGAGCTGTCACCGCACCGGAGCCCAAGGAGCCCGCATGACGGCGCCCGCCGCACAGCGACCAGATCTCGACCCCCACGGGCATCCGCAGCGCTGGCTGATCCTCGGCGTCATCTGCCTGGCCCAGCTCACGGTGCTGCTCGACAACACCGTCCTCAACGTCGCGATCCCCTCCCTCACCACGGAGCTGAACGCCTCCACCGCCGACGTGCAGTGGATGATCAACGCCTACTCGCTCGTCCAGTCCGGTCTGCTGCTCACCGCCGGCAGCTCCGCCGACCGCTACGGGCGCAAGAGGATGCTGATCGCGGGCCTCGCCCTGTTCGGCGTCGGCTCGCTCGTGGCCGGGCTCTCCCAGTCCTCGGGCCAGCTCATCGCCGCCCGCGCCGGGATGGGGATCGGCGGCGCGCTGCTGCTCACCACCACGCTCGCCGTCGTGGTCCAGATCTTCGACGACACCGAGCGGGTCAAGGCGATCGGGATCTGGTCGACCGTCAACTCCCTCGGCTTCGCGGCGGGGCCGCTGTTCGGCGGGTTCGTCCTCGACCACTTCTGGTGGGGCGCGATCTTCCTCATCAACATCCCGGTCGTCCTGATCGCCCTGGCCGCCGTCGTCCGGCTCGTACCGGAGTCGAAGAGCGGCCGGGGGGAACGGCCCGACCTGCTGGGCGCGCTGCTCTCCACGATGGGCATGACCGCCGTCGTCTTCGCGATCATCTCCGGGCCCGAGCACGGCTGGGCGTCCGGCCGGGTGCTGCTGACCGCGCTCATCGGGGCCGTGGTGATGGCCGGGTTCGTTCTGTGGGAGCTGCACATCCCGAACCCGATGCTCGACATGAACTTCTTCCGGAACCAGAAGTTCATCGGCGCGGTGGCGGGCGCGATCCTGGTCGCCTTCGGCATGGGCGGTTCGCTCTTCCTGCTCACCCAGCACCTGCAGTTCGTGCTCGGGTACGGGCCGTTGGAGGCGGGTCTGCGGACGGCTCCGATGGCGCTGACCGTGGTCGCCCTCAACCTGACCGGCCTGGGCGCCCGCCTCGTACGGAAGATGGGCACGCCCGTCGTCATCGGGACGGGGATGAGCTGTCTGGCGGCCGGACTCGCAGCGATCGCGCTGCTCGGCCGGCACGGTTACGGCGGCATGCTGTTCGGCCTGGTCGTGATGGGCGCGGGGATCGCCCTGGCGATGCCCGCGATGGCCAACGCCATCATGAGCGCCATCCCGCCGGCCAAGGCCGGGGTGGGCGCGGGGGTCAACGGGACGCTCGCGGAGTTCGGCAACGGGCTCGGGGTCGCGGTGCTCGGCGCGGTGATGAACGCCCGGTTCGCCGCGCTCGTCCCGGCCGCCGTCGGCGCCGCCTCACTGCCCGCGGCCCTGGCCGCCGCCGACGGGCCCGCCGCCCGGGAGCAGATCAAGGACGCCTTCGCCTCGGGCCTGGAGGTCAGCCAACTGGTCGGCGCGGTCGCGGTGCTGGCGGGCGGTCTGCTCGCCGCGCTCCTGCTGCGCCGTGCCGAACGGGCGGAGGCGCCGGCCGCCGGGGCCGGGGGGACGGCCGCCGGAGTTGCGGGGACGGCCGCCGGGGCTGTCGCCGGGACCACTTCCCCTGCGACTGTCCCCGCGACTTCCCCCGCAGCTTCCCCTGCGACTGCCTCCGTGACCGTCCCCGCGACTGCCGGGGCGACTGCCGGGGCGACCGCAGGGGCGGGAAGCGAGGCCGCCGCCGAGCGGGCCGACCGGCTGGAGAAGGCCGGGGACCGGGCAGACTCGCCAGGACCGGCGGCATAGCATCGGACGGGACGCGCGTACCGGACTGTCCGTGTCCGGTACGCCGCCCTTCACGGCAGGACTCGCCGGGTCCCGCCCTTCCCGGCAGGGCCCGCCAGGTCCCGCCTTCCGGCAGGACAGCTCGGTGGGCGGTCCGAGCAAGACGAGGAGAGTGCGCCATGGTGTCCGCGTCCGAGCCGGAGTCCGAGCCGGAGTCGGAGCCCGGCTCCGCGTCCGACTCCGCGTCTGCGTCCGGCTCCGAGTCTGCGTCCGGCTCCGCGTCTGCGTCTGACTCCGCATCCGCATCCGCATCCGCATCCGGCTCCGCACCCGAGTCCGGCCGCGCGAACAATGCCGTGCGGACCAGCGTATGGCTGGATCAGCGGGCGTCCTCGCGCTCGCGCAGGTCGGAGTCCCCGGCGGGCCTGGACCGTAACCGGATCACCGAGGCGTCGGTGCGGCTGCTGGACGCCGACGGCCTCGGCAAGTTCTCCATGCGCCGGCTCGCCGCCGAGCTGGACGTCACCGCGATGTCCCTCTACTGGTACGTCGACACCAAGGACGACCTCCTGGAACTGGCGCTCGACTCGGTCTACGCCGAGATCGCCCCGCCCCGCGAGGACGCCGACTGGCAGGACCGGCTGCGGCAGCTGGCCCGCAGCTACCGCGAACTCCTCGTCCGCCACATCTGGATCTCCCCGCTGGCCGGGACCTTCCTCAACATCGGCCCGAACTCCATGCTGTTCTCGTACGCCGTCCAGGACGTGATCCGGGCCACCGGCCTGCCCCTGGAACGGCAGACGGGCGCGCTCTCGGCGGTCTTCCAGTTCGTGTACGGATTCGGCACCGTCGAGGGCCACTTCAAGGCGCGGTGCGACGCGACCGGGCTCACTCAGGACGAGTACCACCAGCAGGCGATGGGCACGATCCGGGCACAGCCGCACCTGCGGGAGATCGCCGCGTCCTCCGACGCCCTGATGGCGGCCCGGGGCGGGACGACGGTCGAGGAGATGCGCGAGCGGGACTTCGTCTTCGCGCTGGACGTGGTGATCGCGGGCATCGAGGCGATGCGCGACCGGACCGGCTCCCCCGCCCGGCAGCCGCTCCAGTAGCCGGCCGCTTCGGTAGCCGCGCGCCACGTCCGCCGGCGGCTCGGCCCGCCGGCCCGCCCGTGGGGCACATGAGCCGGGCCCCGGGGCGGGTACGGCCGGCCGTCCCCTGCCTGCCGTAGCCGCCGCCGGGTCCCGTTTCCCCCGGTCGCGACAGCCTTTCCGCTGGAAGTGCCGTCCGACCAGGGGTCTTCGCGATCCCTCCACGTGCTCACGCGCAGCCCTTCAGGCGCACGCGCGCACCGGAGGGATCAGTCACTTACCCGGGTGGGCGAGTTCGGTGTCGTGCCCGCCGGCTCCGTACGAGCCAGAGCCAGAGGCGGTGGCCGAGCCAGAGACGGTGGCGGCAGCCTCGACGGCGACCGGAGGACCGGCGACCGGAGGACCGGCGACCGGGGCGTCGGCGGCCGGAGCGTCGGCGGAGGTGTCGTTCGCGGCGCTGCTCTTCAGCGCGACCTCCTTGATGAAGATCGTCACGATGAAGGCGACGAGCGCGGCCGGAGCGGCGTACAGGAAGACGTCGCCGACGCCGTGCCCGTACGCGGCCTCCATGATCAGCCGCAGGGGCTCGGGCAGCTTGTCCAGGTCGGGGATGCCCCCGCCGCCGGTGCCGCCGTGGCCGAACGCCGCACCCTCCGGGCCGAGGGCGGCGATGCCGTCCTTGACGTAGTGGGTGACCCGGTTGCCCAGGACCGCGCCGAGCGCCGAGACGCCGACCGCGCCGCCGAGGGACCGGAAGAACGTGACGACGGAGCTCGCGGAACCGAGGTCCTCGGGAGCGACCTGGTTCTGTGCGGCGAGAACCAGGTTCTGCATCATCATGCCGATGCCGAGACCCAGGACGAACATGAAGACCGCGACGTGCCAGTACGCGGTGTCGTACCGGATCGTGCCGAGCGTCCCGAGCCCGGCCGTGACCAGGAAGCCGCCGCTGACCAGCCACGCCTTCCAGCGCCCGGTCTTGGTGATGACCTGGCCGGAGACGGTCGAGGAGAGGAAGAGTCCCGCGATCATCGGGATGGTCATGACGCCGGACATCGTCGGCGACTCGCCGCGCGCCAGCTGGAAGTACTGGCTGAAGAAGACGGTGCCCGCGAACATCGCGACGCCGACGAACAGCGAGGCGATCGAGGCCAGCGTGATGGTGCGGTTACGGAAGAGGCGCAGCGGGATGATCGGCTCGGCGGCCCGCGACTCGATGAGGACGAAGACCAGGCCGAGCAGGACCGAGCCCGCGACCATCACGTACGTCTGCCACGACAGCCAGTCGTACTTGTCACCCGCGAACGTCACCCAGACCAGCAGCAGGGAGACGGCGGCGCTGATGAAGAACGCGCCGGACCAGTCGATCTTCACGCCCTCGCGCTTGACGACCGGGAGCTTCAGGGTCTTCTGGAGCACGATGAGGGCGATGATCGCGAACGGCACGCCGACGTAGAAGCACCAGCGCCAGCCCATCCAGCTGGTGTCGGTGATGACACCGCCGAGCAGCGGGCCGCCGACGGTGGCGACGGCGAAGACCGCGCCCAGGTAGCCGCTGTAGCGGCCGCGCTCGCGCGGGGCGATCATCGCGGCCATGACGATCTGCGCGAGGGCGGAGAGACCGCCGACGCCGATGCCCTGGACGACACGGCAGGCGATGAGCATGCCGCTGCTGGTCGACATACCGGCGACGACCGAGCCCAGGACGTAGATGACCAGGGCTATCTGGACCAGCAGCTTCTTGCTGAAGAGGTCCGAGAGCTTGCCCCAGAGCGGGGTGGTGGCGGTCATGGCCAGCAGCGAGGCCGTGACGACCCAGGTGTAGGCGCTCTGGCCGCCGCCGAGGTCGGAGATGATCTCGGGCAGGGCGTTGGAGACGACCGTCGACGACAGGATCGCGACGAACATGCCGAGCAGCAGCCCGGTCAGTGCCTCCATGATCTGCCGGTGTGTCATCGGCGTGCCGTCGGGGGCGTCGGAGGCGGTGGCGGCGGTGGTGCCCCCGTGCCCTCCGTGCTTGGCGTGGCCGCCCCGCACACCGGTGGGTGTGGTCCTAGCCATTGAGTTCCTTATCCGTGCGTATTTGCTTCTGTTACACAGGTGTACGGGTGTGTGTCTCGTCGCCGAGGCGGGTCCTGCACTCACCGGTGTGGCTTCCGGGGGCGCAGCCGCCGGATCCGCGACAGGCGAAGCTGTCGCGCAGCCGGGACAGCAGCGCGATGAGCCGGCCGACGTCGCCGTCGGACCAGTCCTGGAGGTTGTGGGCGAATATCTCGGTGGTCCGCCGGGTCAGCTCGTCGAGCTGCTCGTGCCCGCCGGGGGTCAGCCGCAGGATGCGGGACCGCTTGTCCGCCGGGTCCGGGGACCGTTCGATCCAGCCCCGATCGGCTACGTGGGCCACGTGGCGGCTGGTCACCGACATGTCCACGGACAGCAGCTCGGCGAGCCGGCTGATCCGCATCTCGCCGTGCCGGTCCAGGAGGGTCAGCACGGCGGCGGAACCCGCCGGACATTCGGCGGGCAGCGCGCGGGACAGCCCTCTCTTGACGGCCCCGACGGCGCTGAGCTGCCGGGCCAGTTCCTCGTAACTACTCCGTGCGGCCACGGGAACCCCCAGCACGCTCACGACTATGTTGTTGCTTAGGGCAACGATAGAAGCCATTGGTTGCTACAGGCAAACGAAAATGGCCTTGCAGAAGTAAAGGAACACAAAAGCCTCCGTAGGGTCGAGGTCAAGCCCGTTCTCCGCGGGTGCCGCCGCAGGTCGGGCGGGTTGCCGGGCGGCCCCGGGGGTTGGGCCGGGGGCCCGAGTTCGCTAGGGTCCTGCCCCATGGCACACAACCCCCACGCCCCTCACCCGGGCCCCGAGGGCAACCCCGATCCGGCGGGCAGCACGCAGATGTTCCGCGCCTTCGTCGACGAGGGCGAGCCGCAGCGCCGGCAGCAGCCCGCGGCGACCTCGTCCGGGCCGAGAACCGGGGTGATCGCGGCGGTGGTCGCGGTCGTCGCCGTCCTCGGTGCGGTGGCTTGGCTCGCACTGAGCTGACCCACGACGGCACAGCCGTATGACAGCACGGCCGTACGACGACACAGCCGCACGACGGCAGGCCGTACTTCTGCACGACACGACCGTGTGACAGCACGACCGTACGATCCGGCCGCACGGGGACGGGCAGCGGAGCCGCGACAACCGGCCGCCGTTCCGCACCCGGGCGGCCTTCGTACGTTCCGGCCCCGAGCACCCGCTCCCTTCACGGGCCCCGGCCCGGGTCACTCCCACACGGCGGAGACGTCCTGCGTCTCGACGCGCATCCCCAACGGAACCCGCCAGGACTCCACGCAGACGGTGTACGTCTCCGAGCGCGCCGAGCCCGCGCCGATCGGGGCGGGCAGGGGCCGGTACGAGGTGATGGTCGCCCAGTCGACGCCGAGGGCGCCGATGATGTGCGTGGCGAAGGTGACGGTCCCCGAGCGTGCCGGGGAGCCGCCGGTGTTGCGGAACTCCACGGTCACCTTCTCGCACCACCGCTTGTCCGCCGCCGCGCGCTGCGGGGCGCTCAGCTTCAGCGCGGCCGGGGTCGCGGGCGGCGGGGGAGGCTTCGGGGTGCCGGGGGTGCCGGCGGGCGGCGACCCGGTTCCGCTGCCCGGTTTCGAGGGCTTCGTGGGCGCCGAGGGCTTCGCGGGGGCCGAGGGCTTCGCGGGACCTGCGGGATTCGGGCCTGCCCCGTCGCGTGACCCGCCCCCCTGGCCGCCCGGCGTCTGCGTATGCCCCCCACCGGGCCCGTCCGGGGCGCGCCCGGACCCGCTCGTACTCGGGGAGGAGGGCGGGGGCGGGGACGTACCGCTGCCGCCCCGGCCACCGTTCTCGCCGTTCCCGTCGCTCCCGCTCCCGTCGAGGGGGGTGAGTGTCACCTTGCCCGAGGGCTCTCCGTCCCCGCCCGAGGGGCTCTTCGAGCCTTCGGCGGCCGCGCCCACGGCCACGTAACCGTCTCCCGGCCCGCTCCCGCAGCCGGACAGGAGGCCGGTGCCCAGACACAGCGCGGCAGCCGAGGCGGCGATGGCGCTGCCCCGGCGGCCGGCCGGGCCGTGTGCCGGGCGGGTCCGCGGGGTCTGACGTATCCGACGTCGCATCGCACCAGTGTGTCTGACGCACCGTCACATCTGAACCCTTGTGCAGAGACCGACGATCCTGCCGGTCCGTACCGGGCTCGGGCCGTCCGGTCCGGTGCGGGGCTCGGCCTGTCCGGTCCCGTCCGGTCCCGTACCGGGCTCAGTCCGCGATGAGCCCTTCCCTGAGCTGCGCGAGCGTGCGGGTCAGCAGCCGGGAGACGTGCATCTGGGAGATGCCGACCTCCTCGCCGATCTGTGACTGCGTCATGTTCGCGAAGAACCGCAGCATGATGATCTGGCGCTCGCGCGGGGCGAGCTTGGCCAGCAGGGGCTTGAGGGACTCGCGGTACTCGACGCCCTCCAGTGCCGTGTCCTCGTACCCGAGGCGGTCGGCGAGCGAGCCCTCGCCGCCGTCGTCCTCGGGGGAGGGGGAGTCCAGGGAGGAGGCGGTGTAGGCGTTGCCGACGGCGAGACCGTCGACCACGTCCTCCTCGGAGACCCCGAGCGCGCGGGCCAGCTCCGGCACGGTCGGCGAGCGGTCGAGCTTCTGCGCGAGCTCGTCGCTGGTCTTGGTCAGCGCGAGACGCAGCTCCTGGAGGCGGCGGGGGACCCGCACGGACCAGGAGGTGTCGCGGAAGAAGCGTTTGATCTCGCCGACGACGGTGGGCATCGCGAACGTCGGGAACTCCACGCCCCGTTCGCAGTCGAACCGGTCGATCGCCTTGATCAGGCCGATCGTGCCGACCTGGACGATGTCCTCCATCGGTTCGTTGCGGCTGCGGAACCGCGCCGCGGCGTACCGCACCAGCGGGAGGTTCAGCTCGATCAGTGTGTCCCGCACATAGGTCCGCTCCGGACTGTCCGTTCCCTCGGGGCCCGAGGCGGGGCCGAGCGCGGCGAGCCGCAGGAACAGGGAGCGGGACAGCGTGCGGGTGTCGATGGCTTCCGGCGAGCTGGTGAGCACGGCGGGTGCCGGCACGCTCTTCGTGAGCGTGAGCACCTTCGAGCTGCCCTGTTCTTCGGACATGCCACCCCCTTGAGGTCGCGGACGGTCGCGGTGGCCGCGACCATCGGAGGAACGCAGCCTCCACCTGAATACCGGAGGCGGGGCTGCGGCAAACGCGCTTCGAGCAGAATGTCACATGTCGGCAACGCGCTGTAGTGACTTGTCGACATGTCAGCGCCGAATCCGCCCTGGAAACAGGGGGTGTAGGCCTTTTATGCCGTCAGAACTGCTCTCTGCACGGTCTACCCGTTCCGGTTACGCCTCGATCCTGTTTGCGGATCTCAGTCGGGCGAAACTTCTGGCGAGAAGCCTTGACACGTGCATCTGGGAGACGCCCAGTTCCGCACTGATCTGAGACTGGGTCAAGTTGCTGTAGTAGCGCAGGAGGAGGATGCGCTGCTCGCGTTCGGGGAGCTGGACGAGGAGGTGCCGGACGAGGTCGCGGTGTTCGACGCCAGCGAGCGCGGGATCCTCGTAGCCGAGCCGGTCGAGGAGGCCGGGCAGTCCGTCGCCCTCCTGGGCCGCCTCCAGGGATGTGGCGTGGTACGAGCGCCCCGCCTCGATGCAGGCGAGCACTTCGTCCTCGGAGATCTTCAGCCGCTCGGCGATCTCGGCGGTGGTCGGGGAGCGGCCATGAGCGGTCGTCAGGTCCTCGGTGGCGCCGGTGACCTGGACCCAGAGCTCATGCAGTCGGCGGGGGACGTGGACGGTGCGCACATTGTCGCGAAAGTAACGTTTGATCTCACCGACGACGGTGGGCATCGCGAAGGTGGGGAACTGGACCCCGCGCTCCGGGTCGAACCGGTCGATGGCGTTGATCAGGCCGATCGTGCCGACCTGGACGACGTCCTCCATCGGCTCGTTACGGCTGCGGAACCGTGCTGCGGCGTAGCGCACGAGGGGGAGGTTCGCCTCGATGAGGGCGGCCCGGACCCGGCGGTGCTCCGGAGTGCCCGGCTCCAGGTCCTTGAGCTGGCCGAAGAGGACCTGGGTGAGCGCCCGGGTATCGGCACCGCGGGCCCTGGCGGGCCTGGCGGAGGGGTCGGGGGTCTCGGTCTGGATGTCCTCGGTCCGGACGGCCTGGACGGCCTGGCCGGTCTGGGGAGGCACTTGAGGCGCTGTACTGGCCGGCACGGTGACGCCACCCCTTCGCGGTCAACTACGGTCAACTCATCCGTCAAAAGCGGTCATAGCATCACAAGACATGTCCACTGTGTGCAAGCACCGCAAAGTGCCGTGTTGAGGTCATAAGGGTTTAAACAGAACAAAGAAACCCCCCGCCTGAACGGCGAGGGGTCGGCGCAACCGGGACGAACCGGCGAGGGGAAGGCGTCAGAAGGGATAGTCGGCGATCACCCAAGTGGCGAATTCCCGCCACTGTCCCGCGGCGGCCTGGTGGGCCGGGTGCTCGATGTACCGCTTGAGCGCGTCCTCGTCGGCGACGGCGGAGTTGATGGCGTAGTCGTACGCGATCGGCCGGTCGGTGATGTTCCAGGCGCACTCCCAGAACTCCAGCTCGGGGACCTGCCCCGCCAGCTCCCGGAAGGCCCGGTCCCCGGCGACGACCCGCGGGTCGTCCCGCTCGACGCCCTCGTTCAGCTTGAAGAGGACCAGGTGGCGGATCATCGTTCGTCTCCTACTTCACCAGCTCTGACATGAAGTCACCGACGCTCTGCGCGGCGGTGGAAATGCCTTCGAACCCTACCTGGACCAGCTCGGCGGCCCGCTGAGGCGACATGATGATCGTGTACAGCACGAAGATCATCAGTATGTAGATGATGACCGTCTTTGCCTTGGCCACAATCCTGCCTCCCCATCGACCCCGCATGCGATCGAGCGAGTCTATCCGCACGGATGGCCGTATCCGGTGGCCGTTTCTGATCACTGATGCGCTCTTTAAGGACCTACGGCCCCGCCATCAAGGCCCTTTGCCCGGCCTCACGGCTCCTGCCGCCCGGCAGGATGGACACCGGAAGCCCGAGGGGACCAGGCAGGACCCGGAGGGCCGGAACAGGGCCTCTCCGTGGGCTCACCGCCGCGCGATACCCCCTGACCGCGGCGGACGGCCGGCAGGCCCTGTTCTCACCGGGGGAAGCGGCTTGTCCCCCCGATGCCGCTTCCCCCGACCAGACCCGGAGCGCCCGGCCGCCGCACATCCTCTGTGCGGCGGCCGGGCACTCTGCTGTCCGGCGTCACTGAACGGGGAGGGCCGTTGGCAGGGCCTCAGCTGTCCCGCAGATCAGTCACCGCGCAGCGAAGGCCGGGGGCTCCCGCGAGCTTCCGGTCCGCTGTGACGAGTTCGGCGCCCAGTGTCTCTGCCAGGGCGATGTAAGCGGCGTCGTAAGGCCACATGTTGTGTCGGAGCTCCCAGATGCGAGGCATGAGGGGCGTGTGGTCGTAGCGGTGCAACTGCATGTGGCCCAACAGGTCCAGCGCGTGGGTGGCCTCGTTCTCGGGAAGCTTGTTTCCGCGAACCAGGCCCCGCAGGACCGAAGCGCACTCCAGGTCTACTGCGTGCGGGGCCGCGAGCCGGTTGCCGGCCGTGTGGCTCCGGACCCGCTCGGCGAGGGGGTCCGACCCCACGAGGAACTCCACGAGCGCGGAGGTGTCGAGAACCTGCACCTTCACGAACGCGCCTCACGCATCTGGGCCAGGGCCTCGGATACGTCGTCGGCAGTGACCTGTCCGCGTGCGGCGATCCCGCGTGCCTGCTCGGCTGCTTCCTCCGGGGTCAGCAAGGCCGCTTCGCCAACCAGGAGCTGCAGGAGGTAAGCCTGCAGGGACTGTCCGGACCGGGCGGCCCGGACCTTCAGGGTCGTCATCGTCTCGTCCGGGACCGCTCGGAGATGAATGGTAGCCATGCAAGCATCTTAGTCCCACTGCGTGCATTCTGCTAGCGCCTTTGATCGGCTGGGAGACGCGAGCTGATCCGCGATTTCCGGTCTCAGACGGGTTTGAGGAGGTCGCGGAGGTTGGCCATGCGGGCTTTGATGTCGGCGATTTCGGTGGGGTGGGTCGGGGTTTTGGCGGTGGTGGAGTGGTGGTGGGTGCGGCAGGGGTGGCAGAGGCCGTCGGGGAGGGCTTCCGGGGGGCCGGGGCGGCCGCAGTCGGTGCATTCCAGGAGGATGCGGCGGTGTGGGGTGGGGGTGGCGGGGTGGGTGTTCTCGGTGGGCAGTTGGGGTGGGATTTTGTCGGTGAGGCGGCGGCGGAGGAATCCGAGGGGGCTGTCGATCCTGGCGGGGAGTCCTGCGGTGAGGGCGCTGGTCAGGTAGTCGCTGGTGACGCCCCGGGCGAGCCATTCCGCCGCCTGTGGTTCGAGGGTGGTGCAGTCGTCGGCGGAGAGGGTGAGGCGGTGGTCGTCGCGGCCCAGGCGGGCCAGGGCGAGATAGGCAGGGGAAGGGCCGGCTGCGAAGGTGGGAGCTACGGAGGTGGGGGGCGTCGCGGGGGCCGTGTCCGGTGCGGGCGTCGCGGGCTCGGCGTCCGGTGCCGGTCCCCGGCTCCGGTTCCGGGTGCGCTGCTGCGGTACGCCGGTGGGCTCGGGCACCGGTTCCGCACCGGGGCCCTGCGGGGCGGGCGGTGGCGGTTCCTCGGCCGCGCCCCACGGCGGCGGCGGTGCCGCGTCCGGGGCCGGGGCACCCGGTGAGGAGCTGACGGTGAGGGTGGCTTTCTCGGTGGCGAGGTAGGTGTTCCACCACTCGTTGTCGTGGGCGGTGCGGGACCAGAAGGTGCGGAAGACCCAGCGGGTCTCGTCGCCCGCACCGACGACCGGGCACCGTACGCGCCGCAGGTGCCCGGCGACGGACAGGGCGGTCAGGGCGGTGGAGATGGCCTGCTGCCCGTAGAGCGGGAGCTGCTTGGCCAGGTGCTTCACGCTCATCGCCGCGCCCTCGGGGAGGTGGTCGACGAACCCGGCGACGTACCGCTCACGCGTCGGCAGCAAAGCGAAATCATCACGCGCACGGGGGAGTTGGTCGGGTGTTGTGCGTTTGCCGTAGCCGGGCTTGGCCATCGGGTACGCGGCGGAGCGTGCGGGGGTATGCAGGGCGGAGCTAGGGTGCTGTGTAGCCACGGGGTCGCCTTCCACGGGAGCGATCTTGCGGTGAGACCCCGGCCTGGTGCTTGCAACACCGTGTCGGGGTCGTTTGGTTCTCGCACCGTAAGCAGTCGTGACGCTGCGCCGCAAGCTGTCACGATTAGTCATACTTCCCGGCCGCGACGAGGGCAGGGAGGAGGGGAGGTTTTCCCCAAACCCCTTCATCTACCCACCGGTTAAAGAAGGCGCTCGAACCCCGGGTCCCGCATCCCGACACCCGAAGCCTGAGCCCCGAGCCTCGGGCCGGGGCACTGCCCGCGTACACCCGGAAGAGTGAACGGGCTCTCCCGAAGCCCGAGGCTCGGAACCCGGGTTTCGAGAGCGGAGTCACGGGCCTGGGCTGCTACTTGCCCTCGCCCAGGGCGGTGCGCAGCCAGTCGAGGCTTGCTTGTGCCAGGAGTTCGTCGGCCAGGCGGTTGGCGGTCCCGGTGACGAGGCGGGCTCGGCTGTTGTCGATCCAGCGCTGGACGTTCTCGTAGCCCTGGGCCCTGTACTCGATGCCCTGGAGCATGCACTCCAGCTTGTCCGCGTCCTGGGCACAGACCGCCTCCGGCGACTCCTTCGCCTCGTACTCCGCGACCAGCTCGCGGACCGCCGAGGCCAGCACCTCGGGCATGCCCGCCGTCTGGTCGGCGGTGACCTCCTGCGGGTCGCCGGCGGGCGCGTACTTCTTCCCGAGATGGTTCACATCGCCGGTCCGGCTCTCCTGCGTGTCGTGCCAGACGGCGAGGTAGGCGGCGCGGGCGGGGTCCGCGCCCTCCAGCTTCGCGATGACCGTGGCGATCAGCGCCGTACGCCACGAGTGCTCGGCGACGCTCTCGGGGTCACGTACCCCGGCCATCCACCAGCCGGTGCGCCGCGTCTGCTTGAGCGTGCCCGCCTCGTACAGGAAACGGCCCACCGCAGACAGGTCGTCAGCCACGACCCCCTCCTCTCACGCCTCGGCGAGGCGGATCTGCTTGCCCTGATCAGGCGTTGTGAGGCTGCGACTGGTGCGCCGCCGCGATCCGGTCGATCCGTGCGGCCAGGTCGAAGTCGGCTGCGGTCAGCCGGTGCCCGGCGTCGTGCGTCGTGATCGCGAACCGCACGTGGTCCCACCGCAGGTCGATGTCCGCGTGATGCCCGACGAGCCGTTCGACGTCCGCGACGTTCACGATCAGCGAGACGCCACCGTGGTAACGCATTTCGAACGTGCGGGTGATCGCGTCCCCTTCGCGCGCCCAGCCCGGTAGCTCGGCCAGCCGTAGGGTGATCTCCTCGTCCGGCAGTGGATCCTTGCCCATCGTCAGTTCCCCTCGGTCCCCGGTGCCAGGATCTCCGCGATGCCCCGGCCGACCGGGGCATCGTGCCACGGAGTCCCGGGCACATGGCCGGGAGGATGTCGCGATACCTGGCTGTCGCCCTAGGCTCGACGTGTGAAGACGTTCGTGTTCGACATAGGTGAGACTCTCGTCCGAGACGACCGCTACTGGGGTTCCTGGGCCGACTGGCTCGGCACGCCCAGGCACACGCTGTCCGCCCTTGTCGGTGCCGTGACCGCCCAGGGGCTCGACAACTCCGAAGCGCTGAAGCTTGTGAGGCCGGGCATCGATATTCCGGCCGAATACGCGGCCCGTGAGGCAGCCGGACGAGGTGAACGTCTCGATGAGGATGACCTGTACGAGGACGTCCGCCCGACGCTTGCGACGCTACGGCAACTCGGGATGCGCGTCGTCGTCGCGGGCAACCAGACCGTGCGCGCGGGCGAATTGCTCCGGTCACTCGACCTGCCCGCCGATCTCGTCGCAACCTCTGAGGAGTGGGGCTGCGCCAAGCCTTCGGCGGAGTTCTTCGCGAAGGTCCTGGAGGTGTCCGGTGTTCCCGCGAGAGACACCGTGTACGTCGGCGATCACCCCGCGAACGACACGTTCCCTGCCGCCAGGGCCGGGCTCCGGACCGCACACATCCGGCGCGGCCCCTGGGGGTACCTATGGGGCACTGACGACCAGGTGCACGCGTCTGCCGACTGGGTGATCCAGTCGCTCACGGAACTCACCGCAATTGCCGGAAAGTAAGAGGAATCAGCCTCCACAACGTCATCGCGTGCGTACGGTCAGTGGGTGTCTTCCGACAGCCCGCAGGAGATCGGCAGGCGGATCGCCGCCTGCCGCCGTGCACACCGGTACACCCAAACCGCACTCGCGGCGGCCTCTCATGTGTCCTACGCCATGGTTCGCGCCATCGAGCGAGGTGCCCGCCGGCCCAGCGACGAGCTACTCGAAGCGATCGCGGACGTTCTTCAGGTGGACGTCGCGCGTCTGCGCACGGATCACGGCGGCACGGAGCGACGCGTCCACCGGGCGCTGCCGGCCCTGTCGGAAGCGATCGCCGGGTACGACCTGGCTCTGGGCCCGCCGGTGCGTAGACCGGAAGGACTGGCAGATGAGATCACCACGGCGGTGGGCTGGCGTCTCGCTGCCCAGTACGGCCGGATCGCTACCGCCATCCCTGGTTTGCTGACCGATGCGATTCGGTACGTTCACACCGCTCCTGGTGCCGAACACCAGGATGCCGCGCGGATGCTGGCCTCTGCTGCTCGAACCGCCGATGCGGTCGCCTACAAGCACGGGGCACATGACCTCTCCGCGCGCCTCATCGACCTGATGCGCTGGGCAGCCGACCGCGCAGCAGACCCCCTCGTCCAGGCGACCGCCTCATATGTTCGCGCCGAGACGTTCTTCGCCGCCCGCGCTCACACAGCCGGCCTGGTAGCGCTGGAGCAGGCCATCGAGGCCGCCCCGCCACCGGACGGACGCACACGGGCAGCCGTTCGCGGCGCACTCCACATGAGGGCCGCAGTGATCGCGAGTCGCGCCCAGAACGTAGGAGCGGCCGACACTCACCTGGCTCATGCCCGCCAGCTGAGCGAACAAGTCGGCCGAGAAGGCAGCTATCTGGGCACGGCCTTCGGGCCTGAAAGTGTCCGCATCCACGAGGTGTCCGTCGCGGTCAGCCTCGGACCTGACCACGCCGACCGGGCTCTCCGTGCCGCCGCCGCATGGACACCGGGCATCGATCTGCCGGCCGAGCGCCGCAGCGGGTTCTACATTGAACTCGCCAGGGCTCAGGATTGGGCGGGCCGCCCCGTAGATGCCTTCACCAGCCTCCGGATGGCACGTGCTACGGCACCCCAGCACACGCGCGAGCACCCTTGGACGCGCGAGGTCGCCCGAAATCTACGCCGCTTCCATCGCTCCGACTCCGAGAGTCTGACGCACTTCGCCCACTGGGTTGGAGCGGTCTGAACCGTGCCGGGCTGCTACACGCTGTAGCAGTCAGGCCTCGTCCTGGCATCCATGCTCTATCCGTCCGCACCAGACGGGTAGTTGAGGAGACTGGATGAACATTCCCGTGCTCGTGGAGCAACTGAAGATCGCCCAGCCGCATGCCGAGGCAGGCCGCGCGAGGAGCAGCGAGAGCGAGAGCGACGACACCGCCTACAGGACGTGGCTCGGGCACACCCAACGTTGCCCGACCTGCCGTGCCGGAGTGTCGTGTTCGACGGCTGTGGGTTTGGGCCGGGCGTGGCGGGAGGCCCGCGGATGAGGTGTTATGCGGAGGGCGGCGTGCATGACTTTCCGGTCGAGGACGGGTCGGGTGCCTATTGTCCGGAGCACGGGGTGACGTTGTTGTGGCGTGGTGATCCGATCACCGCCGTCGATGTGGCCGATGGGGCGGGCGCCCACCTGGGCGGGCTGTCGGCCGGGGCGGACGGTCCGTGCGGCGTCGCCTGTCGCAGTGCTTCGGTGTCGGGTCTGCCTGCCGTGCATGCCCTGTGCCGGCGGCCGGACTGTGTCTGCCTGTGCCATGCGCAGGCCGCTGTTCTCCGGGGTGCCGGATGAGGGTCAGCCTGTCGGTGACGGATGTCCGTACCTGTGAGGCGTGTTGGCGTTCCCCGGTCACCGCCGTACGGCACACCGTCCAGGGCCGGGACCTTCTCTGCCGGGCGTGTGCCGAGAGCGGCCGTCCGTGCCGCGTCGGCCTCTTCCCGCCGTACGGGATCTACCGGCTGCACCGCCGCCCCGCCGATCGAACCATTCCACCGAGCAGAGGAGTTGGACGATGACCACCACCCCCGTACAGGCTGAGGGCGGCAAGCACGGCGGGCCGCCGTCGGACAAGCCGTGGACGCCGCCGTCGGAGCCGAAGCCGTCCCCGGACGGCAGCCGCCCCACGTACGTCCCGCAGCCATGAGCACCCCACACCAGGTGCCCACCTACCCGGATCTGGGCCAGGCTCTTGCCGATCGCGGGCTGCTGAGCGGCCGTTGGCGGCGGGTGTTCGAGGCCGTGCCGCGCAGCCGGTTCGTTCCGCCGGACGTCTGGAGGCAGTTGCCCGACCGGTGTGAGCCGGTGGTGGGGACGGACGCCTGGCTGGCCTTGGTGAACAGTGACGAGCCGGTCGTCACGCAGCTCGACGACGGGGCCGTGGGCGGGCCCGGTGCCGCCACGTCGTCGAACTCGATGCCCTCGATGGTCGCCCGGATGCTCACGCTGCTCGATGTCGATGACGGGATGCGGGTGCTGGAGGTCGGCACCGGCACCGGGTACGTCGCCGCGCTGCTCTGTGAGCGGCTCGGTGACGATCTGGTCCACAGTGTGGAGGTGGATGCGGTGGTGGCCCGGCAGGCGGCCGGCGCTCTCGCGGAGGCCGGGTACCGGCCGCATCTGCGGGTCGGGGACGGTGAGCGGCCCTGGCCCGGCCTGGGACCGGTGGACCGGCTGATCGCCACGTGCGCGCTGCGGTACGTCCCGTACGCGCTGCTGCGGCAGGTCCGGCCCGGCGGGGTCGTCGTGGCCCCGCTGGCCCGGGAGTTCTGGTCGGGTGCGCTGGTCCGGCTCCGCGTTCAGGATGACGGTACGGCGGTGGGCCGGTTCTGCGGCGGGGCCACGTACATGCCGATGCGGGCCCATCGCGTACCCGATCTCCACGAGGTACGGGGCCAGGGGCGGGCCCGTGCGGCGGGCCTGGACCCCGCGCGGCTCCTCGGCCTCGGGTTCGCGCTGTTCGCGGGGGCGCGGCTGCCCGGCGTACGCCTCATCCACCAGGACACCGATGAGGGTGTTCAGGTGTGGGTGACCCGGGAGGACGGAGGCGCTGCGACGGCCGCCACGGGGGAGGAGGTGTGGCAGTACGGGCCCGGGTTCCTGTGGGAGAAGATCGAGCAGACCTGGTGGGAGTACGAGTCAGCGGGACGGCCCGACGCCCAGCAGTTCGGGCTGACCGTCACCGACCGGGGACAGCACGTATGGCTCCGCGACCCGCGCGAGATCATCCGGCCTGGTAGGAGGCACCCGGTATAGGGGCTCAGCTCTGTGCAGGTACCACGATGAGCTGGAGTATCTCCGACAGCAGGGCACTGCCCGCGTGCGTGGGTCCTACCGCTATGCACTCGCGATGCAGGGGCGCTCGGCGCGGCGCAACAAACAGGCCGAGTGGCCCCAACTCCATCTGCGCCGGAGCCACTCTGCGGGGTGTGCCAAGGCTGGTGCGCAAGTGTGTTCACAAGTAGCACAGTCGGCAGGGCGTGAAGCGGGCGCATCAGTGCCGGCGGGGCTGCGGGCGTCGCAACCAGGCGTCTGTCGTGCTGAGAGTGAGCACCGCAACCAGGATCGGCGCAGGGGCGCGGTGCTGACGGACTTGGCGGCGATCGGGGCGAGACGGCGAGACCCCGAGCAGGTCGTCGCGTACGGCAAGGAGGCCGTCGCCCTGGCGCGAGCATCCGGATCCGGATACGTCGTCCGTAGACTCCGCAACCTGTACGGCGAGTTCGGCCCGCTGAGCCGTGACCACCGCGTGGCGGAGCTGGGGGCGGAGATCGCCGCGCTGGGTACACCGTGACGAGAGGGAATGGCATGTCGCAGACCGAGGGTGCACGACTGTTCCGGGAAGCCTGGATCGCGGGAGTGCGTCGGCATTTCCCCGGCGAGCCGAAGGCCGGTTACGTCACCCCGTGGGAGGACACCCTGCAGTGGGAACGCGAAGCGGCCGGGGCTGTGTACGAGCAGGTGCGTCAGTTCGTCGAGATCAGCGGTGGGCATGCTTCCCGGCTTTCGCGTGAACAGCGCGGGCGCTTCGTCGCGACCTGCTGGACGGCCCAGATGTTCAAGCACTTCGAAGACCCCAAGCCGGGCTACGTCGCGGACTGGCCCGGACTTCCGGCCTGGCAGCAGGAAACCGATGCCGACGTTTTCGACGCCATCGAGAAGGGACAGCCCTGAGCCGACCGGGTCGGTGTTCTGCATCAGGTCCGGCCCGTGTCCTGCTACTCCCGTACGGGAAGCGACGACGCCCGGACCGGAGACGCCGCCCCGCCTGCCGTGGAGGCCGGGCGTGATCCGGACGGCTGGCGGGAGCGGCTCGCTGTCGCCACGTCGGGAGCCTGGGGGATCCGGGGCTTCGTAGGGAGCCCTGCCCTCGCCCCACCACCGCCCGGTCGATCCAGATCACGTCGACCGCGACCGGCGCGCCCCGCAGCGCGGCTCATAGGCGTATTGGACATCTTTGGAGCGACCTACGGGTGCAATATCCGAGAACGATCTTAAGTGCCTCTTTGATCGATCTCGGTCACGATAAAGCGGACTTGTCGATGTTCGCTTCGCATGGTGCTGCCCATGGGGCTTTCAGACTAGTTCGGGGTGGGTGGGTGGGTGGGGTGGAGGGCGAGGTGTTTGGCGCTGTTGCGCGCTGATTCCATGAGCCGACTGGCGGAGGGCTGGTGAGTACCCCCGCGTGCGCGGGGACCACCGGGCCACCCGAGTTGCACTCGGAAGCCAATATTCCGTCACCCGGGACCACCCCCGCATGCGCGGGGACCACAGTTCGTGACCTGCGGGTTCATGCGGCCGAGGGGCTGTTTTTACTTACTTCTTGAGAAACGGACGTAACCCCCCTTATGCGGCAAACCGTCCTGGCTTAAAGCTGGGCATGTTCAGGAGTGATTCTGCCCTTTGCCGGCCGTGAGAGGCGTCTCGTTCTCTGCAAGAGGAAGGGCGTACCTCGCGGGCGGCCGGATGTTCAAGCACGTCGAACGGCCTGGCCCGACGGTATGCGTGCGAGAAGGCCGACGGCGGGGGCAAAGCAGCGGAGCGGTCCCGGGGTAGGGGCGGGAGTCAGCGGCCGGGCGGGCGGGGGACCTTCCAGGCGCGGATGTCCGCGATGAATTCCTGGTAGGAACGATTCGAGCCCTTGGGTTCGGTGAGCAACCCTTGCGCCAGGGCTCTGGACACGATCTCCGGGCCGTCGCTCTCCCTGAAGCGGGGGCTCGTGAGGAGACCTTCGAGATCTTCCTTCGGATTCTGGCGACGCCCGCTGTCCTTGCCCTTCCACGTCGCTGGAATCTTCCAGGAAGCCCGGTGCAGCGTGAACGCCTCGGGAAAGAGGAGGAGCCAGGCTTCGGACTCGGCGGCGGCGAGCGCGTACACGGATGAGGAGTCGCCGGCCGCCTTGCCCAGCGCGGCCGAGACAGCCTTTCGTGCGGCGTCGTAAGCAGGGCCGGGGCAGGCATCCATGTCTTCGTGCACGGCGATCCCGACGAACTCGCCCGCCTTCAGAAGGGCTTTGCCTCGCGCCTTGCTGACCAGGGCGTTCGCTGCTGTGGCCAGTTCAGCGCCCGACTTCTTCCGTAGGCGTACGGGGTCGGTGATCTCGGTGAGAGTGACGGCAGCGGCAAGGGCCGGATGGGCTGCCTTGATGAACGCGGCGAGCATGCGGCGATCGTTCGCGCTTTCGCCCGCAAGCACGACGACGCCCCGGCCGGACGGCTTGGATATCCGCCTGCGACTCACAGCTCGTCCTCTGTCAGGTCGCCCCCCAGCACGCCGGAGAACCACAGCTCGCCGAGGGGCTGGTCACCTGTCTCCGCAACGATCGTCCGGATCTCGGTCGTCGTCAGGGCGGGGATGATGGAAGCTCCGTCCTCGTCCCGATCGCACACGATGAACTCGTGGGGTTCCAGTCGGTCGACGAGTGCGGGAGAGTGCGTCGCCACGATGAACTGCGTGCGCGCCGAGGCTTCCCTCATCCGCTCCACAATGAGTTCGAGAGCTTGCGGGTGCAGGCCGTGGTCGATCTCCTCGACGCATGTCAGGGCCGGTGGCTGAGGGTCGTAGAGCATGGCCAGGAGACCCAGGAGGCGTACGGTCCCGAATGAGGCATCAGCCAGCGGAGTGGGCCGGCGCAGGCCGCGTTCGCGAAGCACCACCGCCAGGCGATCGGCGAAGCCCCCGACCTGCTCGAACTCGATGGCATCCAGCTGCGGAAGAACGCGGCGGGCATCGTGTGTCAGATGATCCCAGCGCTCCTCGTCGGTGCTGAGCTGGATCAGGAACGCCGCAAGGTTCCTCGCGTGCGGCTCCAGCCGGCCGGCATTGATCGAGTGGGTGCGTGTCGGCTGTCGAGCAGCCGTGAGGTCCACGTCGAAGACCCTGAAGGACGACAAGCGCTCCGCGACCCTCGTCACTTCCTCCCCGCCGTCCGACCGTCCCAGCCGGGGCAGGGTGGACAGTCCGCTGCTCAGCCGCTGGATACCGAACTTGCCTCCGTCGGACTCACGGCCGGCCCTCTTGTCCACGACTCGGGCTTCATCGCCGGAGATCGTGATCCGACGGCCCCGGCCCTGAGTTCGCTTGAACTGGAAGCTCTCCTGGCGTGACAAGGTGTAGGAATCGCGACTGCCAGGCAGGGAACGCCTGCGAATGGTCAGTGAGTACTCGTCCGGAGCTTTCGCGCTCGCATGCGTGGTCCAGTCCGCTGTGAGACGAACAACCATGGAAGTGGGCGGCTTTTCGCCTCCCCAGAAGGCTACTTCGTCGAATCCGCCGCGCTCGTCGAGCGCCGGCTGCAGGTCGGTGCGGATGATCGCAGCAAGGAAGTCGAACACCTTGAGTACGTTCGACTTGCCCACCCCGTTGGGGCCCACCAGGACGGTGAGCGGCCCGAGGGGGATCGTCACATCACGAAGGCTGCGGAAGTTCTCGACGTGTAGTTCCAGAAGACGGCCGGACATGGGATGAACCTATCGGGTAGCAGGTCGCCGGGCGGCGCAAGTGCCTTGAGGAACAGCGTCCAGCCTGATGTGCTCGGGTGGCGACAGCCTCTGTGCAGCGTAGACCGTGCGGCTGACACGACATTTTCGGCGGTGCGAAGCAGGGAAGGCCGATGCTTCACCGCCCTACCCCCGCCCCACCACCACCCCCGCCCGGTCGATGCAGATCACGTCGACCGCGACCGGCGCGCCCCGCAGTACGGCGAGGGCCTCGTCGCGGGCCCGTGCCGCCACCAGGTCGCCCAGCGGGACCCCCGCCGCCTCGCACAGGCGCAGTGCCTCCAGGCCCGTGTTGGCGGTGGTGATCCGGGAAGCCAGCGGTTCGTCCGCGCCGCCCCGGCGGGCCAGGGCGGCCAGGAAGGGCTTGTCGACCTGGGAGCGGGCCGAGTGGAGGTCCAGGTGGCCCGCGGCGAGTTTGGAGAGCTTGGCGAAGCCGCCGCAGATCGTCAGGCGGGCGACGGGATGACGGCGTACGTATTTGAGGACCGCGCCCGCGAAGTCGCCCATGTCCAGCAGTGCGATGTCCGGCAGGCCGTACTCCGCGGTCACCGTCTTCTCCGACGTCGAGCCCGTGCAGCCCGCCACGTGCGTCAGGCCCGCCGCCCGCGCCACGTCCACGCCCCGGCGGATCGAGTCGATCCAGGCCGAGCAGGAGTACGGGACCACGACGCCCGTGGTGCCCAGGATCGAGAGGCCGCCCAGGATGCCGAGGCGGCCGTTCCACGTGGAGCGGGCGATCTCCTCGCCGTGGTCGACCGAGACCGTGATCTCCACGTCCCCCGACCCGCCGTGCTCGGCCGCCACCCGCTCCACGTGCTCGCGCATCAGCCGGCGCGGGACCGGGTTCACCGCGGGTTCCCCGACGTCCAGCGGCAGGCCGGGAAGGGTGACCGTACCGACGCCCGGCCCCGCCCGGAACACCACGCCGGAGCCCGGCGGCAGCCTCCGTACCGTCGACCTCACCAGCGCCCCGTGCGTCACGTCCGGGTCGTCGCCCGCGTCCTTGACCACCCCGGCGCTCGCCTGCCCGGCCGCCAGCTCCTCCACCGCCAGCGCGAACGCCGGTGTCTGGCCCTTCGGCAGCGTGATGCTCACCGGGTCCGGGAAGTCGCCGGTCAGCAGTGCCGTGTACGCGGCCGTCGTCGCCGCCGTCGCGCAGGCCCCGGTCGTCCAGCCGGGGCGCAGGCCGGTGTGTTTGAGTTGGGCACTGCGACCGCCCCGCGCCTCAGCGTTCATGAGAAGAGTCCGTTCCGATGCCTGTGCTGCCCGTGCATGTTCTCGTTCTGGGGGGTACGACCGAGGCCCGCCGTCTGGCCGAGCACCTTGCCGCCCATGACCCGGGGGTCCGTGTCACCACCTCGCTCGCCGGGCGCGTCGCCTCGCCCGGAGCTCTCCCCGGTGACGTGCGCGTCGGCGGGTTCGGAGGGGCCGACGGGCTCGCCGCCTGGGTACGTGAGCATGGCGTGGACGCCCTTGTCGATGCCACCCATCCCTTCGCCGCGGCCATGAGCCGGAACGCGGCCGAGGCCGCCGCGCAGGCCCATGTTCCCCTCCTCGCTCTCCGCCGGCCGGGCTGGGCCGCCCAGGACGGTGACCGCTGGCACTCCGCCGGATCGCTCGCTGAGGCCGCCGGGCTGCTGCCCGCACTCGGGGAGCGGGTCTTCCTCACCACCGGGCGGATGGGGCTCTCGGCCTTCGCGGGGCCGGGACTCGACGCGCTGTGGTTCCTTGTGCGGTCCGTCGACGCCCCCGAGCCGCCCTGGCCGGCCCGCATGGAGGTCCTGCTCGACCGGGGCCCCTTCGGCCTCGAAGGGGAGCGGGAGATCATCCGGCGGCATCGGATCGATGTTCTCGTGACGAAGGACAGCGGCGGGAGCGCCACCGCCCCCAAGCTCACCGCCGCCCGTGAAGCCGGGATTCCCGTCGTCGTCGTCCGGCGGCCACCGGTGCCGGAAGGGGTGCCGGTGGCCCGTACGTCCGACGAGGCCGTCCGCTGGGTGCGCCGGCTCTACGCGGAAGGCCTGGAAGGCCCGGAAGGCTCGGAAGGCTCCGAGGGCTCCGGCGCCTCCGGGTAGCGGCGCGGTGTCCAGACGATGCTGCCCCGGCCGTCCTGGCCTCTTCGTACCCACCGCGTCTGCGACGAGCCCACGATCAGCAGCGTCCGCATGTCCACCTCCGCCGGGTCCAGATCGGCCAGCCGTACCGTCCGTACGCTCTCCGCAGGGCCGCCCACATCCCGGCCGAGGACGACCGGCGTGTCCGGCGAGCGGTGCTCCAGCAGCAGATCGCGGGCCATGCCCACCTGCCACGTACGGGACTTGGAGCCCGGGTTGTACAGGGCCAGCACCAGGTCCGCCGAGGCCGCGGCGCGCAGGCGTTCCGCGATGACCTCCCACGGCTTGAGCCGGTCCGAGAGGGAGATCGTGGCGTAGTCGTGGCCCAGCGGGGCGCCCGCGCGGGCCGCCGCCGCGTTGGCGGCGGTGACGCCGGGCAGGACGCGTACCGGAAGGTCCGCGTACGCCTCCTGCGAGGCCACCTCCAGCACCGCCGTCGCCATCGCGAAGACCCCGGGGTCGCCGCCGGAGACCACCGCGACGCGGCGGCCCCGCCGGGCCAGGTCCAGGGCGAACTCGGCGCGCTCCGACTCCACCTTGTTGTCCGAGCCGTGCCGCGCCTGGCCGGGGCGGACCGGCACCCGGTCCAGGTAGGTCGTGTAGCCGACCACGTCGTCCGCCGCCGCCAGCGCCCCGCGCGTCTCCGGCGTCAGCCACAGCGGGCCCGCCGGGCCGGTGCCGACGACCACCACCTCACCGGGGACGCCCTCCCCGGAAGGGCGCGGTGCGTCCACGCGGCTCGGCAGCACCGCCACCGAGAAGTACGGGACCGACGCCGGGTCGATGTCCGCCAGGTCGCCCGTGCGCTCCCCGGCCATCGTCGCCCGCTCCACGTACCGCGCCTCCGCCAGCCTCCCCGACGCCTCGAACGCCCCGCGCACCGCCGGGAACGTACGCCCCAGCTTCATCACCACCGCCGTGTCCGTGGCGGCGAGACGGGCCGTCAGCTCCTCCTCCGGCAGCGTGCCGGGCAGGATCGTGAGGATCTCCTCGCCCTCGACCAGGGGGGTGCCGAGCCGGGCCGCCGCCGCGCTGACGGACGTCACGCCGGGGACGACCTCGGTCGCGTACCGGTCGGCCAGCCGCTTGTGCATGTGCATGTACGAGCCGTAGAACATCGGGTCGCCCTCGGCGAGCACCGCGACGGTCAGGCCCGCGTCCAGATGCGCCGCGAGCCGGGCCGCGGCCTTCTCGTAGAACTCCTCCAGCGCGCCCCGGTAACCGCCCGGGTGGTCCGTGGTCTCCGTCGTGACGGGGTAGACCAGGGCCTCCTCGACGTGGTCGGGCCGCAGGTGCGCCGCCGCGATGGACCGGGCGATCGAGCGGCCGTGCCGGGCGCTGTGGTACGCGACGACGTCCGCCTCGCCGATGGCCTGGACGGCCCGCAGGGTCATCAGGTTCGGGTCGCCGGGGCCGAGCCCCACGCCGTACAGCTTGCCGCCGCCGGCACTCTTGATCCCGTTCACTGGAGAAGTCACTACTCTTCCTCGCTGGCGATGGCGTTGAGCGCCGCGGCCGCTATCGCGCTGCCGCCGCGCCGGCCGCGCACGATCAGGTGCTCCAGGCCCGACGCGTGCTCGGCCAGGGCCTCCTTGGACTCGGCCGCGCCGATGAAGCCGACCGGGACGCCGATCACGGCGGCCGGGCGCGGGGCGCCCTCCTCGATCATCTCCAGCAGGCGGAAGAGAGCGGTCGGGGCGTTGCCCACCGCGACCACCGCCCCCTCCATCCGGTCCCGCCACAGCTCCAGGGCCGCCGCGCTGCGCGTGGTCCCCATCTTCGCGGCCAGCTCGGGCACGGACGGGTCGGACAGCGTGCACACCACGTCGTTGTTCGCGGGCAGCCGCTTGCGGGTGACCCCGCTGGCCACCATCGCCACGTCGCAGAGGATCGGCGCGCCGGAGCGCAGGGCCGCGCGGGCGTCGGCCACGGCGTTCGGCGAGAAGGCGAGGTCGCGTACGAGGTCGACCATGCCGCAGGCGTGAATCATCCGGACGGCGACCTGGCTCACGTCGGCGGGCAGCCCGGTCAGATCCGCCTCCGCGCGGATGGTGGCGAAGGACTGGCGGTAGATCGCCGGTCCGTCCTTCTCGTACTGGTGCACAGTGCTGTCGCTTTCTTCTGCCGATGGGTAAAGGTGAGGTCTCTCAGGCGCGGGCCGCGGCCACCGTCGCCGCGAGTGCCGCAGGGTTGTTCCGGACCGTCGCCGGGGGGTCCCGGCGGTCGCCCCGTACATGCGAGATCCGGTGCCCGTCGGGTGTGACGACCACGTCGATCCACTCCCCGTGGGGGTGGCCGCAGCGCCGTTCGCACCCGGACCAGTACACAGGGAGCCGTCCGGCCGGTCCGACAGCGGCCCCCGCTTCGGCCCGCACATCGGCCAGCGACTTCGCGCAGCCAGGGTGCCCGATGCAGGCCCCCACCCCGGTCCACGGGGAGTCCGGGCCGGTGATCAGCCCGGCCGCCGCCAGGGTGCGGAGTGCCTCCGTCGCGTCGTCCTGCCCGGGATGCCTGTCCTGCTCGGACTGCCCGTCCTGCCTGCCCTGCCTGAAGGGGCCGGGGATGATGACTCCGCGCCACGGGGTGAGCCGCAGCTCGTTCCCGTACCGTCGGGCCGTTTCGGTGAGCAGCCGCCACTGGGCGGGGGACAGCTGTCCCAGGGGTACGCCGATGCTGATCGCGGTCGCGGTCGCGGTCGTGGTTGTGGTCGTGGTTGCGGTCGCGTTCGCGGTCGCGCCGCCGCCGTTGTCGTCCGGTGCGGTGATCAGGCCTGGTCGCGGAGCTGTCGCCGTACGTGGACGGGGGCGGTGCACATCCGCCGTCGCCGCCACCGTCGCTCCGATGGCCTGGGCGATCTCGCCGGGCAGCGTCGCCCGTACGTCCTCGGGCAGGTCCTTCACCCGCCACGCGCCGGAGTCCCGGGCGGCGCGGAGGAACGTCTCGGCGGCCAGGAGCGCGGCGCGCGGGGCGTCGGCGGCGGACAGCCGGAACAGCCGGTCCTCGTCGTCCCCGATCCGCAGGAGGGCGCTGCCGCCGGCCGCGTCCGGGGCGCCCGGGGCACTGCGGCCCTCCGCGATCAGGGTCACGTCCGCGCCCAGCGCGTCCACGTCCCCGCGCCCGTCGTCGAGGGCGAAGAGGAAGCGGCCGGAGAGCGAAGCGGCGGCGGCCGACCCGCACACCAGGCCGTCCAGTTCGGACAACCAGCCCCTGAGCGAGGGCGATCCGTCGAGTCCTGCGAGCGGCGAGGCCACGATGTTGCGGGCCCGCTCGTGCGCGGCGGACGGCAGCAGCCCGGCGGCGGTGAGCAGTCCGGCCGGGCCGCCGCCGCACTCCGCGTCGAGGCCGCGCAGCTGTACGTTGCCCCGCGAGGTGAGATGCAGGTCACCGTCGCCGAACCGGCCGGCCACCGCGAGCAGCGCGTCCGCCCGGTCCGCGCTCAGCACCCCGCCGGGGACGCGTACGCGGGCCAGCGCCCCGTCGTCGGCCCGGTGCAGCCGCAGTGTCCCCGGGCAGGCGTCGCCGCCGTCGCGGGGGGATGAGCCGCCCGTGGAAAGGGGCGAGGGGGCGGAATCGGGCATGGCGGCGAGCATACCGACCGAGCCGATCCGATCGGCGGGCTCGCTCCTGTGACCTGCGATCCGCCACCTGCGGCCTGCGGCCTGTGACGTGCGGCCCGCGACCCGCGGCCTGCGCCTGGTGCCCGGCGGGACAGCGGACCGCGGCGAACCCCGCCCCGCCCCGCCCCGCCCCGCTCCGCGCGGCTCACCGCCCGCGCCCCGGTCCGCAGCGACAGCGGCTCACCGCCCCGCCCCGGTGCGCGGGGACGCGGGAGGCACCCGGCTCGGACCCCGACCCGCAAACAGTGATCACCACCGCACCCCCGCCCCCTGCCCCGCCCCCACCTCCGCCGCTTAGGATGCAGGCGGTGGTCCGTTCAGGCCGCCATCGCCAGACGGCGACAGGGGAGGAAGCCCGGTGAGATTCCGGCGCGGTCCCGCCACTGTGAGCACGGCCGCCACCACCGGCCGGGCGAGTCAGGAACTCCCTTCCCCGAGCGCCCGGTTCTCCGGCCGGGCGTGGGGAGACCCCTCCGACACCGCCCGGGGCGTGGACACCCCGAGGAAGGCCTGACGCAGCATGATCCTGCTCCTGTCGACGTCCGACACCGACCTCCTGAGCGCCCGCGCTTCCGAGGGACCCGTCAGTTACCGGTACGCCAACCCCTCCCGCGTCTCCCTCGACGGACTGCCGGACCTGCTGGACGGCGTCGACCTCGTCGTCGTACGCCTCCTCGGCGGGGTACGGGCGTGGCAGGAGGGGCTCGACGCGGTGCTGGCCACCGGGCGCCCGGTCGTCGTGCTGACCGGTGAGCAGGCCCCCGACGCCCAGTTGATGGCCGCGTCCACCGTGCCGATCGGCATCGCGGCCGAGGCGCACGCCTACCTCGCGCACGGCGGGCCCGCCAACCTGGAGCAGCTCGCCCGGTTCCTCTCCGACACCGTGCTGCTGACCGGCCACGGCTTCGAGCCGCCCGCCCCGGCCCCCGCGTGGGGCCCGCTGGAGCGGGAGGCCCGTGCGGTGCCCGAGGGCGCGCCGACCGTCGCCGTCCTCTACTACCGCGCCCACCACATGAGCGGGAACACCGCGTTCATCGACGCGCTGTGCACCGCCGTGGAGGATGCCGGCGCCCGGCCGCTCCCGCTGTACGTCGCGTCTCTCCGTACGCCCGAGACCGAGCTGATCGACGCGCTCCGCGCCGCCGACGCCATCGTGACCACCGTCCTCGCGGCGGGCGGCACCAGGCCCGCCGAGGCGTCGGCCGGCGGTGACGACGAGTCGTGGGACGCGGGCGCGCTGACCGGGCTCGACGTGCCGGTCCTCCAGGCGCTCTGCCTCACCAGCCCGCGCAGCGCCTGGGAGGAGAACGACGAAGGCGTCTCCCCGCTGGACGCCGCCACCCAGATCGCGGTGCCGGAGTTCGACGGGCGGCTGATCACCGTGCCCTTCTCCTTCAAGGAGATCGACGAGGACGGGCTCCCGGCGTACGTCGCCGACGCCGAGCGCGCGGCCCGGGTCGCCGGGATCGCCGTACGGCACGCGAAGCTGCGGCACATCCCGAACGCGGAGAAGAAGATCGCGCTCGTGCTGTCGGCCTACCCGACCAAGCACTCCCGGATCGGCAACGCCGTCGGCCTCGACACGCCCGCCAGCGCCGTCGCGCTGCTGCGCCGGCTGCGCGCCGAGGGGTACGACTTCGGGCCGGAGGCCGACATCCCGGGGCTGGTCTCCGGCGACGGCGACGAGCTGATCTACGCGCTGATCGAGGCGGGCGGCCACGACCAGGAGTGGCTGACCGAGGAGCAGCTGGCCCGCAACCCGGTCCGTATCCCGGCCGCCGACTACCGCCGCTGGTTCGCCACGCTCCCCGAGGAGCTGCGCCACGCGGTGGAGCGGCACTGGGGACCGGCGCCCGGCGAGATGTTCGTGGACCGGTCCGCCAACCCGGAGGGCGACATCGTCCTCGCGGCCCTGCGGCGCGGCAACCTCCTCATCCTCATCCAGCCGCCGCGCGGCTTCGGCGAGAACCCGATCGCGATCTACCACGACCCCGATCTCCCGCCGTCCCACCACTACCTGGCCGCCTACCGCTGGATCGCCGCCTCCGCCGACGACAACGGCTTCGGCGCCGATGCCATGATCCATCTCGGCAAGCACGGGAATCTGGAGTGGCTGCCGGGCAAGAACGCCGGGCTCTCCGCCGCCTGCGGTCCGGACGCCGCCCTCGGGGACCTCCCGCTCGTCTACCCGTTCCTGGTGAACGACCCGGGCGAGGGTACGCAGGCCAAGCGCCGCGTCCACGCCACGCTGATCGACCACCTGGTGCCGCCGATGGCCCGCGCTGACAGCTACGGCGACATCGCGCGTCTGGAGCAACTCCTCGACGAGCACGCCCAGATCGCCGCCATGGACCCGGCGAAGCTGCCCGCGATCCGGGCGCAGATCTGGACGCTGATCCAGGCCGCGAAGCTCGACCACGACCTCGGCCTGGAGGACCGGCCGGAGGACGAGGGCTTCGACGACTTCATCATGCATCTCGACGGCTGGCTCTGCGAGATCAAGGACGTCCAGATCCGCGACGGCCTGCACGTCCTGGGCAACCCGCCCGCCGGGAACGACCGGGTCAACCTGGTGCTGGCCGTGCTGCGCGCCCGCCAGATCTGGGGCGGTACGGCCTCGCTGCCGGGGCTGCGCGAGGCGCTCGGCCTCGACGAGTCGGCCGCCACCCGCACCGCCGCCGACGCGATCGAGGAGCAGGCCCGCGCGCTCGTCCAGGCGATGGACGACGCCGGCTGGGACCCCGCCGCCGTCGCGGGCGTCGCCGCCGGGCTGCCGGAGGCGGTCGCCGACATCCTCACCTTCGCGGCCACCGAGGTCGTCCCGCGCATGGCGGCCACGACCGACGAACTCACGCACGCGGTCCACGCGTTGAACGGCGGCTTCGTCCCGGCCGGCCCGTCCGGGTCGCCGCTGCGCGGCCTGGTCAACGTCCTGCCCACCGGCCGTAACTTCTACTCGGTCGACCCGAAGGCCGTCCCCTCCAAGCTCGCCTGGGAGACCGGCCAGGCGCTGGCCGACTCGCTGCTGACCCGCTACCGCACCGACAACGGCGACTGGCCCACCTCGGTCGGCCTCTCCCTCTGGGGCACCAGCGCGATGCGCACGGCGGGCGACGACATCGCCGAAGCCTTCGCGCTGCTCGGCATCCGGCCCGTCTGGGACGACGCCTCGCGCCGCGTGACCGGCCTGGAGCCCATCCCGTACGAGGAGTTGGGCCGTCCCCGGATCGATGTGACGCTGCGCATCTCGGGCTTCTTCCGCGACGCGTTCCCGCACACGGTCGGGCTGCTCGACGACGCCGTACGGCTGGCCGCCTCGCTGGACGAGCCGGCCGAGCAGAACCACGTACGGGCGCACACCCAGGCCGACCTGGCCGAGCACGGCGACGAACGCCGGGCCACCACCCGTATCTTCGGCTCCCGCCCCGGCACGTACGGCGCGGGCCTCCTCCAGCTCATCGACTCCCGCGACTGGCGCACCGACGCCGACCTCGCCGAGGTCTACACGGTCTGGGGCGGCTACGCCTACGGCCGTGAACTCGACGGCCGCCCGGCCCGCGAGGAGATGGAGAGCGCCTACAAGCGCATCGAGGTCGCCGCGAAGAACACCGACACCCGCGAGCACGACATCGCGGACTCCGACGACTACTTCCAGTACCACGGCGGCATGGTGGCCACCGTGCGCGCGCTCAAGGGCAAGGCCCCGGAGGCGTACATCGGGGACTCCACCCGCCCCGAGACCGTCCGCACGCGCACGCTGGTCGAGGAGACGTCCCGCGTCTTCCGGGCCCGGGTCGTCAACCCCAAGTGGATCGAGGCGATGCGCCGCCACGGCTACAAGGGCGCGTTCGAGCTGGCGGCCACCGTCGACTACCTCTTCGGGTACGACGCCACGACCGGCGTCGTCGCCGACTGGATGTACGACAAGCTCACCGAGACGTACGTGCTCGACCCGGAGAACCGGCAGTTCCTCCAGGAGGCCAACCCCTGGGCTCTGCACGGCATCGCGGAACGCCTGCTGGAGGCCGAGTCGCGCGGCATGTGGGCCAAGCCGGACCCGGCGGTGCTGGACGCGCTGCGCCAGGTGTACCTGGAGACGGAGGGGAACCTGGAGGGCGAGGACTGACACTCCAGCCCTTCGGCCCTCCCCGCGTCACCGCCCCGGTAGGCGTGCGGGACGCGGGGAGGCCCCGGGTGCCCGGGGGGTGCTGTACGCGGTCAGGGTGCGCTGTGGTCGTAGAGCACTGTCCCGCCGGTGACCGCGATCCCGGTCTTCTCGCCGGGGCGCACCCCCACCGGCCCGGAGACCCGGACCGACACCGGGGTGTCGAGCCCGGGAACCGCGACGACGACCATCGCGTCGTGGCCGTAGAAGTGCACGTCCACCACCGTGCCCGGGGGGCGGTCCACGCCCGCCTCGGTCAGCGTGAGCTGCTCCGGGCGCAGGACGACCGTCCCGGAGCCGCCGCTGACGGTGGAGCCCTTGCCTGCGCCGACCGTGCCGCCGTGCGCCGCCAGCGGGACCGGGCCCAGCGCGGTGAGGGCCGTGGCGCCCTCGGCGGTACCGGGCAGGAGGACGGCGTCGCCGACGAAGCCGGCCACCCAGGGGTCCGCCGGGCTCCGGTAGACCTCCTCGGGGGCCGCGCACTGGGCGACCCGGCCCGCCCGTACCACCGCGACCAGGTCGGCGGTGGAGAGCGCCTCCTGCTGGTCGTGGGTGACCAGCACGCCCGTGGCGCCCGTGGCCCGCAGTGCGGCGCGAACATCGGCGCGTACGCCCGCGCGCAGGGCGCTGTCGAGGGCGTTGAAGGGCTCGTCGAGCAGGACGAGCCCGGGTTTGGGGGCCAGCGCGCGGGCCAGGGCGATGCGCTGCTGCTGGCCGCCGGACAGCTCGTGCGGCATCCGGTTCCCGTACCCGGGCAGGCCCACCAGTTCGAGCATCTCCTCGGTGCGCCCGCGGCGTTCGGCCACGGGGACACCCGGCAGACCGAAGGCCACGTTGCGGGCCACGTTCAAGTGCGGGAACAGCGCGCCTTCCTGGGGCACGATCCCGATCCGGCGGCGCTCGGGCGGCAGGTGGACACCAGGGCCCGCGACGACCCGGCCGCCCAGCTCGACCGTGCCGCCGTCGGCGCGCAGGAAGCCGGCGAGGATCCGCAGCATGGTGGTCTTGCCGCAGCCGGAGGGGCCCAGGACGGCGGCCAGCCGGCCGGTCGGCACGGTGAGGTCCAGGCCGTCGAGCACCCGAGTCGCGTCGTCGTAGGACTTGACGAGCCCGGTGATCCGCAGGTCGGTCATGTGCGGTGCCTTCCGAGGAGGTACGAGGGGACGGCGGCGATCAGAATCAGGACGGCGGCGTACGGTGCGGCGGCCGCGTAGGAACCGGTGCCGGTCTCCGTCCACAGCCGGGTGGCGAGCGTTTCCATGCCGGTGGGCCGCAGCAGCAGGGTGGCGGGCAGCTCCTTCATGCAGACGACGAAGGTGAGGGCGGCGCCGGCCGCGACTCCGGGGGCCGCGAGCGGCACGGTGACCTCGCGCAGGACGCCCAGCGGGCCGCGTCCGAGCGAGCGGGCCACGTCCTCGAGGACGGGGGGCGACTGGAGGACGGCGGCCCGGGTGGCGGCCACGGCGACGGGCAGGAACAGCACCGCGTAGGCGGCGACGAGCAGCGGTAGCTGCTGGTAGAGCGGGTACGCGTAGCGGACGGCGAGGAAGACCATCGCGAGTGCGACGGTGATGCCGGGCACGGCGTGTCCGGCGTACGCGGCCTGCTCCAGGAGGTGCGCGGCACGCCCCCGGTGGCGGGCGGCGAGGATGCCGACGGGCAGGGCGAGGAGAGTGGTGACCGCGGCGCCCAGCGCGGCGACGCCCAGGGTGGTCCCGGCCGTTTCGAGGAGCCTGCCGGGCTCCCAGGTGCCGGAGCTGCCGACGGCCAGCCAGTAGACGAGGGTGCCGACGGGGAAGGCCACTCCGGCAGCCGCGACGAGCGAACACCAGCCGAGGGCGGGCCAGGTGAACCCGCCCAGTCGGGCCGGGGGCGCGGGCCTGGGCGCGCCCCCGCCGGTGCGGGCGTGTCCGGCGCGGCCCCGGGTGCGGGCCTCGGCGGTGACGAGCAGCACGGTCATCACGACGAGTACCACGCTGAGCGCGGCGGCGGGAGTGCGGTCGAAGCTGGCCTTGTACGAGGTGTGGATCGCCCGGGTGAACGTCTCGTACCGCATGATCGAGACCGCGCCGAAGTCGGAGAGCACGTACAGGGCGACGAGCAGTCCGCCACCGGCCGCTGCGGGGCGCAACTGCGGCAGCGTGACGCGGAGGAAGGTGCGCGCCGGGCCGTGCCCGAGAGACCGGGCGGCCTCTTCCTGGGCGGGATCGATACCGCGCAGGGCGGCGGCCACGGGCAGGTACACGTACGGGTAGCTGACCAGGGTGAGGGCGAACGCGGCGCCCGTGAAGCCGGCGAGGCCGGGATCGGCGGAGATCCAGGCGAAGGCCGCGACGTAGCTGGGCACGGCGAGCGGCAGGGTGGCCAGCACGGACCAGGCGCGGGCGCCGGGCAGCGCGGTGCGGACCGTCAGCCAGGCCAGCGGGATGCCCAGGACCAGACAACCGGTGACGACGACGGCGGTCAGCCCCAGGCTGCGGGCGAGCAGTTCGACGGTCCGCTCGTGGGCGACGACGTCCCAGGCGTATCCGGGGCCGCGCTCCAGCGCCCGTACACCCAGGTAGACCAGCGGCAGCAGGGCCACGACCGCGGCCAGCGACGCCAAGACGATGAGGACAAGAGGAGGCCGCTGCCCGGCACGCCCGCGCCCTGACGACACGTCGGCGTCGTCAGGGCGCGGGGTGGTACCGGCGGGCGCCGACCGGTTCGAGTGGACCGGCGTCCCCGGTGTGCTCATGCTGCTCAGACCATCCCGGCTTCCTGGATCATCTCCAGGGTCACCTTGAGCGATTCCAGCTTGCTCAGGTCGATGGCGGGGGCGTCGATGGAGCTCAGGGGCGGAAGGTTCTCGACCTTGCTGGTGACGCCCGCGGCCAGCGGGTACTCCTTGGTCTCGTCGGCGAAGTAGGTCTGCGCCTCCGCGGAGAGCAGGAACCCGACGGCCTGCTGGGCGGCCGCGCTCTGGTCGCTGCCCTTGAGGATGCCGACGCCGGCGACGTTGACGAGCGCGCCCGGGTCGCCCTTGGTCGGGAAGTGCAGCTTGGCCTTGACCTTGGCCGCGCCTTCCTCGGCGACCTTCTCGTACCAGTAGTAGTGGTTGATCAGACCGAGTTCGGCCGTGCCGTCGTTGACGGCGTTGAGGACGGCGCCGTTCTTCTCGTACACCTGCGGGTCGTTGGCCTTGAAGTCCTTGAGCCAGGTGCGGGTGGCGTCGTCGCCCTCCAGGACGCGCATGCCGGTGACGAACGCCTGGAAGGAGGCATTGGTCGGCGCGTAGCCGACCTTGCCCTTCCACTTGGGGCCGGTCAGCTCGTGCACGCTGTCCGGGGCCTTGTCGACCTTGTCCGGGGCGTACGCGATGACGCGGGCTCGGCCGGAGACGCCGACCCAGGTGCCGTCCTCGGCGCGGAACGCCTTGTCGACCTTGTCCAGGGACTCCTTCGGCAGGGCCGCCAGGCGGCCCTCCTTGGTGAGCGCGCCGAGGGCGCCGGCGTCCTGGGCGAGGAACAGGCCGGCCTTGGTCCTGTCGCCCTCCTCCAGCAGCTGAGCGGCGAGTTCGGCGCTGTCGCCGTAGCGAACCTCGACCTTGGCGCCGGTGGCGGCTTCCAGCTTCCTGAGCAGGGGGTCGATCAGCTCCTCGTTGCGGCCGGAGTAGATGACGAGGGTTTCGTTCTTCTTCTCGGCCTTTGTGCCCGGGGCAGCGCCCTTCTCCTCGCCACCGCCGCAGGCGGCGACGAGCGGCGCGAGCAGGGCGCCTACAGCAAGGGTGGCGAATCGACGAGGGGCGGGGCTTTGCATGGCATGCCTTCCTGGTTCCTGTGAACCCCTCATGAATAAGGTGTGCCTAACCTAAGCGTCAAGGCTTGTGTCCTATCCGGTATGGCTCGACACCAGGTTGTGATCCGGGAGCCGAGCCGAGCCGGATACGCGGGTGCCCCAAGGGCTCGCCGCGGCGGTGTGAGGCTCCGGAGCGTCGAGCGTCGATGGCCCTTGGTGACGCGGACGTGGTCGGGTTCCGGCTGTCGATGGCGATGGTGCCTCGGTCGCGCTCTGACCTACCACGACGATCGTGCCGCCGTCATACACGCGGTCGATGCGGAGCCGGGACTCGCCGCAGGGCGAGAACATAGGGGGGGCCTCCGGGATACCCGAGCCCCCTGCTCCTGTCACTCCGTAGGGTTCCGGATTCCCCGCCCCTGCGCCCGCCCGTACCTTCCTCAACGCAGCGGGCGAACCCCTGGCTTGACGAACAGGACCCCATCTTCGGCCATCCATGAGGTCGCCCGCCGCCTTCGCCCTGTCGGTGACCAGGAGGTCATGTGAGCGCGCACCGTCCCACACGCAGGAACATCCTCAAGTCCGCCGGCGGGCTCTCGGCTGTGATGGCCCTGGGCGTCAGCGGAGTCCCCACGGCACGGGCAGCGGGGATCGAGGACACCCGGCCGGACTTCCGGCTGCCCTTCCCGTGCGGCGTCAAGGTCGAACTGAAGACCTACCCGGGTCACAATCCGGACGACAAGAAGATCGACATGTACCGGTACGGGATGCCGTCGGGGAGCCCCATCCTCGCCTCGGCGGACGGTCTCGTGCACGAGAACTTCTGGTCGTCCGGCGGGCTGGAGATCAGGCACGGCAACGGCTGGTTCAGCCTCTACCTCCACATGACCGGCGTCGCGCAGGCCGGCACCTGGGTCAAGCGCGGCGACATCATCGGCTACATGGGGGACGTCGGATCGCCGGGCAAGCCGCACCTGCACTACGAGCAGCTCTACAACCCCAACAGCGACCAGGACGCGGACACCCAGCACATGGTCCACCCCAAGCTCCAGGGGCGGTTGCTGATCATGGACCCCAACCGCCCGGAGGACATGATCAGTACGAACTCCTGCAGTGGTCCTGTTCCGGGTGGGGGTGACCTGTTCGCGTTGTCGCCGGACCGGTCGGGTGTCTTCCAGTACTCCGGGCAGGGTGTCGCGTGGACGAAGGTCGGTGGTGCTGCTGGTGAGTTGGTCGCGGGTGGGGCTGGGTTGTTCGCGACGAATCCGTCGACGGGTGATCTGTTCAGGTTCAGTGGTACGCCGGACAAGTGGGTCAAGGTGGGAGGTCCGGCGGCGCAGTTCGTTGTCGCGGGTGATGGTCTGTTCGGGCTGAGTCCGGACAGGAGTGCTGTCTTCCGGTGGTCGGGTTCGGGGACGTCGTGGGTCAAGGTCGGCGGTGCGGCCGGGAAGTTGTACGGCGGTGGGGCCGGGTTGTTCGCGACGAATCCGTCGACGGGTGATCTGTTCAGGTTCAGTGGTACGCCGGACAAGTGGGTCAAGGTCGGTGGTCCGGCGGCGCAGTTCGCGGTCTCCGGTAGTCATCTGTACGGGTTGAGCCCGGACAAGAGTGCCGTCTTCCAGTACTCCGGGCAGGGTGTCGCGTGGGTCAAGGTCGGCGGCGCGGCTGGTGAGTTGGTCGCGGGTGGGGCTGGGTTGTTCGCGACGAATCCTTCGACGGGTGATCTGTTCAGGTTCAGTGGCACGCCGGACAAGTGGAGCAAGGTGGGCGGTCCGGCGGCGCAGTTCGCGGTCAGTGGCAATCATCTGTACGGGTTGAGCCCGGACAGGAGTGCTGTCTTCCAGTGGTCGGGATCCGGGATCGCATGGAACAAGGTGGGCGGCCCCGCGCACTCCCTCGCAGGCCGATAGCCGAAAGCCGGTACCGATAGCCGAAAGCCGGTACCGAAAGCCGACGCCGAACCGCAGGCGGGCCGACAGCCCAGCCCGCCTGCGGCCATCTCCCTGGAGGCACCCCATCCTGAAATCGCGCATGGTTCTTGCCGCCGTCCTTGTGGCGGTCTCACTCGGGGCGGCGCCCGCAGCGGTTGCGAAGTCCGCCGAGTCGGCTGAGACGTCCGTCGAATCCGCCGCGATGCCCACCGGGTCTGCCGCGATGCCCACCGGGTCCGCTGCGGCATCCATCGAGTCGGCTGCGATGTCCACCGAGCCGACTGCGACGTCCGTCGAGTCCGCTGCGATGTCCGCCGAGTCCGTGACCAGTGGAGACTTCGTCCGGATCTATGATCCGTCGGCCGGGGAATCGCGGCCCTGGTACATCAACGATCACACCTTCATCCGGGACGAGGCCACCGGGACCTGGCACCTGTTCGGCATCACCCACGCCGAGCCCGCCGATCCCGAGGACGAGGACTCGTTCGCCCATGCCACAGCGCCCAGCTTGCAGGGGCCGTGGACGAAGCAGCCCATGGCGCTGAACGTCGACCCTTCCTACGGGGAGTCCCACCTCTGGGCACCGCACGTCATCCGCTCCGGGTCCACGTACTACATGTTCTATGCCGGTGGTCAGACCGAAGGAGATCTGTCGAGAAGCCAGATCAATCTGGCCACATCGACGGATCTGCGCCACTGGGAACGCCGGGCCGAGGGGCCGCTGTTCCGTGACGGGTTGGAAGCGCGCGACCCGATGGTCACCCGAGTGGGGGACCAGTGGGTCATGTACTACACGGCCACGGAGACAGCCACCGGGGGCCGCAATGTGGTGGCCTACCGGACCAGTTCCGACCTCATCACCTGGGGTCCCCGGAGCATTGCGTTCACCGCCTCGGGAGACGGCTGGACGGAATCTCCGTACGTGATGCAGCGAGACGGTCTCTGGCACCTGTTCATCGGCGGCTCCTCAGCTACGGACTATGTGGGAGCCGAGGTCTACGCGAGCGCCGACCCGTTCCGCTTCTCATCCTCCGGACAGGTGGGCCGACTGCCCTCACATGCCGCGGAGGTCGTACCGGACCAGAACGGAAAGCTGTGGGTCAGCAGCGCCGGCTGGGGCAACGGCGGAGTGGACCTCGCTCCGCTCACATGGCGCGCGCGTCCGTTCGCCCCGCACCATGTGTACGGGCTGAACCCGGACAGGAGCGCCGTCTATCAGCGGACCAGCGGAACATCCTGGACCAGGATCGGAGGGCCCGCCGGAACGCTGATCGGAGGCGACGGCGCGCTGTTCGCGACGAATCCGTCGACGGGGGATCTGTTCAGGTACAACGGGACGCCGGACAGGTGGAGCAAGGTGGGTGGGCCTGCCGCGCAGTTCGTCGTCGCGGGCGACCGTCTGTACGGGCTGAGTCCGGACAGGAGTTCCGTCTTCCAGTACTCCGGCCAGGGCGACACGTGGACGAAGGTCGGCGGTGCGGCCGGGAAGTTGTACGGCGGTGGGGCCGGGTTGTTCGCGACGAATCCGTCGACGGGTGATCTGTTCAGGTTCAGCGGTATGCCGGACAGGTGGAGCAAGGTCGGCGGACCGGGTGCGCAGTTCGCTGTCACCGGCGACCGTCTGTACGGGTTGAGCGCGGACAAGAGTTCGGTCTTCCAGTGGTCGGGTTCGGGGACGTCGTGGGTCAAGGTCGGCGGTGCGGCCGGGAAGTTGTACGGCGGTGGGGCCGGGTTGTTCGCGACGAATCCGTCGACGGGTGATCTGTTCAGGTTCAGCGGTATGCCGGACAGGTGGAGCAAGGTGGGTGGTCCGGCGGCGCAGTTCGCTGTCACCGGCGACCGCCTGTACGGGTTGAGCCCGGACAGGAGCGCTGTCTACCAGTGGACCGGCCTGGGGGCGTCATGGACCAAGGTCGGCGGCCCCGCCGCGAGCATCGCGACCGACTGAAGATCCGCGCTGCCCGCACGGGCTGCCCGCACGCGCTACCCGCACGTCCTACCTGCACGCGCGGAGAACATCTCCGTCCTGTGACGCGCCCAGGATCGTTCCTGATCTTGGTATCCCTTCCTAAGGAGAGGCATTGAGAACCGTCATACGGTCCGGCTTTCTGGCAGTGGCAGCGCTGCTCCTCGCACTGCTCTCGCCCCTGCCCGCCACGGCCTCGGCTCAGGCGCCGAGCGCGACTCCCGCCTTCCAGCTGCCCGTTCCCTGTGGCGAGGTGTGGACGACGTCCACGCACAGCGGGCACGCCAACCAGTACATGCTCGACATGGTCCCGACCAGCGGAGCCACCCTGGGCAAGCCCGCGCTGGCCTCGGCGGCTGGACGCGTCACGGTGTCCCAATACTCCAGCAGCGCCGGGAACTTCGTCGTCATCGACCACGGTGGCGGCTGGCAGACCCGATACCTGCACCTGGACCGGCTCGACGTCTCGGTCGGCACCGACGTGGAGCGAGGCCGGCAGATCGGCACCGTCGGCAACACCGGTGCCTCCGAGGGGGCACACCTGCACTACGAGCAGAAGCTGAACGGTTCCGTGGTGCAGGCCACCATCGACGGTCATGCCGTACCGGTCAACTGGTCCTACGGTGAGCACTTCGAGACCAGCCGCAACTGCGGTGATCCTGTTCCGGGTGGGGGTGACCTGTTCGCGTTGTCGCCGGACCGGTCGGGTGTCTTCCAGTACTCCGGGCAGGGTGTCGCGTGGGTCAAGGTCGGTGGTGCTGCCGGTGAGTTGGTCGCGGGTGGGGCTGGGTTGTTCGCGACGAATCCGTCGACGGGTGATCTGTTCAGGTTCAGTGGTACGCCGGACAAGTGGGTCAAGGTCGGTGGTCCGGCGGCGCAGTTCGTTGTCGCGGGTGATGGTCTGTTCGGGCTGAGTCCGGACAGGAGTGCTGTCTTCCGGTGGTCGGGATCCGGGACGTCGTGGGTCAAGGTCGGCGGTGCGGCCGGGAAGTTGTACGGCGGTGGGGCCGGGCTGTTCGCGACGAATCCGTCGACAGGTGACTTGTTCAAGTTCAGCGGTACACCCGACAAGTGGAGCAAGGTCGGTGGACCGGCCGCGCAGTTCGCGGTCACTGGCAATCATCTGTACGGCTTGAGCCCGGACAAGAGCGCTGTCTTCCAGTGGTCGGGATCCGGGACGTCGTGGGTCAAGGTCGGTGGTGCTGCGGGTGAGTTGGTCGCGGGTGGAGCGGGGCTGTTCGCGACGAATCCGTCGACGGGTGATCTGTTCAAGTTCAGTGGTACGCCGGACAAGTGGGTCAAGGTCGGTGGTCCGGCGGCACAGTTCGCTGTCTCCGGTAGTCATCTGTACGGGCTGAGCCCGGACAGGAGTGCCGTCTTCCAGTGGTCGGGATCCGGGATCGCATGGAACAAGGTGGGCGGCCCCGCACACTCCCTCGCAGGCCGATAGCCGAAAGCCGGTACCGAAAGCCGATACCGAGCCACAGGCGAGTCGACTGAGGTTCCCCCATGAGTGTGGGGGGACCTCAGTCTCCTGAACGGGCCGGCCCGGGGCCGGCCGGTGCCGTCACGGGCGCATCCCATCAGGGCCCGAGGGCCCTGTCACTCCGGATCGTTCCGGATGCCGCAGAGAACGCCGGGCAGCTAGCTTCCGAGCGGGCGGAACCACCGGCACATACCGCTCACCGGACCATTTTCCCGACCAGGAGGCGAAGTTGAGCGAGCAGCACCGCACCACCCGCAGGAACCTTCTCAAGTCCGTCGGTGGAGTCTCCGCCGCCGTGGCCCTCGGCGGCGCGGGCGCCGTCGCGTCGGCCTCGTCCGCGAGCGCGGCCGCCCGGGGCGCCGCCGCCGGTGACGGCTTCGGACTGCACATCGTGGACAGCATGGAGCACGACCCCCGCATGTGGTACTACCGGTTCCAGACCGGTGCGATCGGCGGCTGGGCCCCTGCCGTCAACGTCCTGCTCCCCGACGACTACCACTGGAGCGGTCGCACCTATCCCGTCCTCTACCTCCTCCACGGCGGCGAGCAGGACTTCATCTCCTGGGACCGCTGGGGTATCCGCGCGGCGACCGCGGGCAAGCCGGTCATCGTGGTGATGCCCGACGGCGGACGCGCGGGCTGGTACTCCAACCCGGTGAGCACCAACGTCGGAGCCCGTAACTGGGAGCACTTCCACATCGGCCAGCTGATCCCGTGGATCGACGCGAACTTCCGGACGTACGCCGAATTCGACGGCCGCGCCGTCTCCGGCTTCTCGATGGGCGGCTTCGGCGCGCTGAAGTACGCGGCCAAGTACTGGGGGCACTTCGCCTCGGTGAGCTCCCACTCCGGCCCGGCCAGCCTGCGCGGTCCCGTCGCCGGGGTCAACGGCGCGGTCGTGCACTGGGCCAACGCCTCGTCCGCGGCCGTCGAACTGGGCGGTGGCACGGTCTACGGCGCGCCGCTCTGGGACGAGGCCCGGGTCAGCGCGGACAACCCGATCGAGCGGCTGGAGAGCTACCGGGGCAAGCGGATCTTCATGGTCGCCGGCACCACCCCCGAGCCGACGTTCTGGGACACGTTCAACGAGGTCGGCGTGCTCCAGACCCAGCGGGAGTTCCGCGGCTTCCTCGACAGGGCGGGCATCCAGCACGAGTCGCACGAGAGGGACGGCGGCCACAAGGTCGACCCCTGGTTCTTCGAGCAGGACCTCAACGGCATCATCGGCCGCCTCCGCAAGGCGTAGCCAGGCCAACGGCCTCCCGGCGGCGCCCGCCGTCGGGAGGCCGCCGGGGCCGGGCCCGTACTCGCTGGAGCCCTCGCCAGAGCTGTTGAGGCGGGGAGGCGGGGGGCGGGAGGCGTCAGGGTGCGATCCGACGCTCCGCGTTCTCCTGCCACTCCCGGCCGATCGATCGCATCAGGGCCGGGTAGACCCCCAGGTACCGGAAGGGTTTGATGCCGAGCATGTAGAGGGAGCCGAGGCGGCCGTTGGGCTTCACCAGCACGGCCAACTGGCCGTGAAAGCCGCCGTTCCCGTCAGGGACCCAGCCGATGTGCAGCACCCCGTGCATGGTCTTGTTGGCGCACTCGGCGGCCCATTCGTCGTGCGTCTGGAAGACCGAGGTGAAGGACGCCGTGCTGAGGTCGGGGCCCCGCAGCCCTTGGCGCAGATCCTCGGGAAGCCGGTCGCGCAGCGTCGTCACCCGGCCGCCGACGCCGGTGTCCTGCTTGTCCCAGCCGAGGAGCGCACCGAGTTTCCAGCGCACCGCGAAAAGGAAGCGGCCCACGGGGTTGCCGCCGTCCGGACCGTCCTTGCCGTTCGCCATCTGATCGACCAGATGGTGCAGATCGTCCGGGCCGCCCGGCGTCGGCAGCGCCCACACATCCTCCAGCCGGAAGTCGTCGGCGATCTCGTGGATCCGCCAGGGGCGGGACGTATGGTCGGTCGGGGGAAGGCGCAGGTCACTCATGGCAGCTTCCTGTCTATACGGTGGCGTATAGAACGAGCATAGACTCATCTGTACGGCTCCGTATATTGGTCGGGTACGTGAGGAGGGACACGGCATGGGTGCGATCCGTACGCCACGCGACAGGTGGATCGAGGAGGGGCTTCGCATGCTCGCCGCCGGCGGCCCCGAGGCTGTCCGGGTCGAGGTCCTCGCCCAGGCGCTCGGTGTCAGCAAGGGCGGTTTCTACGGCTACTTCCGCAACCGCGCCGCCCTGCTGGAGGAGATGCTCGACACGTGGGAGCGCGAGGTCACCGAGGCCGTCATCGAGCGGATCGAGCGCGATGGGGGCGACGCCCGTGAACGGCTCCGGCATCTCTTCGACTTCGTGGGGTCGGGCAGGGTGCTCGCGACCGACGCCGGGGTCGAGCTGGCGATCCGCGAGTGGGCCCGGCGCGACGAAGGAGTCGCGCGCCGCCTCCGCCGGGCCGACAACCGCCGCATGGACTACCTGCGCGAGCTCTACGGGGCCTTCTGCCCCGACGCGGGCGATGTCGAGGCCCGCTGCCTGATCACCTTCTCGCTGCGCGTCGGCGACCGCCTCATCGTGGCCGACAACGGCCCGCTCGACCGCGCGGACGTACTCGACGCGGTCACGGACCGGCTGTTGAGCTGAGCCCGTACGGCGGATGGGCTCGCCCGGACGGCTCCGCACGGCTCCGGACATCTCCGAGCGGGGCTGAAGGAGACCGGAACCGGGACCGGAACCGAGACCGAGACCGGGGCCGGTGCCGGGGCCGAGGAGCCGTGCGGGGCCGGGGCTCAGAGGCGCGAGACGTGGTACTGCCGGATGCGCCACCCCGCGTCGGCGCGGACGGCGACGAGGGAGAGACGTACGGGTATGTCGCCGTCGTGCTGGTGGAAGACGACCTGGGCGAGCCCGCCGATCCAGTCGTCCCCGCCCCGGTACGCGTGCAGGACGCGGGCGACGGCCCGGGTGCCCGGGGGGACCTGCCGGTAGTAACCGGCGATGCTCCCGGGTCCGGTGACCGGGTCCGGGAACAGGCCCTGGAAGAGCGCGTCCTCGGTGAACAGGGCGGCGGCCCGCTCGGGATCGGGCTCGTTGAACCGGCTCTGCCACTCCTGGAGCAGGCCGCCCAGCACCTGTGTGGCCTTGGCGTTGGCGTTGGCGTCGGCGGTGGTGTGCGCGGCGGTGTTGGCGGTGGTCATCGGATGCCTCCGTCGATGTCGAGGGTGATGCCCGTGGTGAAGGTGTTCTCCATGAGGAACAGGGCGGCGTGCGCGAGTTCGTCGGCCTCCCCGGGCCGGGCGACGGGCAGCCGCCGCGACACCGATTCCCGGTAGGCGGCGTGTTCGTCCGCGGGCATCCGGGACGCGTGGGTGTCCACCGGGCCGGGGGCCAGGGCGTTGACCCGCAGCGGCGCGAGCTCGTGGGTGAGGGACTTCACCAGGCCCTCGATCGATCCGTTGACCGCGGCGAAGGCCGAGTAGCCGAGTTCGGGCTTGCGGTAGAGGTAGCCGGACATGAGGGTGACCGAGCCGGTCGCCCGCGGGATGCGCGGCAGGGCCGCCTTCAGGACGCGGTACTGGCCCCACCACTTGATCTCGAAGAACCGCCGGAAGTCGTCCTCGCCGAGCTCCTCGAACGGGCCGACGGTGATGCCCGCCGCGCTGGTGAACACGTGGTCCACGCGCTCCAGCGAGCCCACGGCCGCGTCGACGGAGGCGGGATCGGTCACGTCCAGCACGCGGTACTCGGCCCGGCCGCCGATGGTCCCGGCCGCCTGGCGTACGGCGTCCTCGTTGCGGTCGGTGAGGACGACATGGGCGCCGCGTTCGGCTGCCAGTCGCGCCGTGGCCAGGCCGATACCGGCTCCGGCTCCGGTGATGAGCACGGTGGTGCCACTGATGGTCATAGGGAGGTCTCTCCTGCGATTCCTAGGTGGGTGCTGGGTCTGCACTGGAACGCTATGGGGCCACTCGGCCGATTTCCTTGGAAAGAGAGTGCATAATCATGAAATGCTGGATCATGAAAGGGACAGACAGACCCCTCGGTCGCCCGGGTGCTCGTGCGGGGAGGACCCGTCGACGGTGTGCGCGCAGGGCCTGGCCAGGTACCGCTACGCGGTGATCAAGGGCTGTATGCCGCTGGCCCAGGCGCCCGGGTGCCTGCTGCGCCTCGGCCTGGTGACCCCTCCGCCGGACGACCCCAGGCTGCTGGTGCCGGTGGCGCCGGACGTAGCGCTCGACGAGTTGCTGCAACCGCTGGAGGAGGACATCCGGCGCGGCAGGCAGCGGGTGCAGCGGACCCGTTCCGATTTCTCTTCGGTCCAGGCGATGTACCGGGCAGCGGTCCGCGAGGCCCGTTCGAGCGTGGCCCGGATCGACGGCGAAGGTGTGGTCATGCCTACGCTGGAGAAGGCGGTCCGCTCCTGCCGCAGCGAGCTGGCCACGATCCAGCCGCTCGGCGAGCGCAACGCCTTCGATCTGGAGGACCCCCGGCTGGTTCCGCGAGGGGTGACGCACCGCACGCTGTATCCGCATGCGGCGCAGACGAACGCCCAACTGCTGCGGCACATCGCGCGGGTGGAGGAGGCGGGCGGCTATGTCCGTACCGTGGACCAGGTGATCGGCCGGCTCCTGCTGTGCGACCGTTCGAGCGCCTACCTGGTCCACAGCGACGGTTCGCCGCACGCGGGGGCGGTGGAGATCACCCACCCGGGCATCGTGGCCTTCCTCGTCTGCGTGTTCGAGGATGCCTGGCAGCGGGGCACGCCCGTGTCGGCGCCGGTGGTGCGCGCGCGGGAGTCCGTGATCGTGGACGAGGTCGAGCGGGCGGTGATGCGGCTCCTGGTGTCCGGTCACACCGACGACGCGATCGCTCGCCGGCTGGGGGTGTCGCGGCGGACCGTGGCCGGTCATGTGTCCCGGATCTCCCAGCAGTTGGGATCGCGGTCGCGGGCGCAGCTCGGCTATCTCATCGCCCGGGCGGAGGCCACGCACGACGGGGCGGAGGACCTTGCCGTGCCCTGACGCCTCTCGTCGCTCCCCGGCGTTCCTCGTCGCCGGCCGTCAGCCGCGTCGGCGCAGCCGGCCGACTCCGGCGAGAACGCAGGCGAGCAGGGCGGAGGCGAGGATCTGGCCGCGGGCGGACGGGTCGAAGGCCATGGCCGCGATGACGGCCACGAGGACGGCGATCACCGCGATGGTGACACCGGGAAAGCCGGGGGTACGCAGGACGAGGAGGTCGGGCCGCGTCCGTTCGAGGCGGCGGCGCAGGACCAGGTGGGAGACGGCGACCGTCAGCCACATGAACAGCATGGCGCCGCCCATGGCCTCGGCCAGCACCGGCAGTACGTCTCCGGGCCGGGCGGCTTCCAGCGGGATGCACAGGAACCCGATGGCGGCGGACGCGACCACGGCCCGGCGCGGGGAGCCCTTGGGGCTGACCGGGGCGAGGGCTGCCGGGGCGTCGTCGCGCAGGGCGAGCGAGTGCAGCATCCGGGAGGTGCCGTAGAGGTTGGCGTTGAGGGCCGAGAGGAGCGCGATGAGGACGACGGCCTCGGTGACCGTGCCCGCGGCGGGAATGCCGAGCCGCTCCAGGACCTGCGGGTAGGGGCTGTGTCCGGGCCGGGCGGAGGTCCAGGGCAGCAGGGCGGCCAGGACGGCGACCGAACCGATGTAGAACAGGGCGATGCGCCAGATCGCGGACCGTACGGCGCGGGAGACGGCGAGCGAGGGGTTGGCGGACTCGGCGGCGGCCATGGCGATGACCTCCATGCCGCCGAAGGCGAAAATGACGGCGAGCAGAGCGGCGAGGATGCCGGTGACGCCGTGCGGGGCGAAGCCCCCGTGCCCGGTGAGATGGGCCGTGCCGGGGGACGGAGTACCGGGCAGCCAGCCCGCGAGCGCCGCGACGCCGAGCGCGATGAAGGCGATGATGGCGGCGACCTTGAGGGACGCGAACCAGAACTCCGCCTCACCGAACATCTTCACCGACAGCGTGTTCAGCGCGGTGAACAGGGCCATGAAGACGAGGGCGGCGGTCCAGCTGGGCAGTGCCGGTATCCACTGGTGGACGATGCCCGCGGCGGCGACGGCTTCGACGGCGATGGCGATCGCGGTGATCCACCAGTAGAGCCAGCCGGTGGTGAACCCGGCCCAGGGCCCCAGCGCCTTGTCCGCGTAGACGGAGAAGGACCCCGATACGGGGAGGGCGGCGGCCAGTTCGCCCAGCATCCGCATGATGGCGAGGGCGATGAGCGCGGCGAGCAGATAGGAGACGAGGACCGCGGGCCCGGCGAGGGCCAGCCCCTGCCCGGAGCCGACGAAGAGACCGGCGCCGATGACACCGCCGAGGGCGAGCATGGTCAGGTGGCGGGAGGCCAGGTGGGGTTTGAGGCGGTGCTCGGCGGGAGGGTGCTGCGGGGGGTGCGGTGCACGGGCAGCGGCAGGTGCGGCCACGGGGCTCCTCGGGAAGGTGCCGGAAGGCAGGGCGGGCGCTGGGAGAACAGGCGGGGCCTGGGAGAGCAGGCGGGTGGCGGGAGAGCAGGCGGGGCCTGGAGCAGGGGCCGGGCCGGCCCGTGGAGGTCGGGCCGGCCCGGTGGCGTCACCCGGTGCGTCAGGCGATGCGGGCGAGGGTGGCGGTGTGCAGCTCGCCGACCCGGTCGCCGCTCTCGTTGACGTACGTCCAGTAGACGGAGACGTTCCCGGAGTTCAGGTCCATGACGTGGGAGACGGTCATGCCGGACTCCTCGACCCAGTTGACGTGGTAGACACCGTCGTTGACCTTCTTCACCGCGAGGTCCTGGTCGCCGCTGTTGCCCTTCATCGGGCCCGCGGTCGCCTCCCAGTGGAGCTTGGTGCCGTCGGCGGAGTAGCTGTTGTGGAAGACGACGCCGTTGTCGACCTCCAGGCGGTAGGAGTGTCCGGCGAAGGCGGGCAGCTCACTGCGGTTCTGCTCGACGGCCGCGCCGACGGTGGTGCCGGTGCGGGCGGGGGCGTCGGCGGCGGCCGGCCCGGCGAGGGCGACGGCGGAGGCGAGGGCGAGTGCGGGGACGAGGGCCCGGGCGGCCCGAGTGGTGTTGGTGGTCTTGCGCATGACGGATCAGCTCCTTGCTGCGGTGATGAAGTGGTGTACGGATGGCATGAGTTGGCCGCCCGCGCGGTCCGGTGTTCTCGGTACCGGACGCAGGGGGCGCCGCCCCGGAACCGGGGAGGTCAGGCGTACCGGTAGAACCCGGTGTGGTCGAGCATCTGCCGCGGGGTGACGTCCCACGGTGTGAGCTTCTCGTCGAGGGACAGGACGCGCCCGTGCTGGCTGTCGCCTGCCGCGATGGGCTTCTCCGGCAGGTACTGGGGCACGTCCTTGTGGCGTTCCTGCCACCGCGTCCAGATCAGGTCGATGAAGCAGTGGTGCAGCCAGAAGACCGGGTCGTTCGGTGAACTGCCGCCGGTCATCTGGCCGCCCGCCCAGGCGTGGACGCGGTTGTGGAGCTTCCAGCCCACGTCCTGGCCGACGGTCCAGCCCTCCAGCTTGTTGCGGAAGCCGGTGGTGGTGGCGGTGGAGTCGTACGGGTAGCTGTCGTAGCGCGCATCGGACAGCGCTTCTTCGAGGTCGGCCGGGCCGGGCAGCGAGACCCCGTTGTTCCAGCCGCCGAAGTCCCGCATCAGGAAGGGATCGTTGGTGACCTGGACGTTGATGTCCCACCGGCCCGCCCGGTGGGCGAACGGGCCGCTCGTGACCTGGCGGTCACCGGCGCGGCCGTTTCCGCCCAGGAAGTCCTCGGTCCAGGGGATGCCGGTGGTGGACTGCTCGGAGGTCCAGTCCCAGTAGGGGAGGGTGACGCGGTCGTCGACCTCGCGCAGCTCGTTCTCGAAGTCGATGAGCATGGCGCGGTGCCAGGGCAGGAAGCTGGGGGCCATGTGGCCGTAGCGCTTGCCGCCCTCGCCGTCGGCGACGAAATAGTGGGCGTGGGTCCTGACGTAGTCGTCGTAGACGCCCTTGCTCTTCACTTCGAGGACCGCGTCGATGAAGCGCTTGCGCTCGACGGCGGTCAGGTCCTTGCAGTTCTTGCGGATGTGCACGGAGAAGGTGCTCCTGCGGTGTCGCTGGGGCGGAGACGGACGGCTGGTGGCGGGCGGCCGGTGGCGGGCTGCCGGTCAGCCGTGGATGTTGCCCGGGGCCAGCTGGGAGTTGGGCCCGAGGTTGTTGACCGCGGCCTGGGCGCAGGCGCGTGCGGTCGGGAAGGACTCGTAGTGGTTGAGGAGGCTCATGTACGTGCCGTCGGCGCGGCGCATGACGTGCAGCACCCTCCCGTCGATCTTGATCTCGACCGCCGGGGCGGGCGGGAAGCCCTGCTCGTGCGACGAGGCGGCGGCGGTACGGGCCAGGCCCGCGGTCCGGGTCGTGCCCGCGGTGCGGGTCGTGCCCGCGGCGGAGGCCCCGTGGGCGGCTCCGCCGCCGTGGTGGGCGTGGCCCTCCGGGACCGGCCTGCCCTCGATCCGGCGGCCCTTGTAGACCTCGTCGAACGGGACGGCCGGGTCCGTCTCCTCGGCTGCGGCCCGCACCCGGCGCTCCGGCGACGCGGAGGCGGTGGCCATGGCGGTGACGGCGGTGACGCCGGCGGCGGCGGTCGCCGCGATGGCGGCGTTCCGGAGCAGTGAACGGCGGGTCATGGTGCAGGTGTTGATGGTCCTCAGCCCTTCCGGCCGGTGCCGCTGACGGCGTTGACGATGTCCTGGGCGCGGTCGACGATCGAGGGCATGCCGGAGGTGAAGAACAAGGTGCCCCCGGCGACGTCCCCGATGGCGTACAGCCGCTGGTGGGGCCGAGCGTCGACGGTCGCCCGGGAGGTGGCCGGTTCGACGGCGATCCCGCCCGCCGGGTGGTACTCGGCGTGCTCCGCCTCCGTCAGGGACGCGAACACGGCACGGGCGGCCTCGGGGATGCGGTGGGCCGGTGCGGAGACGGCGTTGACGACCCGGTCGGCCTCCTCCGACCGGTCCGCGCCGAGCAGGAAGCCCCCGCCGTCACGTGGCTTGACGGTGTGCAGGCCCCGCTCGACGTGCAGCTGGCCCCGGTCGGCCATGTCCAGGAGGACGCGGGCGTTCTCCGGCGGCATCGGGCAGCACAGCGACATGATGCCCCGGTAGAGGTTCTCGCGGATGTAGTCCTGGAGCTCGGGGTGCAGGAGGGGGAAGGCGTCCGGGCCGGTCGTCGGCACGGCCTCCTGCATGACGCGCATGCCGGTGTCGGGGTGGTCGAGCTCCTGGTACTGGCGGCGCAGCCTGACCAGCGGGTCCTCGCGCTCGGCCGACATCAGCTCGTCCAGGGCGATGGCGGGGTCGGCGCCGTGGGCGCGCAGCTCTTCGGCCAGCAGGTCCGTCAGCTGCTCCAGGCCGATCGGGTGGCCGTCGGCGGCGATGTCGTGGATGCGGGCCGGGGTGAAGTGGCGGATCTCGGGGTGGACCGGGCGCTGCCGGATCGCGGGGAGGCATCCGTTGCGGGAGGCCATGACGACCGGTCCGGTGTGTCCGGCCCGGTACAGGGACACGACCGTGTCGACGGCGGCCAGGCCGGTGCCGATCACCGCGACCGCCGCGTCCGCGGGGATGGGGGCGAGGGTGTCGGCCAACGGGTAGGGGTCGGGGAGGAAGCCTTCCTCGCCGGTCAGCCCGTAGTGGTCGGCCGGGATTCCGGGTCCGACGGCGCAGATGACATGGCCGAACCGCCAGGTGTCCCCGCTGTCGTCGGTGACGTCGAGCAAGGAGTCCGCGTCCCGCACCCGGGTGACCCGGCGGTGGACGACGGTGACGGGCCTGCCGCGCAGTGACATGGAGGAGACGGCCTGCTCGGCGGTGTGCTCCAGGTAGGAGCCGAAGACATGGCGTGGCGGAAAGTGGCCGTCCTCGTCCCAGGGGCCGCCGCCGTAGGGGGATCCCGTGCGCTTCAGCCAGTCGGCGAACGCGCCGGGATCGCCGGCGGTGGCGGACATCTCCGCGGGGAGGATGTTGACCAGCACGGAGTCGGTGTCGTGCTGGTAGGCGCGGCCCCGCCACAGCCGGGAGCCGTCGGGTTCGAACACGACCACGCGGCCGTTGCCGGGTTCGGGCAGGCGGGCGAGACGGTCGAGTACCGCTACGGCCGCCGCACCGCCTCCGATGATGGCGATGTCGTCGGCCGTCCGCTCATCGGCCGTCCGCTCGTGGGACAGCTGATCGTCGGCTATCCGCTCGTGGGACATCTGATCGGTCATGTCGTTCATGGAGTGTGTGGTTTCCCTGGTCAGACGTTCTGGAGCACGCGGGCGTCTTCCGGGCGCCTGCGACGCCCCTTGACTACGGCGAGGAGCAGCAGGGCCAGGGCGACGACGGCCCACCCGGTCAGTACGGCGAGGGGGGAGCCGCTGCCCGTACCCGCGAAGGAGCCCTCGGCGCGGATGAACGATCCCGCCGCGCCGGGCGGCAGGAGCTGGCCGATGCTGCCGAGCCGTCCGGGCAGCAGGTCGGGGCCGGTGGCGATGCCGGAGAGGGGGTTGCCGATCAGGAACATGACGACGGCTCCAGCGGCGATTCCGCCCGGTCCCAGCAGGCCGCCGAGGCCGGTGATGAAGCCCGCCATGCCCAGTTCCAGCAGCAGGATCGCGGCGGCGTTGGTCAGGAAGGAGCCGGGCAGCACATCGGAGACGACGGTCAGCATCAGTGAGCTGAGAAGTCCCGAGAGGACGGCGAACGCGGCGACACCGGCGAGGCGCAGGCGGGCGTCGGGCACCTTGAGGACGAGGAGCAGGCCGATGATGACGGAGGTGACGATCAGGGGGAAGAACCCCATGGTCATGCCGGAGCCGTGCGGGTCGTTGCCGTTGGCGGGGACGACCTCCTCGACGAGCTCGGAGGTGCCTGTCAGCTCGGCCAGCAGCCCGGACAGCGCGGCGGACACGGCGGGGGAGGCGGCGGAGGCGACCTTGAGCCGCCAGCCGTGACCGGCGGCGTCGTCCTGGACGAAGGCGCCGTAGACCTCGCGGTCGCGCAGCAGCGATTCGGCCCGGCCCGCGCTGTCGACCCGACGGGTGTCGAAGTCGTCGCCGTGTGCCCCGAGGAGCGCGTCGAGCTGCTTGTACGGGCCGTTGTCGGCGACGACGGCGACGGGCACGCGGGTGGGCTCCGAGCGGGAGGCCGTCCAGGAGAACCAGCCGCCGACGACGAACTGCACGAGGGCGACGATGATGACGGCCTTGGCCATCTCGCGCTTGGCTGATGTGAGGTGTGCGCTCATGGCGTGTGCTCCGGGCTCATCGCTCGTCGAGCAGTTCGGGCTGCTCGGCGGTGATCTCGTCCCACATGACCTGGAAGCTGAAGCGGCCGAGCTGGTCGTCGCCGAATCCGTCGCGAGCGGCGAGGGCCTGCTGGGGGCTCATCGGCTTGGGGGTGCCCGCGGCGAGCGCGGCGAGCTGGACCTGGGCGCACGATTCGTAGGTGAAGAACCAGTGCACGGCCTCTTCGATGCTGCCGCCGACGGTGAGCAGCCCGTGGTACCGCAGGAGCAGGGCCCTCTTGTCGCCGAGCCGGCGGGCGATGTCCTCGCCGTGCTCGATCCTGATCGCGGGGCCGTCGTAGTCGCCGTAGAGGACCTGGTTCTCGTAGAAGGCGCAGGACTCCTGGTCGAGCGGCTCCAGAAGCCGGTCGAGGGAGCCGAGGGCCCGCGCGTGAACGGTGTGGCCGTGGGCGATGGCCTCGGCCTCGGGCCGCTCGTGGATCTTCGAGTGGATGGTGAAGGCGGAGGGGTTGACCTTCCCCTCGCCCTCGACCACGCGGCCGGTGGCATCCACGCAGATCAGGTCCTTCACCTTGGCCTGGTTGAAGGACAGGCCGAAGGGGTTCACCCAGAACCGGTCGTGGTGTTCGGGGTCGCGAACGGAGATGTGGCCGGATATCCCTTCGGCGAACCCCGCCTTCCCGAACAGCCGCATCGCGGCGGCCAGGCGCTGTTTGCGGTGGCGGCGCTCCTCCTCGGCCGAGGCGAACACGGCGTCGTCGGGAATGGGCAGTCCGGTCGCGGTGTCGGCCAGGAAGCCGGTCGGCGGGCTGTCTGTCACAGCGGTCCCTCTCGTAGTGCTGGGAATGCGGCGGGCGCCGTCGGTGCGGCGCCCAATACGCCAGTGAGCTTGGCCCGATCACGTGTCAACGGGGTTGGTAATTAGCGCATTTCGGACTTCGCGAACTTGCATTGCCGAAATGTGCAGCCAGCTGCACACATGAGAAGAGTGGCCGAAAATGCCTGGAAAGAGCTGGCAAAGTCCGGGCCCTGACGGGCATGGGGCCATCGGGGTTTCCGGAAAGACGTGTCCGGATCACGCCCCGGCAGCCGGGCGGTGCTGTCGGCCGTATTTCCGGTCCGGGGGCTCGCGGAGGAACGCGAATTCGGCATGGTGTGCGGGACCGGCGATACGCGCGCCGGTGCGCCCTGTTGTGACGAGCGGCGAGGACCCCGTCATTTTCCGGGCGACGGCTCAACGGCATTGGGTTCCGTCGAAAGGCGCAAATGTTCGGAGGGAAACCGATGGATGCTGATCGCCACCGGCTCCCCCCGTTACCTGATGCCCAAGGGCACCGATCTGGCCGGACGTACCCCTCTCCAGGACCTGGCCGCAGCCAGGTGATCACTGTGCTGCTTGGCCCCCGAAGCCTGGCGCATCCGTCGCTCCGGATGGCCTTGGGCGGGTACGTACGAGACCGGAGCCGAGGTCGGAGCCGGGGCCCGGAGCTGAGGTCGGAGCCGGGGCCCGGAGCCGTGGTCGGAGCCGGGGCCCGGGGCCGGGGCCGGAGCCGAGGCCGGGGCCGTGCGGGGGCCGGGAGGAGGGCGGCGGTGACGTAACCGCCGTTCTCGAACGTGGTGATCACCCACGATCCTCGGCGGGCGGCCGCTTCGGCCTGCGGGTGGCGGCCGGCAGGTGACGGGTGACGGGTGGCGCCCGTGACCAGGAGGGTGGCGGCGGGGCCGGCTCCGCGGAGAGGGCCGTGCCCCCGTCCGCGCCGGATTCACTCAGGCTGACGCCCGCACCGGCAGCCGGACGGCCAGCCGCCAGTGCCCCGTACCGTCCGGGCCGGACCGGAACTCACCGTGCAGCAGCCGGACGCGTTCGGCCAGTCCGGGCAGGCCGTGGCCGGATGTCGAGAAGGATCCCGGGTTCGGCCCGGTCCGTGCTCCGGTCCGGTTGACCACTGTGAGGTCAAGACCGTCCGTCCCGGCCGCCACCCGGACCTCGATGGGGCCGCCCGCCCCATGGCGCAGCGCGTTCGTCAGCCCCTCCTGGAGGATCCGGTACGCCGCGCGGGAGAGCGTCCCCTGTACTCGCGCCAGTTCACCCGACAGCTCCGGTTCCACCACCGCGCCCGTGTGCCGCAGGCGTTCCAGCAGCTCGGGAAGGTCGGCCAGGGTTCGGGTCGGTGCCGTTCCCGACTGTTCCTCGCGCAGTACGCCGAGTGCGTAGTCCAGGTCCTCCAGCGCGGCCCTCGTCGAGTCCTCGATGCTGCGCATGGTGGCCCGTGCCGCGGCCGGGTCGGTGGAGAGCAGCTCGCCGGCCACCGCCGCCTGGATGGTGGCCGCCGTCAGCGTGTGCCCGATCGAGTCGTGCAACTCGTGGGCTATCCGGTTGCGTTCGGCCAGCAGCCGTTCCCGCTCGGCAGCCAGCGCGAGCCGTTCGGCCGCCGAAGGGCCCAGCAGCCGGGGCGCCGACCACCGCAGGGTTTTCGTGACCAGTACGCAGATGGCGAGCGCCAGCAGGACGCACGCGACAGCCGCCACCCAGCTCCATCCGCCCGACACCCGGACCGACGTACCGAACAGGCTCGCCCGCACCTCGCCGCCGAGCCAGTTCATGGGCAGGGAGAGGCCCATGATGAACAGCACCCCGCTCGCCAGCGCCCCCGTCCACCCGACGGACACGTGCAGCACCAGCCAGAGCGGAGTCCGCCAGCGGTCGAGGCCGAGCGAACCGGTGGACGGGCGGCGACCGGCCATCGGGTTCGGCAGGGACACCCCCAGCAGCCGGCGGGCGGACACGATCAGCGCTCGCCGTACGGGGCGCGCCAGCCCGGCCACGCCGACCAGCGCCGCCCAGACCAGCAGCACGACGAGGATCTGCACGCTCTCGGGGGCGGATCGCCACGACAGCACGGGCAACAGGGCGAACGGCAGCAGCGGAAGGCTCGCCAACGCCCCGCAATAGGCGAACAGCACACCTGAGTACGTGGAGCCGCGCAGCAGCACCCGAATTCCCCTGTTCATGGTCGTCAGTATCACCGGGCGGCCCGCATACGGCCTCCCTCGATCGGGGGAGCGAATTCTCCTGCTTTCCCGCGATGCGGTCAAAGGGCCCTGGAAACAAGGATCGTGCCCCGACGAAACGATTTCCCAGGAGTTGACTCATGCGTGTTCATCAGATGAAGCAGAGCCTTCGTTCCTCGACCCGGCAGGGCAGTCGGCGACGAGCCTGGGCGGCCGCTGCCGCGGTGGCCGTCGGCGTCATGACCCTGGGCGCCCTCACCCTCACTCCGCCCTCCACCTCCGACTCCGGCTCCGCCGCCTCGCCCGACTCCGCCACCTCGGCCGATGCCGCCGCCAGGCCGGATGCCGTACAGCGGGCGCTGAACGCGCTGGTGCGCGACGACAAGATGCCCGCCGCGCTGGCGAGCGTGAAGGACCGGAAGGGCCGCGCCCGTACGTACACCGCGGGAGTCGGCGATCTGGCCACCGGCTCGAAGGTGCCCAGGGACGGCCAGGTGCGGATCGGCAGCAACACCAAGGCGTTCACGGCGGTTGTGGTGCTGCAGCTCGTCGGCGAGGGAAAGATCGACCTCGACGCCCACGTGGACACCTACCTGCCCGGCCTCGTCCGAGGGGAGGGCATCGACGGGCGCCGCATCACCGTCCGGCAACTCCTCCAGCACACCAGCGGCCTGCCCGAATACGGCATTCACCTCGACGACGACGAGATCAGGAACCGGTACTTCGAGCCCCGCGAGCTGCTTGACCTCGCCCTCAAGCACAAGGCCGACGCGGCTCCGGGGAAGACCTGGGGATACAGCAACACCAACTACGTCCTGGCCGGCCTGATCGTCCAGAAGGTCACCGGCCGCCCCCTCGCCGAGGAGATGGACCGGCGCATCATCAAGCGCATCGGGCTGCGCCACACGTACTTCCCCGCCACCGGCGAGATGACCATCCGGAAGCCGCACCCCCGGGGCTACCACCGCAGCCCGGCGGACGGACCGCTGCGCGACTTCACGAAGATGGACCCCTCCGCGGGCTGGGCCGCGGGCCAGTTGATCTCCACCAACTCCGACCTCAACCGCTTCTTCACCGCGCTCCTCGCCGGCCGCCTCCTCCCGGCGGCCCAGCTCGCCGAGATGCGTACGACCGTCCCCGCCGGGACCTCCGGCCTCCGCTACGGGCTGGGGCTCACCAGCAGGCCGCTGTCGTGCGGCGGCGTCTACTGGGGCCACGGCGGTGACATCGCGGGGTACGAGACGCGGGGCGGTGTCACCGACGACGGCCGCGCCGCCAATGTCGCGGTCACCAGCATCCCGACGGACAAGGAGGCCGCACAGCACGTGAACGACGCCGTGGACAAGGCCCTGTGCGGCTGAATCACGCAACCGGCAACGAGTAACCGGCAGCCAATAACCAACAACCGGCAACCGGCAACGAGTAACCGGCAGCCAATAACCAGTAACTGGTAACCGGCAACGAGTGACCGGCAGCCCCGAACGACGATCCAACGATTTCTCAGGAGTTGACTCATGCGTGGACAGAAGCGGCGAGTACGCCGCTCGACGGGCCGGCAGCACGGCACGCGGCGACAGGTCCTGCCCGCCGCAGCCGCGGTGGCCATCGGTGTCATGACGCTGGGGGCCCTGGCCCCGCCCACGGCCTCGGCCTCGGCCTCGGCCTCAGCCGATGCTGCCGCCGCCAGGCCGGACGCCGTACAGCGGGCCCTGAACGCGCTGGTGCGCGACGGCGGTACGCCCGCCGCGCTGGCGAGCGTGAAGGACCGGAACGGCCGCGCCCGTACGTACACCGCGGGAGTCGGTGACCTGATGACCGGCTCGAAGGTGCCCAGGGACGGCCAGGTACGGATAGGCAGTAACACCAAGACCTTCGTCGCGGTCGTCGTTCTCCAGCTCGTCGCGGAGCGCAGGGTAAGCCTGGACGACTTCGTGGACACCCACCTGCCCGGTCTCGTCCGAGGGGAGGGCATCGACGGGCGCCGCATCACCGTCCGCCAGCTCCTCCAGCACACCAGCGGACTTCCCGACTACAGCAACCGCCTCGGGGACGACGTCCGGTACTACGACCCCCGTGAACTGCTCGCCACGGCTCTCCGCCACCCGGCCGAATTCGCCCCCGGCAAGAGCTGGAAGTACAGCAACACCAACTACGTGCTCGCCGGCCTGATCGTCCAGAAGGTCACCGGCCGCCCCCTCGCCGACGAGATCGACCGGCGCGTCGTCAAACGCGCAGGGCTGCGCCACACCTACTTCCCCGCCCCGGGTGACGCGAGCATCCGAGAGCCTCACCCGCACGGCTACTACCAGGAGTCGGCGGAGACACCGCTGCGCGACATCACGGAGATGGACCCTTCCTGGGGCTGGGCGGCAGGCCAGATGATCTCCACCGGCTCCGACCTCAACCGCTTCCTCACCGCGCTCCTGACCGGCCGCCTCCTGCCCCCGGCCCAGCTCGCCCAGATGCGCTCCACCGTCCCGGCCGAGGCGACCTTCGGTCCGGGCGCCCGCTACGGTCTGGGACTCGTCAGCAGGCCGCTGCCGTGCGGCGGCCTGGCCTGGGGCCACGGCGGCAGTTTTCCGGGGTACGAGACCCGCGGCGGCGCCACCGACGACGGCCGCGCCGCCAACGTCGCGGTCACCATGCAACTCACCGGCGAGGCGGCCCGGAGAAGCCTGGAACGCGCGGTGGACACCGCCTTGTGCCGCTGAACCCCGCCGAGAACGTCTCATGCCTGGAGGCCCGAACCGACGTCGGCCGCAGGCACACGTCCGCGTCAGCACACCGCCGCCGCGCCACCAGCCCCCATCGGGCCGCCGCCGCGGCAGTTGCGACCAGGGCACGCGGAAGGCCCCGGCCGATTTCCCGGTCGGGGCCTGCTGCGCATTGCCCGGTGAGAGCAATGGCGGAGGACACGAGATGCGAACTCGTGGGTCCGACGGGGGCCGTACCCGTCCTGACCTGCGGCGGAGTGTTCTGATGATCGTTCTCTGGACGGCCCCGAACGGAGGCGAATGCAACCAGAACTGCAACCACAGGAGTCCGGCGCCTGATTACGCTCTACGCCAGGCGCCGAGCAGTTCCTCAGGGCCGTACGCCGCCCGGAGCCCGGAACAGGTGGTCCCGTTGCGCGAGACCGCCACGAGCGGTACCGGCTCGTCGGTGATCGCGGCCCGGTGCTTCTGCAGCGCGGCCAGGTCGTGGCTGTCGAACGCAGAGTTCTCCAGCCATTTGACCGAGCCGAGAAAGAGCAACTGCTTGGCCACCGGCTGCCGGTCGGTGCCTACCAAGTCGATTTCGATATCGTTGCTGCGGGTCCAGTAGCCGCCGATCGCCGGGGCGGCGGGCAGGAGTCCGTCCGGCAGGAGGCGGGCGAGGGATTCCCGGACGAGGGGCTCGATCGCGCGGCCTCGCCAGCTCGTCCACTGCTCCTTGATCCGGCTCAGCGTGAGATCCCCCCGCATACGCTCGATCTCCGCCATGTGCGGATCCAGAAACGCGAGCCAGAACCGGATGTAGGGGTCGGCCACGCGGTAGCGGCGTTCCTTCGACGGTCTCAGCGAGAGGGGCAGCTCGGCTGCCACCACCCGTTTCTCGGTCAGGACGTCAGTGGCTCGGGTGAGCGTGGTGTGGGCGATGCCGCCCGCGGCGCGAGCGATGTTGGTGAAGGTTCGCTCGCCGCTTCCGATGGCCCGTAGGACTTCTCTGCTCATCGCCTGCGGTGGAAACTCCGCGGCAAGCGACCGCTCGGCGGAGACCAGCAGAGCCGAGATCGGGTTGTCCAGCGAGTCCCGGAGGAACCCCCAGACATCGGCCCCGGGCCGCCACTCCGCGCAGATCAGCGGAAGACCGCCTGTGATGAGGGCGGCGTCGAATGCGGCAGCCGGCTCAAGACCGAGCATCTCGCCGATGTCGGCCGGGTTCAGCGGTCCCACGACCATTTCCCGGCCGCGCTGGTGGAAGGGCCGGTCGTAGCTGTTCAGCGCCTCCATCATCGACAGATCGGAGCCGACCAGGAGGAGAAGTACGGGTTTGCGGCTCAGGAGACGGTCCCATGCCCGCTGAAGCATGCCCTCGAAGGCGTCGATGCGGTCCATGAGGTACGGAACCTCGTCCACGACGACCACACTCGGGCTGTCGTCGGGAAGGATCTCCGCGAGCAGCCTGAACGCCGCATTCCACTGCTCTGGTGTCTCCTCCGAGAACAGTGCCCGCTCCGGCAGGGTGGATCTGGCGACGGTGTCGAGCAACTCTGTCAGCTCGTCCTCCGCCGTGCCGCCCGCCGCGGTGAAGAACAGGTACGGCACCTCGGTGCGTCGGAGGAATTCTTCGACGAGGCTGGACTTGCCGACTCGTCTCCGCCCGCGCATGAGGATGCACTGTCCCGGTTTTGCCGAGCCGACGGCATCGTGGACCGACCTCAGGGCGCTGCCGAGCACGTTCAGCTCGCGGTCCCGTCCGATAAAACGTCGCATTCAAGCCTCCCGCGAGCAATGGTATCGGCGAAGATACTATCGTTGTCGATACTATTTCTGCTCATTCAGATGCAGCGCTCATGACGCTGTGGATGCGGGAGAGTGTGAAGGCGCGCTCGGCGTCCCGCAGGTGGCACCAGGCTTCGAGGTAGGGCGGATCGAGGTCCAGGCGGCTGAGGGTGCGCAAGGGCCGGTTGCCTGAGGTGGCGACGTACTCGACGGTGATGGCCTGACCGGTGTCGATGGCGTGGGCGAGCTGGCGGATGTCGCTGTACTGCAGGAGCTTCGCCCACCCTGCGACGATTTCCTCGGTGTCCGTGGTGAAGGGCGCTTCTCCGTCGAGCGGTGCCGGTTCGGGAGTCGTGGCCGGGGCGGCCAGCAGCCGGATCGCCAACGTGCTCGGGTCAAGGGTGGCGGATGGCTTCGCCGTGCTCGCGGCAGCGATCCGGCCGCCACTCCTCGCCCCTGAGCTGCGCGAAGCCGGAACGGCAGCGGCGGCGCGGCGAGGGTCGTGTCGAGCGGGCTGCGGCTGATCAGCACGGTCGGTGCCAGCCGTCGTAGTCCGAGTTCGGCGAGCCTGCGGTGTGCGGCGAGTTCGGCCAGGAGTGCGGGCTCGTTGCCGTGGAGGACGCAGGCGGCGGGGCGATGCGTACACGCCCGTGGCCTCGTGCGGTGTCGGCGATCAGGTACGACAGCGGCTGTGGCAGCGGCCCGGCGGCGACAGCGGCGAGGTCGGCTGTGATGTCCTCGCAGGTGCGGCCGGTGTCCAGGGCCCGGCGGACGCTGCTGGCGCTGAACCGCCACACCGACTGGTCTCCCGGTCCGCGACGGATTCCAGGAGCGAGGCCAGCCGCGCGGACGGTGTGCCGGTGACGACGGCGGTGAGGCCGGCGCCGATCCGGGCCGTCGCGGTGGCCGGGGGCAGCAGCCGCCGGCACTCGACGTCCAGCCCCTCCGCGTCGCCGGTCCGCAGGTGGATGCCGATGGCGGACAGGGCGCCTCGCGCGAGTACGCCGAGGAGTTCGGCCTCGCGGATCACGGTGGCGAACGGTGGTCCGTCCGGCGACGAGTCGGCGAGGGGGCGGTACCAGGCGACCAGTGGCCCCAGATCCGACGCGATCCGCGCGCCTTGCCCCGCCGGGAGCCGCGCCGATGCGGCCAGCAGCCCGTGGCGGGCCTGCACACAGCCGTTGCAGGGCGGTGCGCCGACGAGTGCGGGGAGAGCCTTGTTGTCCTCGTCGCGCGCCTGGGTGGGGGCGAGCGGCAGGTTCCGCCAGGCCTGGGGCAGTACGGCGAACTGCTCAGGGGGTTCCTGTTCCGCCCAGGCGTCGTAAGCCTCGGTGGGGGCCACGCGATCGCCGTCCCGGGCCAGCAGCCCGGCGGCGTACGCGGTCTCCAGGGTGAGGCGTACGACGGCGTCGTCGGCCGACGCCTCGCGGTCCACGTCACGCGAGGTGATGGACACCAACCCCACGGAAGGCGGCGCGGGTTGGAACCGGGCGTGCCAGCGGGGCCCGCGCAACGCGAGCGCCACCTCGGCCGGCATACGTGCCGGGCCGTAGCGGTGACGGTCCTGGACCAGGAACCCCCGCTCCAGTGCCCATCGAGCGCCCGGTTCGAGATCGGATCCCGGACTCCCGAACATGATCAGCCGAGTGGGCCTCGCCGGCCCAGCCCCCGCTCGGCCTTCGAGTAGCTTCCGGGCCGCCGCAGGGGCCTTGGCGACCATGGAGAGGATCCGCTCCGGGCCGCTGTGGTGCTCCACCCGCGCGGCCAGCCGCTGCGCCTTGCTGCCCGGCGGCTTGACGTCCAGTGCAGCCAGCATTCCGCGCAGCTCGTCGGAGGTCATGCCCGCGAGCAGTTCCTCCACCCGGGCAATGGCGCCGCTTCGTCGGGGAGGGTACGCCCCGCCGTGCGCCTGACGTGCGTAGGCCGAGGCTGATCGGAAGGCGTTGTCACGTTGTTGGTGCGGCTGGTGAAGCGGTGTGTGAGGGAGCAATCCAGTGCCGGGGTCGTGTCGTTCAGGCGGTTGCCGACCGTCCGGTGACGGCCCTCTCAGAGGCGGAAGCGTTCGGCCATCTCGGTGCGGTAGCCACCGCCTGGGGCCGGTCGGACGAGACGAGAACGCTCCGAGCAACCCGCACCAAAGGTGGGTCAGTGGGTGGTGAGGAGCGCACATGCGCGGCGGCGGGGATCCAGGGCGCAACATCCACGCCGAGCGCCGAGCGCGGGAAGCGCAGGACGAGACGCAGAGGAGGTCCGGGCTCTCACTGGGTGCCCCGATCCAGCTGAGACTGCATACGTCGAAGGCCCCCGCAGCGCTTGCTGCGGGGGCCTTCGACGTATTGCCCGGTGAGAGCAATGGCGGAGGATACGAGATTCGAACTCGTGAGGGGTTGCCCCCAACACGCTTTCCAAATGTTCGTATGGGGGTCCGGCGGGGGCCGTGGGCGTCCTGACCTGCGGCGGAGCTGGTGATGGCGGCACCCGCGAACGACGTCGGACGGGGGCGAACGAGACCAGAACTGAGACCATCTGAGCGAAGGCCCCGTCGGTACGGTTACTCCTCCTGGAGACGGATTGCCAGCACAGTTCCGTCGGCACGGATGGACACCGCGCTCCACTGTTTCGCTGTGCTGCGGCCCGGCCACTGGTCTCGGCGCTCGTGTACTTCGCGTCGGTACTCGTTGACGCGCCCATGGTGGAGATGCGTGTACAGGCTCTTCTCGAGCCCGGAGAACGCCTCCACGCGGGTGCCGTTGAGGCGGTAGATGTGGTCGGTGCCGAGGAAGTCGATGTCGTGGATGCGGTGCTCCGCATCTCGCAGCCTGTCGGTGTTGGCGTGGACGTCGTGCTGGAAGTGGCGTCGCCCTTGCTCCTTGGTCAGGTACTGGGCGGTGGGTTTGCCGCCTCCGGTGAAGGCGGTCAGCGTGGCTGCTTCCGTCCGAGCCAGCACGATGTTGAACCAGGCGAAGGATTCGGGCAGTACCTGGAACCCGGGGACGATCGTGCGCTCTTGCTCGGCGTGCCGTACGACGTCGGCCACGCGGTTCTCCTGGTCCAGGGTGAGGTCCAGGTCGGCTTCTGATGTTTCTCCGGACGGGCGGAGGGTGGTCGTGCCCGGCGCCTCCAAGATGTGCACGGCAAGGCTCTCTGTGGTGGGGATCTCGGTTCCGATGAGCAGGTACGGGACCGTGCCGTACGGCCCGATGTGCACGGACTCAACGTGGGCGCTGGCCGTACCGAGCTGTTTCTGCACCTGGTGAACGCTGCTGTGGGTGCCCTTGGAGGAGAGGAGGAGGACCTTGGACGGCTGGCCTGGTTTCCAGGCTTCGACGAAGAAGTGGGGCCGTCGCTGTAGCGGCTCCGGGCGAGTGCCTGTACCGGTGCTGCGTAGGGTCCAGCCTGCCTTCAGAGTGATGTCCGCCGGGATGACGGAGACCGAGTGGTCGGGGTAGCGGGACCTGACCAGCTTCTCGGCCAAAAGTGAGGCGAAGCCGGTGCCGATTTCTCCTGACTGGGTGGCCTTGTAGAAACGTAGGAGATCGCGCCCTTCGGACGACAGTTGCAGGTAACGGCCGCGGTTGGCTTCCAGGGCCTGGCTGTAGCGCAGGCTGCCCCAGTGCTCGGCGAGTCCTCGCCCCGCGCCTTGGCGGGCTGAAGCGGCTCCGAGGCCGATGGCGTGGATGACCTGCCAGGGTGTGAGTGTCAGTGATCGCGGCGCTGCCCGGACGGCTTTGTAGTCGGTGCGTCGGCGAAGGGAGCCCTGCCCGTTCTCTATCCGCTTCTCGTCCTCGTCTGCCGCAGCCTTGGTTACCTGGGCGGCGAGCTCTGGGGATGAGCGGACCTGGACGTGGGAGGTGATGCTCAGCTCGTGGAGGATCTCGGCGACGGCTTTGGATTCGTCCTGGTTCACCGGCAGCCCTTCTGTCGATGTGCGCGGCGTGAGCTGGAGGACCGTAGGACGGGAGAGGGGAGCGCAATCAAGTGCGCACGAGGGGCGCAGGCCGGTATTCGGCCAGTCCCCTTCGAGGAACGTTCGAGCGGTGTGCGGTCCCGCACTCGCCAGCCGTCGGCGAGCGCGGCCACCAGGGCCATCCGGTCGTTAGCCGAAACGGCGGTCTAACGGCGCCGCTGTTGTCGGTGCCGGCCCAAAGGTAAGAGTGCCTGTTGGTGCTCTCATGTCGCCGAGTGCGAGGATCAGCCACGGTGGCGAGATCCTTATATTTTCTGCCGACCGAGGAGTCTCCTGGATACTCTCGATCGCACTGAAGTGATCAAGTCCCCCTCGGGAAATGGACCCGCAGAGTGACAGAGGCCAACCCCTTCGCGCCGCCATCAGGGCACGTGCACACCCCGGCGTGGTCATCCCTGGACGACCATCTGTGGCACTCGTGCGAGATCGTCGCGGATCTCCTTGCAGGCAGCCTGGCTCGCCGTCCGTTGATCGCCACGACAGCGAGAATCGAGCGTGACGACCGTGCTCTTGCTGTCGGCCCCGGTAAGCGTTCGACCTGGCGAGCCCCGGGGAACGGCCGGTACCAGCACAACAGTGTGGTCGCGGTCGGCAATCCCGCATTCGTCATCGGGAGTCTTCTGGGTTCCGCAGTCGGCAATTCCGCCAGGCGGCGCGAGGCGGCACGTGCCGCCCAACCGCGATGGATGGTCGATGGCCCGGGGGAAGTGACGATCACCCGTCAGAAGCTGCACTTTGCGAGCAGCGCGGGCGGACTTGACCTTGATTGGAAGGCCCTGAGCGCGATCGACCTCGTCTGGGTCGATGCGTTCCAGACAAGCTTCGTCAATACTCGCGGCCAGCAGGTCACGACGATGGTGCACACGCCATGGGCTTCCCTCGCTTTCGCTGTCGCCGCCATCACCGCTTTTCCCGCGCATCCCCGTCTGCTTAGCGGTGGATGGCTCCCCCCAGGGTTCGAGCAGAAATGTGCGAGCTTCGGTCGGCCGTGCCGCCCGGCCGCCACACTCGCGGCGACCCGGTGATCCAAGCCGGTTCTCGCCACGTATCGGTGTGGGCTTGCGCTTGGCTGGGAGTGTCCCCGGCGACGGGGGAGCTGCGGCAACTTTCGGCTTCGAGTCGGCTGCTACCGCATGCAGGCGGAAGGTGAAGTCTCCGATTCCGCCTCCCTGAGTGAATCCCCAGGGTTGGCGACGAGTAGGTCAAGTTCGAACGGATGCCCACGTTCGGAGTTGTGCGCTGGTCGCGGACGAAACTGGCCCGCCGAACACCTACCAGCAGCCTGTTCCCGCTGGACCCACGACCTTGCCGACCGCGCGAACGATCCGTTCACGAACCTCGTGTGCGGTCACGTGGGGGAGGGCCTGTTCCAGATGCTCGGTGGCGGCAGCGAACTGAACCGCTTGGTGGCGCAGGTGGGTGTCGAGGAAGGGTACGACGGCGCCCGTGGCGCTGCGCCGGGCCTCCCGTACGTACAGCACGGTAAGGGCGAACGCCCAGCACGCATGGAGCAATCCGAAGACGGGACGGTCGGTGCCTCGCCAGGGCGAGAAGAATGTGACGTCCGTGGGGAAGCGCACGTCGTGTGCTGCAAGGGCGTCGTTGAGCCAGTTGTGGGCGGCCTCGTGGATCAGGTCGCGGGCCAGGACCTCGGGGTGGGAGGTGTAGTCCGTGAAGACGGTGCTCGGGAGGCGGGTGAGGGCCCAGCTGTGGAGGGTCTCGTCGAGTTGGCGACGGTTGAGCAGGCAGATGACGGGGGCGTGCTGGGTGAGCAGGGTCCCGAAGCCGTGCTCGGTCGCTGAGGCGATGGCGGCACGAACGAGGCCAAGGGCCTCGGGTGTAGCGGGGTTGGTGTCAGGGTCCACGAGGTAGTACGCGGTTTCGGAGATCTCCGAGCGCAGCATGTCCGCAGGGCGTGGGCTGAGCACGATGTGCGGGTCGACCGACAAGTGGGTCAGATCTCGCACCGTCGTATTGCGGTACCAGGCAAGGCGGTCCGCGTCCCGGGCGCTTGCGGCGTGTTCGGCTCCTTCGAGCAGGTGGTGGGCGACGGCGTAGTCGAGGGGGGATGAGCCGAGGCGGTTGCCCAGTACGGAGGCGATACGGCTGGTCCGGAGGTGCTGGTGGCCAGCGATGCCGTCGAGGGTGACCAAGGCTTCCGGGAAGAGAGCGCTCATCTGGGGCTCCGGGGTGGAACGGGGCCGGACCGGTACGGGCCCGGCCCCGTGGCGGGTCAGGACTCGGTGGGGGGCTCAGCGGCGTCGTGCTGCACCGTGGTGGCCAGCCAGGTCTCGGTGGCCGCGTTGGAGGTGTGCGCGGTGGTGCGCACGGGGTCGCTGTCGCGCAGGGACGCGACTGCCTCCAGGAACTCGTCGAACGTCTTGTCTTCTGCCACTGCTCGCTCTCTCCTCTGGTTAGGGCGGTGGGTTGGGGGAGGGGTGGCTGCGGGGCGGGCCGCGGGGGCCGGTCATGGCGGGGAAGCCTCCTACTCGGAGACGAAAAGCGTGAGGAACTTGCGAACGCGGCCGGCGCGGACCGGTTCGGTGCCGTGGACGAGCTGACTGCCGAAGACCACGAGCGTGCCGGGAGCGGGTGCGACGCTCCATCGGGTGCGGGGCATGGTGCGGAACCAGGGGGAGGACATGTCCGTCCCTTCGCGTGCGAAGCACATTCCCTGGGCGTATCCCGATCCGATCGGCGCCTCGTCGGCGGTCCAGGCGGCGTCGCTGCCTGTGGTCTCCACGTAGAACGCGCCGCCGGTTTCGTGGATGTCTGTGAGCGTGACCGTCGCGGCGGCGATCTGGCGGGGACGGGTGAGAGGATCCGGAGCGATGCCATCGGCATGCGGGGTGATGTGCTGGCCGGGGCCGTATTCGAGGTAGATCCACGGCCGGTGGCCGGAGACTGACGGCAGGGTGCGCGTGATGACGGTCATGTGCAGCTTCAGGGCCTGGTCGAGGAGAGCGGTCGCCTTGGACGGGATGTCGGTCATCTCGATCCGGCCGGCTGGCTCGTAGACGTCCTGCGCCTCGGTGGGTGAGTGACCGGGTATCTCATGGATGGTGGTACGGCGGGCCGTGCCGTACCGGTTGCGCCCGAGAGAACCGAGTGTGTCGTCCATGACGAGGTTGAGTTGCTCGATCTCGTCCGGCTTGAGGAAGCCCTCCACAGTACGGATGGACAGCGTCTCGGCGATGTGGATCACTGGTCGCCTTCGCACGCGCAGGGGGTGGACGGTGGGGCGGAGACGGCTTCGGCCAGGGCCACCGTGAGTACGCGCACCGCCTGGGCGAGGTCCTCGAAGTACTCGGCCGACGTGGTGCCGGCAGCGGGAACGAGAGAGAGGTCGAGCGTCGGATACACCCGGCCGGTGGTGCGGCAGGCGAGTTCGCTGCGACCGAGGACCAGCGAACATGCGCCCGACAGGGAGGACTCGGCTCGGCTGGCGGCACGGCACAGGCGTGCGGCTGTGTGCGCGTACTCGGCGCGGTCGCGCGGCAGGATGCCGACCGATAGGAACCGGGGCTCGGCTCCAGGGAGGTCGACGTGGGCGTGGCCCTGGCAGCTGTCGTAGGTGACGGCGTTCCAGCCTGAGGTGAGCGAGTCGACGACCGGGCGGATGCCGGGCTCGATGCCCTCGTACCACTGGGGATGGTGGGGGTCGAGATCGTCTGCCTCGTGCACGCCGGGGAGGCCGACCGTGTTGATGTTGCCCTGGGGGCTGACCTGCAGGCGCGCGGGCGGGCGGGGCACCGTGGGATCGTCCCAGCGAGCCAGAAACACCGCGACGTGGTGCATGTCGTTGGGGTGGACAGGACGCCAGCGCAGCCTGGAGCAGGAGGCGTCGGGCGGGAGACCTGGCTGGGCGAGGAGGGCGGCGACGCCGTCGATCAGGCGCATGCGGTGGTCGCAGTACGCGTCTTCGTCGCCCGCGGCGGCGAAGCGGAGGCGGACCGCGGGGCAGCCCGCGCCACAGGTGTCGCGGTAGTCGCAGGTCGTGCACTTCGTGACCAGGGAGCGAGCCTGCTGAAGCAGGGGAGAGCCGCTCTGAGCGCCGGCTACGTCCGCCTCGGCGTGTACATCGCCGAGTGCGGCGAGGCCCGCCTGCGGCCAGGGCAGCTCGTCGCAGCTTCCCAGACGGTCATCGGGGTAGAGGGTGAGGACGTGGTCGCACTTCAAGTCGGAGAAGTGACAGGAACGGGTTTGTAGACCCCTCAGGCGGCGGATGACGGAGACGACGGGTTCCAGCTTGACGCGGCGGAACAGGCCGTCGGCGACCCAGTGGTGGGCGGCCTCCAACACGAAGTCGGCGTACTGACGAGGCGTGACGGCCCAGGCCGGGCCGGTGGGGCCGATGGCCCGGCGCTGGAGTGCCCGACTGGTCGGCGCGCGGGATCCGACCACCGTGGTCGAGCGGGTGACCGCCGCGTCGAAGCACGGCACAAGGCTGACCGTCGTCACGGCGGGAAAGGAGGCGAGGTGCTCCATGACCTCGGAGGCTCGGCCGAGGACGTACGGGGTGACGGCGCAGATGACGCCGACGCGGCGTTCCCGACGGCCGAGGAGCTTCAGGGCTTCGACCACTCGCGGGTAGGTAGGGCGGCCGTCGTAGCTCACTCGCCACGAGTTCCCCAGCGCGTCCCCGTCGAGGGAGATGCCGATCTCCAGCTCTGAGTAGTGCCGCTCGAACAGGTCCAGCCAGGCGTCGTCGAGCTGGAGGCCGTTGGTCTGGAGGCTCACGCGGATGACGTTCGGCTGTGCGGCGAGCGCGTCCAGGACCTCCGCGATCCTTCCCCGGCCGGCAGCCAGGGGCTCCCCGCCGTGGAGCTCGACGCTGAGCGGGCGCCCGGAGAAGATCGAACCGAGGCGGTGGACCTGTGCTGCGCTGATACGGGCGCCGCCCGGTGACTCCTTGCGCTTCTCGAAGCAGTACAGGCAGTCGATGTCGCAGGTCTCTCCCCGGAGCTTGAGGATGACGGAGACCGCCGTGTCCGGCCCGGTGCTCGACAACGGGGCGTAGAGACTCTCCAGGTCCGTGGGTGCGGTGCGGGCGACGGGCATCAGAGGACTCCCAAGGAGTAGAGGCGCGGTCTACGCGCCATCGGTGGAGACCGTGGACAGCCACCCGAGAAGCTGTCCGCCGGTGATGGGGATGTGGACGTCGCCACGGCGAAGGAACCATCCGTCGGCGTACCGCTGGGGCAGCCAGCCGGCGTCAGGGGCACCCATGCTGGGAGGCTTCTGCAGCGGGTCGTCGACGGGCCAGCAGTCCAGGAGCGCTCTGGTCACGCGTCGCTGAACCGGACGGAACCACTCCCACGTTTCCGGGCGGGCCGGGCCGAGCGGCGGATGGAGCGGAGCGCTGGCAAGCAGCGGCAGCCACTTGTCGCCCAGGACCGGGTGGCCCGCCGCCGCGCAGCCGAGCGCGGCGAGGCAGGTCTCCAGTTTCCGGCACACGACGTCGGCCGATTCGGCCAGGCCGTCCTCGACGAGGCCGGTCAGGTCCTCGGCGAGACTTGCCTCCACCTCTGCCTGGTCGGCGACCGCCCAGCGTCGGTAGCCCTGGTGCTCCTCGTAAGTGAGCACCGGATGCCAGCGTCCGGAACCGTACGAGAGAGCAGTGCGCAGACACATGAGGTCGTGCATCGAGGCGCGTACCCGACGGAACGATCGGAGATCGTCACGGTGGACGTCGAAGGAGCGGAGCAGGTGACGGAGTTCCTCCGCCCGCTGCGGCGCTGTTGCTTGGAGGTCGACACGGACGCCCTCCACGATGCGTGACTCCCACACGGGGAGAGCACCGTCCACGATGCCACGCAGGTCGATGTCGCTCGCCGCGTGGGCGAAGCCGCAGGCGAGGGCTCCCTCCAGCCAGACCTCGCGGGCCTCGCCGGACGCGAGCAGCGCCTGGGCGACTCTGTCGGCGATCTCCTGACGAAGCCGTGCCGATGAGTTCACCGGTTCCCTCCTTTGATCAGGATCTTGTCGTCAGCGGTGATCTCCCTGAGGAGATCGGTGGCCCACCGGTCGAGTGCGCCGCGCACGTCGGAGCGCTGGGCGCCGATGTGGGGCGAGGCCAAGAGGTTGAGCGGCGTCGTGGAGCCGGTGAGGAGCGGCAGATGCTCCCGTTCGACCGGGTCGAGTGCGAGGCCCGAGAGCCTCCCGTCCGCCAGTGCCCGCAGGCAGGCGGCGACGTCGAGGGTCTCCAGCCGTCCGGCGCAGATCAGCAGAGGCCGCTGCGGAGCGACGCGTGCGAGGAATTCCTCGCCGATGAGCTGTTCGGTCGTGGGGCGCAGCGGTAGAGCGATCACGTGTACCCGCGACTGCTCCATGAGCGCTGTCTGCGACAGTTCCCGCAAACCGGGAGGGTTCGACGGCCACGCGGCGAAGGCCGTGCGGCCCACGTAGGGGGCGAGGGCCCAGTCGGCGGCCAGCCCCACCGGACCCGCGCCCCAGATACCTGCGGCCAGTGTGCCGAGCGACGCGCCCATACACGCCTGCTTCTCGTGCCGGCCGAGAAGCAGCGCGTGCTGCCCCAAGGGGATCCGTCGGGCCAGGGCGAGGGCAGCGGCCAAGACCCACTCGCCCACGGCGCCCGCGCCGGCCTCGGCGTTGCGGTGCAGCGTGATCCCACGGTGCTGGAGGGCGTTCACGTCGATGTGGTCGATGCCGGAGCCCGTCCGTACGACGTGGCACAGACGAGGGAGCGCGTCGAGCTCCCGCTCGCCGAGACGGACGCCGGAACGTAGGACGACCACGGTTGCGTCGTCGGGCAGAGGCGAATTGAGGTCCGGCAACTCGTGTACGAGGACATCAGGCAGGGCTCGGCGGATCGCGCTCGCGTCCGCCGCACCGCGCAGCACCAGGACAGCGCTCATCCGAGGGACTCCGGCTTCTCGTACCGGCCGAAGGCGAGATCACCCTCGCCGAAGACGACGGTTACGGGCGAAGGCGCGCCGAAGTACGCGTCGCAGGCGCGCTTCACCCCAGGAAGCCCGTCCCAGGCACGCGGATTGACCGCCGTATCCGCGTAGTCGTCGACGAGCAACACGCCCGTCGGCACCAGACGGGTGACACAGTGCGTGAGTCCCGTGACGGTCGAGTCGTAGAAGTCGCCGTCCAGGTAGGCGAAGGCGATCTCGTCGGGAAGCTCTCCGGGAAGGGTCTCGTCGAACCATCCCGAGTGGATGACCGGCGCCGGTCTGCCCCAGGCCGCGTGCGTCGCGCGCACGTCGTCTGGTGACGACCGCAGCTCGCCTGCCGCCAGATGGTCCGAGTCCTCGGCGCCAGGCGCGGGCATGCCCTGGAAGGAGTCGTAGACGTGGATCTCGCGGTCGCGGTCGCCCAGCGAGTCGAGCACGCTACGGATCCAGAGGGCCATCGCGCCCCTGTAGCAGCCGAGCTCCACCACGGCGCCCGGCAGACCGTGGGCGGTCAAGCCAGCGAGCTCGTCGGCGATCACGTGGAGCCGGTCGGCACAGACCGTCCCGGAGTGCTCCCGCAGCAGCCACACCCGCAGATCCTTCAGCGACGGATCCATGAAGGTCACCACCTGTCCACGAAGGGGTCGGCGAGCTCCCCGTTCAACGCCGCCGACAGCGGGCGGTTGATCCGGGGCAGCAAGTACACGTCGCCGAGACGTTCCAGCGGAACCCACTCGAAGCCCACCTGGATGGGGTCCGGCGGTTCCGGCATGCGCGGCTCGGCGTCGTCCACCTGCTCGGCGAGGAAGTTGAACTGAACCTTCTGCACGTCCCCGAACTCGCCCTGCCACGACTCGGGGACATACTCGACGACGCACAGCAGACGCCGGGCCACGACCTGGAGGCCGGTCTCCTGCGCGACCTTCCGCCTCACGGCCTGGCGCAGGTCCTCGCCGACCCGGGCCTTGCCGCCGGGAAGGTTGTAGTGGAACCCGGCCTCGTCGTCGTACGACAGCAACAGGATGGCGCCGTCGCGCACGATCGCCGCCTTCACGGACACGCTGATCCGTGGCAGTTCGGCTGTCAGAGGCACGACAGTGCCTCCGGTTCGCCGACGCGCATCAGGTCGCCGACCTCCGCCAGGGACCCCGCGACGGTGGAGCGGAAGCTCCCTCCGCGCCGGAACTGACGGGCGGCGGTGCGCATACCCGCGAGGGCGGCACGGCTGAGCTGGTTCGCGTAGATGCAGAGGCTGAAGCCGACCTCGCCGAGTTCGGAGGTGCTCAGGTCGGGGAACGCCGTGGGCACGCTGACGAGCGGTACGCCGTGGTTCCACGCACGTCCGATGGCCCGCGCCTGATCACCGGTCGCGTCCTTGGAGTGGATGAGTACCGCCTCCGCTCCGGCCTCGGCGTACGTCTCGGCGCGGGCGATCGCCGTGGCCATGTCCTCGCCGGCGATCAGGGCCTCGGTGCGGGCCACGACCAGGAGGCCGTCACCGGCGACCTTCCGTATGCGCCCCACTTGCTCGCACAGCAGGTCCCGGTCGGCGAGGCTCTGGGTCCGGTGGGCCGCGAAGCTGTTGCACTTCGGGTACGCGCTGTCCTCGACACACACCGCCGCGGCTCCGGCGCGCATGAGGTCGTACGCGAACCGCTCCGCCGTGCGCACCGAACCGCCTGCGTTGTCGATGTCCACGATGACGGGCAGATCGGTGACACGGCCGAGCGAGGCGACCACGTCGGACAGGTCCCGGGGACCCAGAACGTTGGCGTCAGGCAGCCCGGAGGCCGCCGACACCTCCAGACCGCTCACCCACAGGGCGTCGAAGCCCGCCTCCGCCGCGACGTGCGCGGCGAGCGCGTTCACCGCACCGATCCCAAGGAGAGGCTGCTTCCGCTCGCTGTCGTCGAGGGCCTCACGCAGATGCATCGCCTTCGTGCCGTTAGCCATGAGTTTCTCCTCGTTCCGTACGGGCGGCGAGCGACGGCACCAGCTGCCGTTCGCGCAGTACGTCCCAGGCTGCGAGCAGCACCTCGGACCGGGGTCGGCGGGCGTCCAAGCGGACCACGTCGCCGAGGAGCGGGAACTCGTCGGGCTTCGTGACCACGGCCTCGTAGGTCTCGCGAACCCGGCTCTGGACGTCGTGCACATCCCAGTCGGCCCGGACGGCGTCACCCTGGCGGGCCTGCGCCCGGCTCATCGAGGCGTCGGTCTCCAGGTCCAGGACGAGCGTGAGATCCGGGGCCGCGGTGAGCTGCGAGGCCAGCGCCTCGTACGTCTCCGACATTCTCATGTCGTGCTTCACGGCGAAGAAGGCCAGCTCGCTGAGGAGCCAGCGATCCGCGATCACGGGCCGGGCCGGCCGCTGGGGGAGCACGAGGCGATCCAGCGTGGCCCGCTTGTCCGCCGCGATCGCGGACAGGTAGGCGTCACGGTTCCCGGCGTTCGGCTGGTACTTCACGGTGACGATTGCGGCGGCCTGGTCGGCGGCGAGGAAGTTGGTGGTGAGCATGCACAGCGGGGTGACGCCGTAGAGCCCCTCCCAGAGACGGAACAGGCCCTTGCGCAGCGTCGTCTTGCCGGTGCCGTCGAGCCCCTCGATGACGATGAACGGAAAGCGGTGGTTCATTCGACCTGCCCAGCTCCCGTGCCGCCGGCGTATTTGGTGAAGCGACCTCGCCAGCGGGCCGTGGTGGACACCAGGTCCACCAGCCGCAGCTCCGCCAACTCGTCGACCAGTCGGGGCAGCTCGGGCTCGGCGCAGATGCCGGCCTCGATGGCCTGGCAGTACGCGGCGCGGAGGTCCGGGTCGTCGTCGGAGCTACGCAGCGCAGCCTCCAGCACTCGCGTGGCCATGCCGTGGGCCACGACGCCCACCGCGGTGCCCAGGGCCTGCTCATGGAGCGGGCTCGGGTGCGGCTCCAGCGTGACGTGGTGTACCCCGCGGTGGCGGATGACCGTGAAGAAGCCCACCCACCACGTGGCGGCGGCGCTGACGGCGGTCACGGCGTCGGACCAGGCCGCCCCGGACTGCTCCGCGAGGATGCTCTGGGCAGCGGTGTCGGCGGCGCGGTGAAGCGCCCCACGCCGGTTCCGCGACTCCGCTCCATGCCGCTGGGGCAGCTCCCACCAGAAGCCGAGCCCGGCGTCCTCCAGCAGCGCCATCGCGGCCCCGTCGCCTGCCGGCAGCGGGGCCGGGCGCTGGGCCAGAACGGAGACATCGGCGCCCGGCACGTCCGGCAGCGCATTCTCCTCGGCGACGGCCGCCTGCCATTCGTGGAGATGGAGATGGAGCCGCTGGGTCAGCAGCCCGTCCGCCAGCGTCTGCCAGGCGTGAGCCAGCGGCGGCGAGCCGGGAGGCCGGGGCGGCAGGGTCAAGGAGGTCACAGGTCGGATCCTCACGTCCGGGGAGTCGCGGTACGCGGCTCCGGTCGGTGGTGCTCCACCACGATGGCCGCCACGAAGGCCCACGCCTATGAGTGTTTATGAGCCCCACCCCGGAACGTGTCCGGGCGGTCGCAGAGCGAGAGAGAATGCCGACCATGGTCGACAGCGGACAGCGGCGGTGTACGCGCTGCGGTGCCCTTCTCAGTCGCTTCAACGCCGGTACACGTTGCGCCTCGTGCCAGGACGGGCCGGCCGCCCGACGGGCCGACCCTGCCTTCTGGCGTGATCCGACGGTCCGGCGAGCCGTGGCCGCATGGGAACTCGGCACCGTCGTAAAGCTGTTCAGGAAGCACACGGGCCTCTCCCAGGCCGGCGTAGCGCGGATGGTCAGCATCGACCAGGCCGAGGTCAGCAGACTGGAACGCGGGCTCAAGCAGATCCGCGACCGACGGCAGTTCGTCCAGTGGACCGATGCGCTGGGCGTCCCGGAGGAACTGCTCGGGCTCCTGCCCACGGCCGATCCGCACATCCCGGACTTCACAGGCCGACCGGGAACGGCGGGCACCGGAGCCCGTGGGTACGCGGCGTTGCCCGAAGGGACAGGACAGCTTCTGTTACCCGCCGGGCGGTCCGTTTCGACGACGGCGCTTCCCGTGCTGACCCTTCCGGCGGCCTCCTTCCTCGGGGACAGCCTGAGACTCGACTCCCGCCCGGAGTTGGATGCCTGGCGCACCATGCCGATGCGCGCGCTCGTCGTCGCGAACCGCATCGTGGACGGGGCGGTCCGGCAGTTCGTCGCCGACGCCCGGCCGAGCGGCGTACACGCCACAGCCTCCGACCCGGTCGACATCCCCGCCGCGTACGAACTGGACGACCTGACTTACGGCATCCTGTGGGCCGTGTCGGGATTCGAGGCAGCACTGCTCGGCGACGATCAGACTCTGCACACCTCGCTGGCTTCGCTCACCGCTTCCCCAGGCTCGCCGCTCGCTGCCGACCACGGCCTGACCGAAGTCTCCCGGATGCTGATCGGCTCGGAGACCGCAGCCCGGTACATCCTGGGCCACCGCGACCACATGGGCGACGCACCCGTCTTCTGGACCAGGGAACAGCGCGGTGAAGAGGCCGCCACGTGGCTGTTCTTCCAGCACAAGTACCGGTACCTCGAACGAATGGCACCCCGGCGTCCGGGCGGTTCGAGCGGCCGGGGGTTCTGCGTCCCCGAGACGGCGGTCGCCTCCTCGCCGGCGTACGAGCGCGTTCTGCTCTTCCTCGCCATCGCGCTCATGGAGTCTTTCGGCATCCGCACCTGGGTGACCGACGACGGAGGCTTCGCGCACACCGACGGCTTCGCCCTCTCGCACGGGCACCGCGCCATCATCGCCTCATGGGTACGGACCGATGGGGCGTCCCACCTCGCGGTCACCGCGCGGCCGGGAGCCCTGCGGGCGTTCGCCGACGTAACCGGCCACGTCAGCCAGCACTCGGCCACAGCGGCTGAGCGGGCCGGACAGCGCCTCGCTGCAACGGCGGAGTACCTCGGCCTCGACGCCTCCTGGCTCGGTCGCCGGTGCGCACAGTTGTCGGCCGTCGGAACGGAGCGGCTCGCCCGGCCGCGCAGTCGGTTGCTCGGCCTCGAAGGGCTGGAAGCCGCCTGCAGGTTCGTGGCCGAGCAGTTGGTGATCATTCCGCGTCCCGGACGGCGCTGACCCGATAGTTTGTGTGAACCACTCGTGAGACCGCGCTCGGCGGGGTCCAAACAGGGGAGCAGGGGATATGACGCAGTCGGTCAGGAACGTGGCGGTCTTCTCCCTCGGCGGCACGATCGCCATGACCACCGATCCCACCACCGGAGGCGTCGTACCCGCCCTCTCAGCCCACGAACTCCTTGCCGCGGTACCCGCCCTGGCCACGAGCGGCATCGGCCTCAAGGTGCGCGACTTCCGACGTCTGCCCGGCGCCTCCCTGACCTTCGAGGACCTCACCGCACTGTCGGCCGCGATCACGGCGGAGCTGGAGACCGGAGACCTCGACGGCGTCGTCATCACCCAGGGCACCGACACCATCGAGGAGACCGCCTTCCTCCTCGACCTCTACCACGGTCACGAGCAGCCGGTCGTCGTCACCGGTGCCATGCGCAACCCCACCCTGCCCGGCGCCGACGGCCCGGCCAACCTCCACGCCGCCATCGCGGCCGCCGCCGAGCCCGGCCTCAGCGGCGCCGGTTGCCTCGTCGTACTCGGCGACGAGATCCACTCGGCCCGGACCGTCCGCAAGTCCCACACCACCAGCCCGGCCGCCTTTGTCTCACCGGCGTGCGGCCCGATCGCGCGGATCGCGGAGAACAGGGTGCGGATGGTGAGCGGCCTGCCGCGCCGCGGACCGCTGGTGAGCGCCCCCGACCGTGAGGCGCGCGTCGGGCTCTACACCGTCACCCTCGGCGATGACGGAGCCTTGCTCGACCTGTGGGACGGCAACTGCGACGGACTCGTGGTCGCGGCCTTCGGCGTCGGCCACGTTCCGGAGCGCCTCGTCGAAGGGCTCACCAAGCTCGCGTCCCGCATCCCCGTGGTCCTCGCATCCCGCATCGGCAACGGACCCGTCCTGACCAACACGTACGGCTTCCCCGGCTCCGAGAAGGACCTCCTCGACCGCGGGCTCATCGGTGCCGGAGACCTCGGCCCGTACCAGGCGAGGCTCCTGCTGCAGGCCCTGCTCGCCCAGGGCGCCGACGGCGCGGCGGTCAGCGAGACCTTCACCACCGCCTCCGCCCGCTGATCCCACCACATCAGGAGACACCCGCACATGCGTGCTCACGAGCTGACCGTAGGCCGTACCTTCGGCGTCACCTTCGACCACGGGGAGGACTTCTTCGAGGCGCTGTCCACCTTCTGCCGGGACAACGGCGTACGGCAGGGGTACATCCCCTCGTTCATCGGAGCCTTCGCGGAGGCCGAGATCGTGGGCGCCTGCGAGAAGCTCGCGGACCCGGACGCACCGGTCTGGGCGAAGACGTACGTCACCAACGTCGAGGCGTTCGGCGCCGGCACCCTCGCCCACGACCCGGCCACCGGCGAGATACTCCCGCACATCCACGTCTCCGCCGGCCTGAAGGCCCAGTCGGCCGACGGCAGGACGAGCCACCTCCTCAGCGCCAAGGTCCAGTTCCTCAGCGAACTGCTGATCGTGGAGGTCGCGTCGCCCACCATGACCCGGCCCCGGAACCCGGACCTGTACGACGTACCGCTGCTCACGTTCGGCTGACCGGCAGGAGCCGGCGGAGCCAGGGGTGGTTGGGCGCGATCACCTTGATCGCGCCCGCAAGCCAAGCGCGTGCCGGAGCGTCGAGCAGCGGCAGTACCGCTTCGAAGTCGGTCTCGTCCTTGTCCCGGGTCGCCTTTGCCTTGTAGAAGAGCTGCACCTCGGGCGCGAGATACGGGATGCCTGCCTCGCTCGTTTGCCCGAGCTGGTCGATCGGGAGCCGGATTACCGGGGTGCGCCGCGAGACCCACTGGGTGCCCTCGACCTCGTCCAGCATGAGCTGCACCGACCAGGGCGCCTTGGACGTGCGGCGGCACCAGATGTCGTGGAGCGGCGGTCGAAGGACCTCTCCAGGACGCCACGGTCGCAACTCCCCCTGGCCGGGCGGATCCGCCACGTGCAGGTCCCAGTCGGCCAGCAGTTCATGTACGAGGGCCTGGTCACGTCGGAAAACGAGGACGTCGAGATCGCCGTGTGCGCGCAGCTCGCGGCCGACCGCGAGTTCGATCGCGTAGCCACCGGCGATCCACCACGGGAAGTCCGCCTTGGCGAAGACCGTGGCCACATCCTCGGGGCGCTCCGGCGCCCAACGTCCCAACACGTCAGCACTCACCCGCCCATACTCCCAATGATCCAGACGGGCGGGAGCGAAGGCCGACGGCGGGTCGGCGGTCTCGCTGGAGTGCCTTGTCGCTCGCTGGCCCCTCGCGCTCATAAACGCCCATGAGCACCATGAGCACCGGCGGCCATCGTTGAGTGCGTGACTTGCGACCGGCCTCGTGGCTGGTGCCTGAGCCACGATCCTCCCGGGGCCGCGCGCCCGAGGCCGGGGTGCTTCCTGCGGCCGTACGCCTCTCAGCGGTGTACCTGACGCGCGTCCGCGACCACGTCGCAGCTCCGGGAGACGGCCACCGACGTCACCCACAGGAGGTCCGCCACCCGATGATCAGCGCGCCGTCCGCCGCTTTCGGCCTCGTCTACCACTGGACCGACCACACCATCAACCCGACCGGAGAAGCCCGCGTGGTTCTGCGACGTGTCCTCAAGGATCTGGGCCTGTCAGGAGACGTCATCAGCGACGGAGTCCTGGCCGTCTCGGAGCTCGTGGCGAACGCGCACGAGCACGCGCGCGGCCCGTACGAGGTACACCTTCGATCTGCTGCGGGAAGATACATCTGCGAGATCCACGACGGGAATCCTCTTCTTCCTACGGACCTCTACCTGGCTGCCGTGCCCTCGCCGGAAGCCACCGCGTCGGAGGCAGTGAGCGGGCTGCTCACTGAGCGCGGACGGGGCCTGCACATCGTGAACGAGCTGACCCAGGGACAATGGGGGTTCCAGGTCACGAACTGCGGGACCAAGGCGGCCTGGGTAGTGCTGGCCGATGCTCCGGCTGCGCTGGCTACCCGAGGCGGACAGACGTGACGGACGTGCCGATGCGGGAAGCTACCCCTCGCTCACCTGTGAGCGGAGACGCTCGTTCTCCCTCTTCAGTGCGGCTACATGTTGCTCAAGCTCCGCACGGGTCGGCCTCTTTGGCGGCGGACAAGCCGCTGGCTTCGGAGGAGAGGGCGGTTGGCCGGCCAGCCCGATGGGCTCGAAGGCCACGATCGCTGATGGGTCCTTCCCGCACTCCGGGCACTGCATTGACGACGAGCCGTGCAGCGTGGGCTTGCCATTCTCACGATGCCGCCGAGTCTCGACGATGTGGCCGCAATAGAGCCGTACGCGCCACCGCATGATGTCGCGCTCAGGCGTCGGGCAGCTATGCAGCATGGCCAGTACCTTTTCTACGACAGCACGGCGATCTGCTGCGAGCACAGGGTCTGCCTGCTCTTCGGCCTTCTCCTCAGCGGCCTGCTTCTCCACACAACGTCTGATGTCTTCCCCTCTCTGTCAGTCTTGGGTGAGACGTCCCGCTTCGTCGGGTTAGCCTGAGAGGGCACGACAGGAGAACCACCCCCTCATGACCAGCACCAACCCCGCCGGACCCGACCCGGCTGCCCGGCCGAAGCGCCGCACCTTCAGTCCCGAGTACAAGCTGCGGATCGTGGCCGAGTACGACGCCGCGCCCAGGAACGAGAAGGGCGCGGTCCTGCGCCGCGAGCGGCTGTACCACTCGCACGTCAAGGAATGGCGGGCCGCGCGGGATGCCGGGGCCCTGGAGAAGCTGGTCGACAAGCGCACCAGCCCGGCGAGGCCGAAGAAGCCGGCAGCCGAAGCGGAGAACGAGAAGCTGCGCCGCCAGGTGGAGCGACTGGAGAAGGAACTGGCCCGGAACAAGGCCGCGCTGGAAGTTATGGGAAAAGCTTCCGCGCTCTTGGAAATGATCTCCGAGGGCGCGGACTGATCGCTGCCGCCGACCCGGTGGCCGACGACGCGTTCACCGGCGTCGAGGGCGAGCTCGGTATCACGGCCGCCTGCCGGCTGACCGGCCGCTCCCGGGCCACCCACTACCGCCGGCTGCGGCCCCCACCAGAGCGAAAGCCCAGGAAACCACAGGTCCAGCCCTCGGCTCTCACCCCCGAGGAACGGGCGGCGGTACTGGAGCTGATGAACAGCGCCGAGCACGCCGAACTTCCTCCCGCGCAGATCTGGGCCCGCGAGCTGGATGCCGGGCGCTACCACTGCTCCGTCTCCACGATGTACCGGATCCTGCGCGAGAAGGGACAGACGGGCGAGCGACGCCGCCAGGCCACCCACCCGGCGAAGTCGGTGCCCGAACTGGTCGCCACCAGGCCCTCGCAGGTATTCACCTGGGACATCACCAAGGCGGCCGGACCGGTCAAGGGCGTCTGGTACCACGCCTACGTCATCATCGACATCTTCAGCCGCTACATCGTCGGCCACACCGTTGAGGCCGCCGAATCAGCCGCACGCGCCGAGGAGTTGATCCGGGAGACCATCCGCCGCAACGGCATCGTGCCCGAGACCGTGCATGCCGACCGCGGCACCTCGATGACCTCCAAGAAGGTCTCGCAGCTGCTGATCGACCTCGGCGTCACCCGGTCACACTCGCGGCCGAAGACCTCCAACGACAACCCCTACAGCGAGGCCCACTTCAAGACCACGAAGTACATGTCCGACTACCCCGAACGCTTCGACTCGCTGGCCCATGCCCGCGAGTGGTTCGACGCGTTCATCGCGTACTACAACCACGAGCACCGGCACTCGGGCATCGGCTGGCACACACCCGCCAGCGTGCACTTCGGCACCGCCGAGGAGGTTCGCGACCAGCGGGCCGTCACCCTCGCCGACGCATACGCCCGCCACCCCGAACGCTTCGGCCGCCGCCCCCGACCACCCCGGATACCCCAGCAGGCATGGATCAACGACCCGGCCAAGCGCAGGGAACCCGCACCACAAACCTCATAGCGTCACGACCGTCTCACTGGACTTGAAATCTTCCGCTTCCGACTGCTTCTGCTGTCGGTGATCGGCTCGGGTGAGCTGGTAGTCCTCCAGCGGACAGCCGTAGCTCTCATACTCCACCTCCCGCATGGCCGAAACCGTAGCGTTGGGCAGCGGAAAGTTCAGGCAGAGTTCGCTCCCGATCGGCCTTGATGCCGCCCTGAGCAGAGCTGACGGTCGACGAGAGCGAAATGGTCGTACGCGACTGATTGGACTCCGTGATCAGCCCGGAGCCTGCTCGGCCAACTACCGCCGCGGGCGGTTGGTCCGTCCTGGGGCGGCGGCAGGGCCGGCCTGCTGCAGCGCAGGAGTCGCGCTTCCCGCAGGCCATGCTCCTGTGGTCGAGCGCCGTCGGGCGGCTTCGGCACGGCGGTTGGGAACGGGGTTGCGGCCGGTGTGCTGGATACGGGTGATCAGGACACGGGCCGGATGGCGGGCGCTGGTCAGCTCGCGCTGTGCGGCGGCCTCCTTGAGAAGCTGGTGGGGTTGGTGGCCGACGGCCTCGGCCTCGGCGAGGACCGTGGCGAGGGCGGGCCAGCTGGCGTCGGTGAGGATCCGCTCGGCATGGTCGGGGACGGCTGTGCGGACGTCGTCGGTCAGAGTGCGACGGGCCTCTTGTTTCGGCTGGCGGCGTTCCAGTTCTGCGAGTGTGGGGACAAGGGCGTGGTCGGCGGCGGCCTGGAGGTGCTGGACAGCCTGGCGGGCGGCGTCGGCCTGGTGGGCGTGCTGCATCGCCTCGTGCCAGCGTCCGGCGACGATGGTCGCCCAGACGAGAGCTGCGACGAGAGCTGCGAGGGCGCTGCCTTCGGGGCCGGTGGCGGTGCTGACGATGTCGCGAGCCGCAGAACGCAGGGCGTGGGCAGAGCGGTCTTCGGCTCGGATCTGGGAGCGCTGGGCTCGGGCGAACGCCTTGGACGCGGCCTGAAGTTCGCCGCGCAGATCTGCTGGGGCCTTCTGCGCGGTGGCTTCCATCAATTCGCCAAGGGCTGCGATGTGAGCCTGGGCTCGCGCGTCTCCGTATCCGTCTTGGTCACCAGTGTCGGTGCCGGTGATCTCTGTGTGGAGGGTGTCGAGGGCTTCGGTGGCCTGATGCCAGGCAGTGGCGGGGCGGTTGCGCCGGGCGGTGGGGTGTTCCTCGGGGACGCTGGTCTCCAGGCGAGCCTTCAGCTTGGGCAGGGACAGGTCGGGGGCGATCTTCCCGCCGGGGTGGTAGATCTGCTCGCCGTCCTTGTTCAGGTCGCCGGGGCGGCCTACGGCGTAGCCGAGGAGGTCTCCTGAGGGGCCGCGGCGGGGCTTGACCAGGATGTCTCCGGCTTCGAGGTAGGCGAGGAGTTGTTCGGCGCTGGTGGCCTGCGGGATGGCGGCGTGGATGCGGTCCTGGAGCCACTCGCGGCTGGTCTGCTCCCAGCCGAGGCGCTCGGCTTTGTGCATCTCGGCTTGGGTGGGCCGCCGGGTGGCGGTGCGGTCGCCCTTCCTCAGGCGGCGTAGCCCGTAGTCTTTCTCGATCTGACGGCATTCGTCGCCGATGCGGATGCCGCTGTCGTGGAGTTTGGGTCGGCGGCCGTCCTCGCGGACGGTGGTGGCGAGGATGTGGATGTGGTCGTCGGCGTGGCGGACGGCGATCCAGCGGCAGGCCAGGTCGTCGCCGTCAGGGGCGATGCCTGCTGCCTGGACGATGCGCTGGGCGATCTCGCCCCACTCGGTGTCGGAGAGGTAGCGGTCTTCGGGTGCTGCGCGGACGGGGCAGTGCCAGACATGGTCGGTGACAGGCTTGCCAAACTCGCTATTCCGCAGGCGCGCGGGCTCGTCGAGGTGGTGGCCGAGTCCGGTCAGGGTGGCGTGTTCGTCGCGGCCAGGGTCGGGCATGCCGAGCATGGCGAAGGCAGCGACGAGGTGCGGGTCGAGGTGTTCGTCGTGCCGGCCGGGACCGTAGAGGTAGGCGAGCAGACCGCGGGTGTTGGACCCGGCCGGTTTGATGGCGGCGATCACGCGGACCATTCCTCCCTCGAGTCGGTGGGCTGACGCAGGGCCTCGGCGATCAAGGTGAGCAGGCGGCGGAGTTCGTCAAGGCGCTGGCGAATGTCGGGCGGGGTGAGGTCGCTGTTGAGGGCGCGGGCGATCTGATTGACGTTGACTCCGATGCGGTTGAGGGCGCGCAGGACCTGGGCACGGAACATGTGGGTGCGGCGGCGGTCCTCGGACAGGGGGAGGTTCGCGCTGAAGCGGCCGTCGATGAAGGCGAGGACGATGTCGGCGGCGAAGCCGGATTCGCCCTTGTAGCCGTGCTCGGCTGCGGCCTCCTGCAAGCTGGTGCGCTCGTCGTCGGTGAAGCGCAAGGGCCCGACGCGCTTGGTGCGCTTGTCGCCGGTGAACCGGCGGATCGTGGGCTGGACGCTCTGCACAGAGGGTTCGCCGACGAGGGGAACGTCAGTAGGCGTCGGGCGGAGGATCGCTTGCTGGGCGGCGTGAAGGTTGTCCGAGTCGGGGTCTTCCTCGGCCACGGGGACCTGGTCCGGCGCCCCCTGGCGCTGGGCCTTCTCCGCCACCCCCGGGGCGGAGACCCCCGAAGACCGGCCATGAGTCGGACTCGGGGTACTACTGGCTCCGCCAGGAGCCGTCCGTCCGAACGCCCGCCGTAGACGTTCTGTCAGCGTAGGTGATTTCGTCAGTGTCAGCGGCGATCCGATGCCGGCGCCGGGATGGTGCGGGTTATGGGTCACGGATAGTGCTCCGGAGAAGTGCGGGCGGGAAGATGGCGTGCGAGGGTCACGGCTACGGCCGTAGGTGGGAATAAGTGATCAAGCGGAGAGGCGGGCACCGCCCTGACCGGTGGCCGGAGGAGTTCCGGCCACCGGTTGGCGGGCGATCAGCCGACGTTCCGACCGGCGCCGGGTTCCGACCGGAGGATTTCCATGACTTCGGTCAGCCTCTGGCCGCCGACCGTGTGGCCCTTGTCCCGTATGGCCTGTTGGACGATGCCCCGTGTGAGCTTGTGCTTCTCGGCTGCGGCGATCCGCCCGATCTCGACCAGTTCTTCGACCGTTGCGCTGACCGGACGGCCGCCTCGCGGAAGGCTCTTTGAGATCCCGGGCAGCGTGGTCCGGTGGACGGACGCGGTGGCTGGCGGTTGTCCGGGGTGTGCGGGCGGCAGGGCAGGCGGTTCCGGCTTCTCGACGGAACCGGTGGCGGGCCGGTCGGAAGCCCGGTCGACCAGTTGGTGGATCTGCCGCATCAGCACTCCGAAAGCCAGCAGGGCTGCGGTCGGGGGAACCGCCGCGACCACGTAGTCGAGCAGGGGTGCGACACTCTCGTTGCCCGTGCCGCTCACCCCGGCCACGTTGAGCGCAATGGAACCGGCCGATCCGATGGCGGTCAGAGCGACCGCCCACCAGTCGGTCACCCGGCGTAGGCCGGCGCGGAGCATCAGCAGTTCGCCCGCGACGATGAACGCGTCCAGGGTCGCGGGCCAGGCCCATTGCCGGACCGGGGAACTTCCCAGCCCATGCTGCCCGGCTACTTGGGCGAGGTGTGCGTAGGAGAGCCAGAAGCCGCCGGCCGTGAGGGCGACGATGACTGTTCCGGCCGCGACGAGGGCATATCGCTCGGCGGCATGCTGAGGCGTTGCTTCTCGCCTCGTTTCCCGTGCGCGCTTGGTGCGGGGCGTCTCGTGAGACTGCTGGGAGGTGTCGTGGGGTGCGGCGGGTGTGGTCATGCGGGGTTTCTCCGAGGTGGTTCTGCGGAGGCGATCACGGCGTTCACGGAGGGGGCGTACACGTGAGCCCCCTTCTAGAGAGGGGCTCACGCGTGAACGCTGGGGTGCGTGTACGGCGTGAACGATCGCGTGATCGTCTGACCTGGGGTTTTGTGCCTGGCGTGTACGCCTGCGGGGATGGCGTGGGCCGGTGGGCGGGGGAGGGGGGCGTGTACGCCCTCGTGTACGGTCCCGGTGTCCGGCGGTGAGGTCAGGAGACGGCGCCGATATGGCGGACCGAGGCGTGGTAGCGGGTCTGCTGGCCGCCTCCAGTGCCCCCTGCGGCTCCTTCGGCCTTGTCCGCGAGCCCTGCCCTGACGAGGCGGTCCAGGGTGCGCCTGGCTTTCTCGGTGGCTGAGCGCTCGGGGTTGTTATGGCCGCTTTGGATCATGGCGAGTTCGCGCACGGTCAGGCCGTCGGGTCGTTGTCGCAGGATGGAAACCGGGTCGAGGGCAGGGTCGAGCGTCGAGGTGCCTCGTTCGTGGTCGTGGATGACCTGGAGGGGGCCGATCTCGCCGGTGGGGGTTTTGAGGTGGTGCAGGGTGACGGCGAGGTCGCCGGCCTCCCCGGAGACGAAGAGGACGCTGCCCGCGCCGGAGGTGATCCAGGTGGATCCGTAGACGCGGTCCAGGGTGGGCTTCTGGGCGCGTGGGGCCCCCTCGGTGGCCTTGCGCTGGTGGTGGAGTTCCATGATCTCGACGCCGTTGCGCATGGCTCGCTGGCGGGCGTTGTTGTAGGCGACGCCAAGGGCGTCGTCGACCAGCGTGCTCACCGCGTCCTTGAGGCTGTCGATCACGATCGTGTCGGCCTGGTGAGCGGCAGCGAGGTCCGCCAGGAGATCGGGCTCCTTGTCCAGGGTGGCGGGCAGAGGGCCCTGCCAGACAGCGAGACCGTCGCGCAAGCGGTGTTCGTGCTCGGGAACGACGCTGCGGGCCATGGCCCGGGCGATCTGCTTGTACCGGTCCAGTGCCAGATACAGCACTCGCCGACTCGGTGCGACCGGCATGTCCAGGACGCTGTCCGCCAGGCCCAAGCGGGCAAGGATCACCTGGTGGGCCAGGGTGGTCTTCCCGACACCAGGCGCTCCGACGATCATCAGGCTCTCGCCCGAGGACCAGGCCGTCTGCTCCCGCGTGCCCCATAGCGGCTCGGCGTCGGCGCCTGTCTCGGTGACGAAGCGCCATCCGTCGGTGATGAAGCGGGAGAGCCGACCTTGGCCGGAGGCGAGTGCACGCTCGCGCTCGATCCGGACCTCTGCTTCGACCTCGCTGCGGATGGCGTCCGGGTCCGCACCCGGTTCCATCGTGCGCTGGGCGGTCCGCATGCCGGAGGTACGCAAGCGGCGCAGATCGGCCATCCGGCGCACGATACCCGCATAGTAGGCGGCGCTGCTGACCGAGGGCACGACGTCGGCGAGCTGGTGGACGTGCACCACTCCTCCGACCCGCTCCAGGTCGTCTTGCGCGCGTAGTTGGTGCGACAAGGCGATGGGGTCGGTCGGCTTGTCCTCGCCGTACAGAGCGAGGATGGCCCGCCAGACCGTCTCGTGCGCGGGGCGGTAGAAGTCGGCCGCGTCGAGCAGTTGGCGTACTTCGTCGATCACCGCCGCGTCGTGCATGCAAGCGCCCAGCACGGCAGCCTCGGCATCGACGTCGTGCGGCGGAACCACGGTGAGGTCACCCGCCATGGGCTGGCGGCCGGCGTCCGCGAGGTGTGGCGCGTTCGGCCGGGGTTCGTCCATACTGGACATTGAGCTCCTCAACTTGCGGGCCGTACGGGACGGCGAATCCCAGGCCACGCGGGTCAATCGTTCAGGGATGGGCGGTTACGAGAGTTCGTGCTTGGCCCCCGACGTTCGTAGCGTCGGGGGCTTTTTGCGTTCACGCACGTTCGAGGGCGGACAACCACAGTACCTGACGTTTTTGGAAGCGCAACGGTTGCATTCCGCTCCGGAATGGTGTTTAGTTTTCACCATCACCCCGGCTGTCCGTCGGGCCCCGGCAAGGAGGTGCAGAAGTGAGCAGTGACGAAGGCGCCTCCCGCGCGGGGCCTGACCGCCCGCTGGCCGAAGATCACGTCGCGGAGCGCATCAAGCTCGAACGCGAGGCCCGTGGATGGAGCACGGTCACGCTCGCCGAGCGAATGGCCGACGCCGGCCACCCGGTCAACCAGTCCGCCATCTGGCGCATCGAGAGCGGCAAGCCACGGCGGCGGGTCAACCTCGATGAGGCGCTCGGCTTCTGCAAGGTCTTCGACCTGACCTTCGACGAGCTGACCAGCCCGCCGGGGCAGCTCGCCAATCCGCTGGTCCGTCGTCTCGTCGGCGAGTACGTCGCGAGATGGAAGGAATGGCGGGCCCTGGGCAAGGACATGCGCCGGATCCAGGACGAACTCGCGGCGTACACGGACGCCAACCCCAACCAGGAAGACATGGTCAAGGCTCTGCTGACCCACGAGCTGGCCGTCGCCTCCAACGGCGAGTTCCATCACCACCGCGGCGCCCCGACACAGCTCCGCAGCTTCCTCGGTGAGCGCATGGACGCGCCGACCGAACAGAGCTGACTCGGCCCCTCGCTGCTACGAACAGCGCGGGTCTTGCCGTCTCCCGCTCCTTCTCTTCACGCCCATCCCTGAACGACTTGCCGGGCCCTATCGGGATTCGCCGTCCCATGGCCCGCCAGGAGAGGACCCTCCCTTGCCCCGAACCGAACTGCCGCTTGCCCAGATAGCCGACCTGCTGAATGTTCCCGAAGACGCCCTGCGGAGCCTGATATCCGAACGTCGTCCAGCCGGAGGGGACACGACGCTCGTAGCCCTCACCGTTGCCGAGGCCGCGCGACGGATCGGTATCGGCCGCACGAAGCTTTACGAGTACGTCACCTCCGGCGAGATCGCCTCGGTCAAGATCGGCAGCCTGCGCCGCATCCCAGCGGAGGCGGTGAACGAGTTTCTGGCCCGACGGCTCACGGCCAGCGACTTTGGGACCGCAGCATGACGCGGGGCGCGACGGCGAAAAGCCGCCAGCCCAACGGCGCTTCCAGCATCTATCTCGGCAAGGACGGGCGCTGGCACGGACGCGTCACCGTCGGCGTCAAGGACGACGGAAAGCCCGATCGCCGCCACGTCAGCCGCAAGACGCGTGCCGAGGTCACCAAAGTCGTACGGGAGCTGGAGCGGCAGCGCGACAAGGGCGCAGTCCGTAAGGCCGGCCAGAACTGGACGCTGGAGACATGGCTGACCCACTGGGTCGAGAACATAGCGGCGCCGAACGTTTCCGAGAACACCATCGACGGCTATCGCGTCGCGGTGAACCACCACCTCATCCCCGGCCTCGGTGCCCACCGCCTGGAGAAGCTGGAGCCGGAACACCTGGAGCGCTTCTACAAGAAGATGCAGGAGGCTGGCAGCGCTGCCGGCACCGCGCACCAGACCCACCGCACCATTCGCACCGCTCTTAACGAGGCCGTGCGCCGTGGCCACCTCACCCGCAACCCGGCCACGATTGCGAAGGCCCCACGCCTCGAAGAGGACGAAGTCGAGCCGTACTCGGTCGAGGAGGTCCAGCGCCTCCTGGCAGAAGCGGGGAAGCACCGCAACGCAGCCCGCTGGGTCATCGCCTTGGCGCTCGGCCTTCGCCAGGGCGAGGTCCTCGGCATGCAGTGGACTGACGTGGACTTCGAGCTTGGCGTGATCCGTGTTCGGCGAGGTCGTTTGCGGCCCCGGTACCAACACGGATGTGGCGACCGCTGCGGGCGCAAGCCCGGCTTCTGCCCGCAGAAGATCAACGTCCGGCGCGAGACCAAGAACGTGAAGTCACGGGCTGGGCAGCGACCCATCGGTGCCCCGGACGAGCTGATGGCCCTGCTCCGCCGGCACAAGGAGGAGCAGGGCCGGGAGCGTGCTCTAGCTCGGGACCTCTGGACGGACAAGGGGTACGTCTTCACCTCGCCGGTCGGTGAACCCTTGAACCCGAACACCGACTTCCACCGCTGGAAGGACCTGCTGAAGGCTGCGGGGGTCCGTGACGGCCGTCTCCATGACGCCCGCCACACCGCGGCGACCGTCCTGCTCATCCTCGGCGTCTCCGACGCTGTCGTCGACGCCATCATGGGCTGGGAGCCCGGCAAGTCCGCTCGGATGCGTCGCCGCTACCAGCACATGACCGGCCCCGTCCTGCAGCAGACGGCCGCCAAGATCGGTGCCCTGCTCTGGGCCGCGCCTGCGGACGTGTCGGTGGAGGCCGACTCCGGGACCGTCCTGAGCCCCGGTGCTGCCTTGGTTGACTCAGCGGTCTACCTTTCCGACCTCGGTGGGCGACGCCTGGCCTTTGCCTCCCGAGAGCACGCCCAGCGTGTGGTTACCCAGTGGGGCGAGGACCGGCCCGGTCAAGCGGCTCAGGTTGAGGAGCTGGAGCGGGAACAGTGGGAGGACGAGGCGGGTGACGGCATTCAGTTCATCCGCCACGAGATCCCCGACCGCCGGATGGTGCACCACGCCCATGCCGTGTTCCTGGCGGGAGGTGAACGGCTCAACGTCGGAAATCCTGCCGAATGGTCAACGTGGGCATGGGAATTCGAGCCCGACCTGTACACGGACCTGCCGGTGCGTTGGCACACTTCGCGTCGGCCAGGCCAGGAGATCGAGGCCCACGTGCGTGGCACGGACAAGGACGCCGTCTCGTCGGCCTACATGAAGGCGTGCGCACAGGCTGCGGACCGCGCGCGGAACCCCGGCACGTACGGCGACGGGCAGAGGTAGGGGTCCCCGCCCCTTCGAAGGGAACCGAATACGGGGCCTCGACCAAGTTGGTCGAGGCCCCGTTCGTCATTCCTAGCCGGGAAGCCCGAGCTCCTTCAGATACGTGAGGCGGGCAGTTATGGCTGCTGAGAAGTGCCGCCAGTCAAGGCTCTCCACCAGCTCGATGGGCTTGGGCTCCGCTGCCGACGACGTGACGTAGCACGCGGCGTCGTACAACTGCTCCGCCACGAGGCGCTCACAGAAGATCCCGCAGCGGTCCTGGTAGGAAGTTCCGTGCCAGTGCGAGTCGCTAGGCAGAGCGCCCTTCGCGATCCTGACCGGGTTCCGGGACTTCTTGTGGTCCTCCATGATGAAGAAATAGCCGAGCCAGGGCCTCTCTTTCGGATACAGGTCCGCCAGGGCAGCACGTCGCAGATCCACCGCGCTGCCGAGCGCCTCCTCGACCCTGTTGTTGTAGTTGTTGCCGAAGGAGGGTGCACCCAGCGCCTTGAGTTCGAAGGCCGCGACAAGGACGCCCTCGTGGGCGACCACTAGGTCCCACTGCTTCTGGGGGCGGTAGTAACCGGGGAGTTCGAGACCTTGCTTCTTGGTGACCCGGATGCTGTCGGGCGGATAGCCGGCATCGAGGAAGAACTTCGCCAAGAGGATCGCGATCGCATCGAAGTGCTTACCGCCCCGCACCGATCCGGCTGTGCCGGCACCGACCGCAGCCTTGATCGCGGACTGTTCGCGCTGGAGCTTCTTGGCACCCCAGTAGGTCGCTATCGCGTCCTCGAAATCCTGGCGGGTGACCGTCAAGATCCGTCCTCCTAGTCAGGCAGTTCGGCAAGTCCGTAGACGCGCAGGGCGGCCTCCGTGGCGGCCCTCACGTCTCGCTTGTCGAAGGCTGCCGCCAGGGCGTCCCGGTCACGCTCGTTGATCGCTGCCGGGTCAGGAACCCGGATCTTGCGGAGGTACTGAGCCTGGAAGCGGAGGGTCCCCCCTCGCATCTTGACCGCGTACGCCTCCACGAATGCTTCCGCGACCTTGGAGAGGAGCAGGCCACCCAGCACGCGCATGTCCCAGACGTCCGAGACGATGAAGTACAGGTTGTGGTGAGGGTACAGTCCGCCCTCGTCGAGTACCGGATGGATCGTCAGCTTCATGTCTGGGAACAGCAGCTTGGGCCGCCGGGTCAGCGCGTGATCGACCTTGTCGATGGTCTTGTACCAGCGGTGGGGCTGCTTCACCGCCACGTAGCGCTTGCGCAGCGCTGCGCCGTTTTTGTCGAGATACCGGGCCAGCCGGGGATACGCAGTCAGGTCGACCAGGTCGCCGCTGGCCGACCAGGGATTGACCAGGTAGGTGCCGTTCCAGTCCAGGGTCCCGCTTGTGGTGTCGCGGACCATAGCCATCGGTAGCAGTCGGTCGTCCTCGATCAACTTGCCGTCATTGGTGAGGAAGATCTTGTCGGCGCCAGTGGCGATGCCGATGCCGACTCGGGTACCAGTGCCGTCGTTCTCAAGCAGTTGGAAGCGCTCCGTCAGCTCTTCGAGGACGGCCAGCCGGGCTGGGGAGGCGCTCGGCCACGAGTCCTCGTCCGGGAACCAGTGCGGCATGCGAGCGGCCTGAAAGGCGTTGGTCGCAATCGCTTCAGCTTGATCGCTTCCGTACCAGCGCGTGAACTCCGTTGCCTGGGGGGCTCCGAACGCCCGCGTGGTGTCCGCTGCCACAGCGGCGCCCTGAGGCCGCTTGCTGATCAGAGTGATGGCGGGGTACGCGGAAACCTGGTCGTCGAAGGCATCCACGTCGTGCATGACCAGAGCCAGGTCCATGCTGAAGTTCTTGGTCACCAGTTGGCGGAGCCGCCGGCCGTACTGATTGCGCATCCAGCGGTCCGCGCAGATGAAGCCCAGCTGTCCTCCTGGCCCGAGGCTGCGGAGCGCGACTTCGAAGAAGCCGACGTAGATGTCGGCACGGCCGCCCATGGTCGGGCATGCGTGGCGGTAGACCGCCATCCGGTCGGCGGGGACGTCCTCCAGGCGGATGTAGGGCGGGTTGCCGATCACGTAGTCCGCGTGCTGGGTCGCCTCGGGCTGAAGTAGGTAGTCCCCCTGCTCGACCCAGGACTCCGCCACCTGCTGGGCTTCTGCTGGGTCCCAGCCATCGCCGACCAAGTGCTTCTCGACTACATCCCGGCTCCTGCGGACATTGCGCTCCAGCAGGTCGAGCGCACGCACAGCCCCGCGTGCGTCACCGATGGGGCGGCTCTGCTCCCGGCAGGATGCACTGATCCGCGAAGCCACGGCTCCCAGAAACGCTCCTGAACCGCAGGCGGGCTCCACGAGCTTCAGATCGCAGAGGGGCTTGTCCGAGGTGTAGCCCACGAGGTCGAGGATCAGATCGACGACCCAGCGCCGCGTGAACACCTCGCCGTGCTCCACGGTCTCCTCGGGAACCGAGGGGAGGGAGTGGAGGGTGGTGTCGAAGAACAGGGGAGTGGCCACGTCTTGACACTACTAGGGAGGATTTCGGCCATGGGAGTTATCCACAGGGGTGCTCGCTCTCAACGGAGTGATCTGTTCCATCTGCGGAGCATCGGGCTCGTGGGACTTGTGGGATCGACATCCACCCGTACCCATGATCAACGAAAGCGCGCTCTGGCTCGTCGGCCTTGAGGGGGCGCACGGCGGAGAGAGCGGACCAGCAACCGAGCCGATGCGTCACCTCGGAGCAACTGAGACCAAAACTGAGACCACCAACGTCGAAGGGCCCCGCAGCAAGCTGCGGGGCCCTTCGACGTATTGCCCGGTGAGAGCAATGGCGGAGGATACGAGATTCGAACTCGTGAGGGGTTGCCCCCAACACGCTTTCCAAGCGTGCGCCCTAGGCCACTAGGCGAATCCTCCGCCGCAAACAATACAAGACGTTGGAGGGTGCTCGCGAACATGTTCCCCGGAGATCGTCCGGAGAGCTGCTGCGGGGCGTCCGGCGGGGGTGGGTGGGTGGACCGGAGGGGGTGGGGATCCGCTAAGGTGGGCGTCAGCCCCTCACGTGGCGCTATCTGACTGAACTCCCCCAGGGCCGGAAGGCAGCAAGGGTAGGTCGGCTCTGGCGGGTGCGTGGGGGGCCCTTTGCGTTTCGGGGCCGGTTGCGCGTACGGGACCGGTTGGGTGGACGGCGGCGCGTGCTGGTCGGAGGCCTTGAGGGGTGGGGGCTCGGGCGGCGTGGGGCCGGTTGTCGGTCGGTCCCGATAACCTCGTAGGTGTGTCGTCCCTTGCGCTGTACCGCCGCTACCGCCCCGAGTCGTTCGCCGAGGTCATCGGTCAGGAGCATGTCACTGACCCGCTCCAGCAGGCCCTGCGGAACAACCGGGTCAATCACGCGTACCTGTTCAGCGGGCCGCGCGGCTGTGGAAAGACGACCAGTGCGCGCATCCTCGCCCGCTGCCTGAACTGCGAGCAGGGGCCCACGCCCACGCCGTGCGGGGAGTGCCAGTCGTGCCAGGACCTCGCGCGCAACGGGCCGGGTTCCATCGATGTGATCGAGATCGACGCCGCCTCGCACGGTGGTGTGGACGACGCCCGTGATCTGCGCGAGAAGGCGTTCTTCGGGCCCGCCTCCAGTCGCTACAAGATCTACATCATCGACGAGGCGCACATGGTCACCCCGGCGGGCTTCAACGCCCTGCTGAAGGTGGTCGAGGAGCCGCCGGAGCACCTCAAGTTCATCTTCGCGACCACGGAGCCCGAGAAGGTCATCGGGACGATCCGGTCGCGTACGCACCACTACCCGTTCCGGCTGGTGCCCCCGGGGACCCTGCGCAGCTACCTCGCCGACGTCTGCGGCAGGGAGAACAGCCCCGTCGAGGACGGCGTCCTCCCGCTCGTCGTGCGGGCCGGGGCCGGGTCGGTGCGTGACTCGATGTCCGTCATGGACCAGCTGCTGGCCGGTGCGGGCGACGACGGTGTGACATACGCCATGGCCACCTCGCTCCTCGGGTACACCGACGGCTCGCTGCTCGACTCGATCATCGACGCCTTCGCCGCCGGTGACGGGGCCGCCGCCTTCGAGGTCGTGGACCGGGTCATCGAGGGCGGCAACGACCCCCGCCGCTTCGTCGCGGACCTGCTGGAGCGCCTCCGCGACCTGGTGATCCTCGCCGCCGTGCCGGATGCCGGGGACAAGGGCCTCATCGACGCGCCCGCAGATGTGGTCGAGCGGATGCAGGCCCAGGCCTCCGTCTTCGGCGCCGCCGAGCTGAGCCGCGCCGCCGACCTGGTCAACGACGGGCTCACGGAGATGCGCGGGGCCACCTCGCCGCGCCTCCAGGTGGAGCTGATCTGCGCCCGGGTTCTGCTGCCCGCCGCCTACGACGACGAGCGGTCGATGCAGGCCCGGCTCGACCGGCTGGAGCGAGGGGCCCCGGCTGCCGCTGCCGCCTCGTTCGCCGTCCCGCCCGCCGCCGCGGCGCCGATGGGTTACGTACCGGGCCCCGAGGCCCACGCTCCCCAGGCAGCCCCCGTGGCCCCCGCCGGTCCGGACGCGGCCCGTGCCGCCGTACGGGGCGAGGCCCCCGCCCCCGGGATGCCCGCCCCCGGGACGCCCGCCCCCGGGACGCCTGCTGCCGCACCGCACGCCGCCCCCGCCGCCTACGCGCCGCCCGCCGCCTACGCGCCGCCCGCCGCCTACGCGCCGCCTGCCGCCGAGCCCGCCCCACAGGCCCCCGCCCCCGCCCAGGCCCCCGAGCCCGCCCAGCGGCCCGGTTCCTGGCCCGCCGCCGGCGGGGAGCAGGCCCGTCGCCCCGGCGGCTGGCCCACCGCGTCCGCCCCCGGCAGCGGCCCGGCCCCCGCCGCCCCGCCGCCCGCAGCCCCGTCGGCCGTCCCGGTCCCGGCGGCCCCCGCAGTGCCGGCCGCGCCCGAGGGCGGGCAGAGCATGGCCCAGGGCGCAGCCCAGGTGCGGAACATGTGGCCCGACATCCTGGAAGCGGTCAAGAACCGCCGGCGCTTCACCTGGATCCTGCTCAGCCAGAACGCCCAGGTCGCCGGGTTCGACGGAACGACGCTCCAGATCGGTTTCCTCAACGGGGGCGCCCGCGACAACTTCGCCAGCAGCGGCAGCGAGGAGGTCCTGAAGCAGGCCCTCGTCGAACGCTTCAACGCCCAGTGGCGCATCGAAGCGGTCGTCGACCCCTCCGGTGGCGGCGGGATGCCCCCGGGGCCCGGCGGAGGCGGCGGACGCCCCGCCCCGCAGTACCAGCCCGCCCCGGCGGCACCGGCTGCCCCGGTCGCGTACGAGCCCCGGCCCCAGCACGCCGCCCCGCAGCAGCCCTCGTCCCCGCCGCAGGGGCAGCACGCGCCGCCGGCCCCGCAGTCGCCGTCGCCCTCCGCCCCGCCGCAGGGCCGGGAGGCCGCGCCCGCCCCCGAGGCCTCCCCCAGTTCGTACGGGGCGGAGCCGCCGCGATCCGTGTCCCCCGAGGACGACACCCCGGAGGCCGACGATCCGGATCTCGTCGACTCCGCGCTCTCCGGTCATGAGCTGATCGTCCGCGAGCTGGGCGCCACGGTGGTCGAGGAGTTCGCCAACGAGCAGTGAGGCGCCGGCCGGGCGGTCAGCGGCCGGAGACCGCCCCACCGCCCGGTGGGCTGGAGACCGCCCCACCGCCCGGTGGGCTGGAGACCGCCCCACCGCCCGGTGGGCTGGACACCGCCTCACCACCCGGTGGGCTGGACACCGCCTCACCGCCCGGTGGTCGGATACCGCCCCACCGCCCGGTGGTCGGACACTGCCTCCACTGCTCGGTGGCCGGAGACGCACCGCTCGCCCAGTGGACGGTGACGGTGGCCGGAGACCGCGGGCCGGTGGCCACGGCATCGCCGTGAGCCGGCCTCCGGCTGGCGGCTGGCGGCCACGGGCTCACCCCGAGCCTGCCTCCGGCTGTCGGCGGCCGCCACGGGTTCACCCCGAGCCTCGTGCACGGACCGACGGCCACCGGCTCACCGGCTCACCCCGAGCCTGTCCACGGACCGGCTGCCGTCGGGGCTCCGCGCGCCCGGCGGCTAGGCTGCACCCGTGAAGGTCCTCGTCATCGGCGGCGGCGCCCGCGAACACGCCCTGTGCCGCTCTCTGTCCCTCGACCCCGATGTCACCGCTCTGTACTGCGCCCCCGGCAACGCCGGCATCGCAGAGGTGGCCGAACTGCACCCGGTCGACGCGCTCGACGGTGACGCCGTCGCGCGCCTCGCGACCGAGCTGGGCGCCGGGCTGGTGGTCGTCGGCCCGGAGGCGCCGCTCGTCGCCGGGGTCGCCGACGCCGTACGCGCGGCCGGCATCCCCTGCTTCGGCCCCTCCGGCGAAGCCGCGCAGCTGGAAGGCTCCAAGGCGTTCGCCAAGGACATCATGGCCGGCGCCGGTGTGCCCACCGCCCGCAGCTACGTCTGCACCACCCCCGCGGAGATCGACGAGGCCCTCGACGCCTTCGGCGCCCCGTACGTCGTCAAGGACGACGGCCTCGCGGCCGGCAAGGGCGTCGTCGTCACCGACGACCTGGCCGCGGCCCGCGCCCACGCGCTGTCCTGCGACCGCGTGGTCATCGAGGAGTTCCTCGACGGCCCCGAGGTCAGCCTCTTCGCGATCACCGACGGCACCACCGTGCTGCCGCTCCAGCCCGCCCAGGACTTCAAGCGCGCCCTGGACGGCGACGAGGGCCCGAACACCGGCGGCATGGGCGCCTACTCCCCGCTCCCGTGGGCGGACCCCAAGCTGGTCGACGAGGTCCTCCAGACCGTGCTCCAGCCGACCGTCGACGAGCTGCGCCGCCGGGGTACGCCCTTCTCCGGGCTGCTCTACGCGGGCCTCGCGATCACCTCGCGCGGCGTACGGGTCATCGAGTTCAACGCCCGCTTCGGCGACCCGGAGACCCAGGTGGTGCTGGCCCGGCTGAAGACCCCGCTGGCCGGTGTCCTGCTCGCCTCCGCCAACGGCACCCTCGACGTCCTCCCGCCGCTGAACTGGCGCGACGACGCCGCGGTCACCGTGGTCATCGCCTCGTACAACTACCCGGACACCCCGCGCACCGGCGACCCGATCGACGGGCTCGCGGACGTCGCGGCGCAGGACGCCCCCGACGCGTACGTCCTGCACGCCGGGACCCGCGCCGTGGGCGACGCGGTGCTCAGCGCGGGCGGCCGGGTGCTCTCGGTGACCGCGACCGGCAAGGACCTCACGGCGGCCCGGGAGCGCGCCTACACCGCGCTCGGCCGGATCCGTCTGGACGGCTCCCAGCACCGTACGGACATCGCCCTCAAGGCCTCCCAGGGCTGACCCCCTTAACGCGTCCCGCAGGCGACCGGGGCTTCGCGGGTCTCCGGGCTCCGCGGGTCCCCGGGCTCCGCAAGTCCCCGGGCTCCGCAGCAGCCCCTCCGCCCGCTCCCGTACGTCACCGGCGTACGCGGAGGGCGCGAGGGGCTGCTCCCTGTCCGCCCGCCCCCGCCGGCCGCTTGCCCACGGACGCGGACACGTCAGCAGCTTTACCCAAAGCCATTCCATCGGGTGACGACTGGGCCATCCGGATGACGGCTGCCGGAGCCCCAACTAGGGTGCGGCGCAAGCGTTCCGGCACTTGGCCCACCGGCATTGCGATGTCAGTGACGGATGCCACAGTGGGGGAGTGAGCAACACCGTCGTGGGGCAGAGGGGGTGACGTCCGGCCGTGTCCGGTATCGATGTGGGTGAGGAGCTGGGTGCGCGGGCCGCACAGGCCCGAGCGCTCTGCCTGCTGCGGATCCGCAGCAGGGCACTGGCCGTGGCGATCCTGCCCGCGGCCGTCGCCGTCGTGCTGTTCGCGGCGGGTGCCCAGGGCCATCTGGCCGGTCCGGCCTGGGACGCCGTGCGCTGGACGGTCCTCGGCGTCGCGGTCGTCGTGCTGCTGGTGACCGTCCTGGTCGCCGTCTCCGTGGCCCGTGCGCGGCCCGCCATGAGTCCGACCGTCCCCGTGCCGGAGGAAGGGGCCCCCGACCTCTACCGCCTGGTCCGGGACCTGGCCGACCGGCTCGACGTGCCCGCACCCTCGGCCATAGCGCTGACCCCGGACTGCGACAGCTGGCTGGAGGACCGGACGCACCGCGCGCTGCGGAGGGGCCCGGGGGCCTCGGCGGAGGCCGGGGACACCTCCCCCGTCCTGGTCATCGGCTCGCCGTTCCTGTGGTGGATGCGGGTCGCCGAGCTCCGCGCGGTCCTCGCCCCCGTGGTGGCGGGCACCGGCCCGTCCGCGCACCCCGACATAGCCGCCGCCCGCCGCTTCGTACGCGGTCTGGACGCGGCGATCGCCGATGCCGCCGCCCCCGGCCGGGGCGCGGTGCGCGGGGCGCCGCTCGCCTTCGCCGGCTGGGTCGCCCGGCTGCTGCTGCGGGCCTGCCGGGGCCATGCCGCCGAGATGGAGCGCTGTGTGGCCTCCGCCGCGTCCACGCGGGCCCGGACGGTCGACTACGGGCTGCGCATCGCCGCCCAGGAGCAGGTCGGTCTCGCCTACGCCGGCTGGGACCGGCTGCTGACCCGGGTGGCGCTGCCCGCCTGGCGGATGGGCCGCTGGCCCTCTCGGCTGGACGCCGGGGTCGTCTCCGCGCTCACCGAGCTCTCCCGCCGGGACCGGCTGGCCGACGGCTTCGCCCTGCGCCTCGGCGAGCGGCCCGCGTGCGACCTGCTCGAAGAGCCCGGGGTGGCCGACGAGGCGGCGTCCCTGCTCGCCGCCCGGCTCTTCCACGGCGGCCCCGCCGAGAGCGGTCCGGGCTGGGCGCCGGTGGACTGGCAGCAGTATCCCGACGAGGTCGTCGACCGGAAGTGGCGTACGGAAGCGGCCCGGCTGCACCGGGTCCTGGACACCCTGGGCGTCCCCCGGGCCTCCTCCGCCGACCCGGCCGTCCCCACCCTGGCCCGGGTCATGGAGCACCTGTCCGGTTCCGGCGGACCCGGCGGTCCGGGCGAGGAGCTCGCGGCGGGCATCGGTGCCGCGGTCGCCCGTGAGGAGTCCAAGACCCCCGGGCGCGGCGGACCGGGGCAGGGCGGGTCGGCTCAGGGCGGGGCGGAGTCCGGCGGGCCGGGGCACGGCGGACCGGAGTCCGGCGGGGCCGACGACCCCCTCGACCTCTGGGGACCGGGGCCGCTGCCCCTTTTCCCGCTCCAGCCGCCGCGTACGGGCACCGAGCTGCTCGCCGACCACGTCGCGGCCATGGTCTGCTGCGCGGCTGTGGACACGGCGGGCGCGGCCCCCGGCCTGGACTGGCTGGACGGCCCCGCGCTGCTCGTCGGCGGAGAGCGCCGGGCGGACCTCGCGACTCCGGTTCTCAGCCTCGTCGAGGACGGCGATCCGGACCCGCTGCTGTCCTGGCTGGCCGAGGTGGGCGTGCGCTCCGACAAGCCGGTCCGCCTGGTGTGAGCGCGTACGCGAACGCGGCACCGCCGGGCCCGTCACACCTGCCGCGAGGCCGCGCCCGACCCGGGATCGTCACGCGAACGCGGAACCCTGCCCGGGCCCGTCACACCTGCCGCGAGGCCGCACCCGACCCGGGACCGTCACGCGTACCGCGAGGCCGTGCCCGACCCCGGGACCGTCACGCGTACCGCGACGCCCGCCCCCCGGTACCGTCACGCGAACGCGGAACCCTGCCCGGGTCCGCCACACCTGCCGCGAGGCCGCACCCCACCCGGGGCCCTCACGCGTACCGCGAGTCCACATCCCCGGGCCGTCACGCGAACGCGACACCCCAGCCCGGAGCCGCCACACGCACCGCGAGGCGCACCCCCGGAGGGAAAGGTTCCGTTTCCGTCAATTCACGACGAAGGGTGACGGGCCGCATGCGTTATGTGATGTGCTGGGGATCGGCGCTGACATTCGGCGCACCGGAGTTGTCCGGAGGATCCCCGGAGTCGTCCGGCTCCGGGGGAGCCGAGGGAGGGGCGCGGCAATGGGGGCGGAGCAGATTCGCCGGTGGGAGTCGGGTGCCCTCGCGCACGCGGTGAGCGATCCCTTCGGGCAGGGCCCGCTGCCCTGGCTGCGCGGCAGTGAGAACTACTTCGACGACACCGGCCAGGTCGTCCCCTGGTACGCCGACCTCGCCCGCTCCACCGGCGGCGGCACCCGTACCGCCGACGACGTGCACCGCCAGATCAAGGGCTTCGTCTCGCCCGGAGCGGTGGCCCCCGGTGAGGCCATCGACTTCCACATCACCGTGGACCCGCCCCAGCAGTTCTCCGTCGACGTCTACCGGATCGGTCATTACGGCGGCGACGGCGCGGCCAAGATCGCCACCAGCCCGCGGCTCTCCGGCATTGTCCAGCCCCCGCCGCTCGCCGCCGACCGGACCGTCTCCTGCCACCACTGGTGGATGTCCTGGCGGCTCCAGATCCCGGGCTACTGGTCGGTCGGCGCCTATGTGGCCGTCCTGACCACCGCGGACGGCTACCGCTCGCACATCCCCTTCACCGTGCGCCACGACCACCCCGCCGACCTGCTGCTTCTGCTGCCCGACGTCACCTGGCAGGCGTACAACCTCTACCCGGAGGACGGCCGTACCGGCGCCAGCCTCTACCACGCGTGGGACGAGCGGGGGCGGCTGCTCGGCGAGGAGGACGCCGCCGTCACGATCTCCTTCGACCGCCCGTACGCCGGGGCCGGCCTGCCGCTGCACGTGGGACACGCGTACGACTTCATCCGCTGGGCCGAGCGGTACGGCTACGACCTCGCCTACGCCGACGCCCGCGACCTGCACGCGGGCCGCGTCGACCCCAGCCGCTACCGGGGCCTGGTCTTCCCCGGCCACGACGAGTACTGGTCGCTGCCGATGCGCCGGGCCGCCGAGCGCGCCCGGGACTCCGGCACCTCCCTCGTCTTCCTCTCCGCCAACACCATGTACTGGCAGGTGGGCCTCGCCCCGTCCGCCTCCGGTGAGGCGGACCGGCTGCTGACCTGCCGCAAGCGCCGGGGGCCCGGGAAGTCCGCCCTGTGGCGCGAGGTGGACCGGCCCGAGCAGCAGCTCCTGGGCATCCAGTACGCGGGCCGGGTGCCCGATCCCCGCCCGCTGGTCGTGCGCAACGCCGAGCACTGGCTCTGGGACTCCACGGGCGCGGTCGAGGGCGACGAGATCTCGGGCCTGGTCGCCGGTGAGGCCGACCGCTACTTTCCGCGTACGAGCCTGCCGGAGCACGACAACCGGATCCTGCTCGCCCACTCGCCGTACGAGGACTCCGAGGGCGCCACCCGCCACCAGGAGACCTCGCTCTACCAGGCCCCCTCCGGCGCGCTCGTCTTCGCCTCCGGCACCTTCGCCTGGTCCCCGGCCCTGGACCGCCCCGGGCACACCGACCCCCGGATCCAGCGGGCCACGGCCAACCTTCTCGACCGGATCTGCAAGCGCGACTGACCCGGGTCCGTGAGACGCGAGGCCGGCCGGCCGGGCCCCGCGCGAAGACCGCCCCGCGGATACGGGACAATCGGAACCGCTCCTGGATCAATCTACGCGGAGGCACCGTGTCCGGTTTTGTAGAAAAGCCCGAGCCCGTACAGGTTCCGGGCCTCACCCACCTGCACACCGGCAAGGTGCGTGACCTGTACCGGAACGAGGCGGGCGACCTCGTCATGGTCGCCAGCGACCGTATCTCCGCGTACGACTGGGTCCTGCCCACCGAGATCCCCGACAAGGGCCGCGTCCTCACCCGGCTCTCGCTCTGGTGGTTCGGCCGGCTCGCCGACCTCGTGCCCAACCACGTCATCTCCACCGAGCTGCCCCCGGGCGCCCCGGCCGACTGGGCGGGCCGCACCCTCATCTGCAGGTCGCTGCGCATGGTCGAGGTCGAGTGCGTGGCCCGCGGCTATCTGACCGGCTCCGGCCTCGTCGAGTACGACGCCACCCGTACGGTCTGCGGCATCGGGCTCCCCGAAGGCCTGGTCAACGGCTCCGAGCTGCCCGGCCCGATCTTCACCCCGGCCACCAAGGCGGCCGTCGGCGACCACGACGAGAACGTCAGCTACGAGGACGTCGCCCGCGAGGTCGGTGTGGAGACGGCCGCCGAGCTGCGGCAGACGACGCTCGACGTCTACCGCCGGGCCCGGGACATCGCGTACGAGCGCGGGATCATCCTGGCCGACACCAAGTTCGAGTTCGGCTTCGAGACCACCGAGGACGGCACCGAGCGGCTGATCATCGCCGACGAGGTGCTGACCCCGGACTCCTCGCGCTTCTGGCCCGCCGCCGGCTGGGAGCCCGGCCGCGCGCAGCCCAGCTACGACAAGCAGTTCGTACGCGACTGGCTGACCTCGCCGGCCTCCGGCTGGGACCGCGCGAGCGAGCAGCCACCCCCGCCGCTGCCGCAGGAGATCGTGACGGCGACCCGCGCCAAGTACATCGAGGCGTACGAGGTGCTGACCGGCACCAACTGGTCGTAAGGGCGAACGCAAAGGGCGAACGCATACGCAGAAGGCCCCGGTCGAAAGGACCGGGGCCTTCTGTTCTGTGGAGCGGACGACCAGGTTCGAACTGGCGACCTCAACCTTGGCAAGGTTGCGCTCTACCAACTGAGCTACGTCCGCAGTGCGCCGCAGCGCGATGCCTACTATACCCAACCCCGCTCGCGTGCGAGACGCACTGCCGTATGCCGGTTCTCCGCACCGATCTTGCCGGCGGCCGAGGACAGGTAGTTGCGTACCGTTCCCTGGGACAGCGAGGCCCGCTCCGCGATCTCCGCGACCGGCGCCCCGTCCGCCGCCAGTTCGAGCACCTCGGCCTCCCGCGCGGTCAGCGGGGAGTCCCCGGCGGAGATCGCGTCGGCCGCCAACTCCGGATCCACGTAACGGTTTCCGGCGTGGACGGTACGGATGATCTCGGCCAGCCGCCGGGCGCTGACCGTCTTCGGTACGAATCCCCGTACGCCGGCGGCCAGGGCCCGCTTGAGGTGCCCGGGGCGGCCGTGACTGGTCACGATCATGGTGCGGCAGCGCGGCAGCTCGGCCCGCAGGGATGTGGCGACCTTCACACCGTCCGCGCCCGGCATCTGGAGATCCAGGACGGCGACGTCGGGCCGGTGCGCCAGCGCCATCGCCAGCGCCTCGGGTCCGCTCGCCGCCTCCGCGACCACGACGAGGTCCTCCTCCAGGGCGAGCAGCGCGGCCAGCGCGCCCCGGATCAGGTGCTCGTCGTCGGCCAGCAGGACCCGCAGGGGCTGCGCGGTGGTCATCGTTCCTCCGGGAGGGCGGATGGGGTGTCGGTGGAGGTGGAAGCGGAGACGGGGGTGGGCGTAGGGGTGGGGGTGTGGGGGGAGGGAGCCGGGCGGCCGTTCGTGCGGGTGTGGGCGTTCGCATGCGGGCGGGGGGTCGTGAGCGGCACCGTCGCCGTCACCCGGAAGAGGTCGTCCCCGCCGGATCCGCCGGATTCAGCGGCTTCAGCGGTTCCGGCGGATCCGGTGTTCCCGGCCACCCCGACCGCCCCGGCGGATCCGGTGTTCCCGGCCGCCCCGGCGGATCCGGCGGTTTCGATGTTCCCGACCACTCCGGCGCTGAGCGTTCCGCCGAGTGCCCCGAGCCGTTCGCGCAGCCCGGCGAGGCCCGAACCGTCGCCGCCGCTGTCCGGGCCGCCGAGCGGATCCGTGGCGCCGGCCCCGTCGTTCTCGACCTCCAGGACCACCGCGTCCCGCGTCCGCGTGAGCCGGATCCAGCAGTGGCGCGGGTCGCCGTGGCGCAGGACATTCGTCGCGCTCTCGCGCACCACCCAGCCGAGCGCGGCCTGGACGGCGGCAGGAGCCCCGATACCGGCCGGGCCGTCCGCGCCCTCGACGGTGCAGGTGATGCCGGCGGCCTGCAACACGCCCTGTGCGCCCATGAGTTCGGTGGGCAGGTCGGCCTCCCGGTAGCCGCGTACGACATCGCGGACCTCCTGCTGGGAGGCGCGGGCGATCCGCTGCACCTCGACCATCTGGTCCATCGCCGCGGGGTTCCCGCGCTGGGCCAGCTCCACGGCCAGCTCGCTCTTCAGGGCGATCACCGACAGGTTCCGGCCCAGCACGTCGTGCATGTCCCGGCCGAACCGCAGCCGCTCCTCCGCCACCGCCAGCCGGGCCTGCATGTCCCGCGCCTCCTCCGCCTGCCACATCATCGGGGCTCCTTCCGTGGATACCCTCACCTTTGGGTGGGGGAGGAAACGAAGCTCCTGCGGAGCAGGGCAGTGGGCGATTTTCGCCCCCCGGACGAAAGGTCGTGCTCTGACCCGCAGGTTTGATCTTAAGTCTCAGCGTCGCTAGTTTGTGAGCATGGCCGCGAACCAGGTGAAGCGGGCGTTCAAGTACCGCTTCCATCCGACCGATGCGCAGGCAGCCGAGCTGTCGCGCACGTTCGGCTGCGTTCGCAAGGTCTACAACCTGGCGCTCGCCGCACGGTCCGAGGCGTGGACGCTTCGTCAGGAGCGGGTCAACTACAACGCCACCTCCGCGATGCTCACCTCGTGGAAGAAGACCGAGGAACTGGCCTACCTGTCCGAGGTGTCGTCGGTGCCGTTGCAGCAGACGCTGCGGCACTTGCAGGAGGCGTTCACCAGCTTCTTCGGCAAGCGGGCCAAGTACCCGCGCTTCAAGTCGAGGAAGAAGTCCCGCCGGTCCGCCGAGTACACCACCAGCGGTTTCCGCTACCGGGACGGTCGGCTGACCCTCGCGAAGATGCGCGAGCCGCTCGACATCGTGTGGTCCCGTCCCCTTCCCGAGGGTGCATCCCCGTCGACCGTGACCGTGTCGCAGGATCCGGCCGGGCGCTGGTTCGTCTCGATGCTGTGCGACGACATTCCCGCACCGATGCCCGAAACGACGAACGCGGTCGGGATCGACGCCGGGATCACCAGCCTGGTGACGCTCTCCACCGGGGAGAAGGTCACCAACCCCCGGCATGAACGGAAGGACCGGGCTCGCCTGGCGAAAGCCCAACGGAACCTGGCGAAGAAGGCCAGGGGTGACGGAGCGAACCGGGCGAAGGCCTGCCGGAAGGTCGCGAAGGTCCATGCCCGCATTACCGACCGCAGGCGGGATCACCTGCACAAGCTGACCACTCGGCTCGTTCGTGAGAACCAAACGATCGTGATCGAGGACCTGACCGTACGCAACATGGTCAAGAACCATTCCCTGGCCCGCGCCATCTCGGACGCGGCCTGGACCACGCTGCGCGGCATGCTGGAATACAAGTGTGCCTGGTACGGAAGGGACCTGGTCGCCGTCGACCGCTGGTTCCCCTCCTCCAGGCTGTGCTCCGCCTGCGGAACGCTTCAGGGGAAGATGCCGCTGAACGTCCGCACCTGGACGTGCGCGTGCGGTGTCACGCACGACCGTGACGTGAACGCCGCGAAGAATGTGCTGGCCGAGGGGCTCTCGGTGACAGTCTGTGGAGCCGGTGTAAGACCTCAACGGAGATCTCCGGGCGGGCAGTCGGCGACGAAGCAGAAAACCCCACGGCGCGAGCCGTAGGAACCTCCCTCCATCAGGAGGGGGAGAATGTCAAGTAGACGACCTGGACGAGCACCATGCCGGTGCCGCCGGTCAGGGTCGCGCCCGCGACGGTGAGCCCGGTGCCGCCGAGGTCGACCTGTTCGAGCGAGGACCGCATCGCGAAGATCATCGCGAGCGGCAGCAGCAGGGCCACGACGATCGCGGTCCGGTTGCGCACCAGGAGGATCAGCTCGGCGCGGCCGAGTGCGGTCAGTCGCCGGGCCACGGCCGCCGCACCCGTGGGGGAGCCGGCGGGCGTCCGGTCGCGGACGGGGGCCGTGGTCGTCATGCCGTCACCTTCTTCGTGCCGCCGGAGCGGGTGGAGCGGACCGGAGCCTGGCGCGGGTCCTGGTCCCGGGGCGCGTGCCGGGTCTTCGCGATGTCGAGGAACGCCTCCTCCAGGGAGGCGGAGCGGGCGTCGAGGCCGTGCAGCCGTACGCCGGACTCCCGGGCCCACTCCAGGAGTTCGTGCAGCGACTCCTGGAGGGCGGGGGTGCGGATCTCGACCCGGGCTCCCTCGGCCGCGGCCCGCAGGGAGAGCGGCAGCCGGGCGGCCGGCACGGACTCGGGCAGGACGAACCGGATCCGGGCGGGCTGCCGCGCGGTCACTTCGGCGATGGTCCCGGTCGTCACGATCCTCCCCTGATGCATGATCGCCAGGCGGTCCGCGAGCGCCTCGGCCTCCTCCAGGTAGTGCGTGGTCAGCAGGACGGTCGTGCCGTTGTCCCGCAGTGCCCGGACGAGCTCCCAGGTCTCCTGACGGCCCTCGGCGTCCAGCCCGGTCGTCGGCTCGTCGAGGAAGAGCACCTCGGGCCGGGACGTCAGGGCGAGCGCCAGGTCGAGGCGGCGCTTCTCGCCGCCGGACAGCTGTTTGACCCGCACGTCTCCCCGGGCGGTCAGGCCGACCGTCTCCAGGGCCTCGGCGGCGGGGCGTGCGCCGGTGGTGCAGGCCGACCACATGCGTACGGTCTCCCTGACCGTGAGGTCGGAGGGGAAGCCGCCTTCCTGGAGCATCACCCCGGTACGGGGGCGGACGGCGGCGCGTTCGCGGTACGGGTCGTGGCCGAGGACCCGGACCGTGCCGTCGGACGGCGGCGCCAGGCCCTCCAGGAGTTCCACGGTGGAGGTCTTGCCCGCGCCGTTCGTCCCGAGCAGGGCGAACAGTTCGCCGCGGGCCACGGAGAAGGAGATCCCGGACACGGCCTCGAAGCCGCCGGCGTAGCGGCGCCGGACCCCGTTCGCCTCGATCACGGGACCGTCCACGCGGTCGCTGAGAATGTCGTCGCTGGTCATGCTGCAAGGCTTCCGCCGGAACCGGCTCGCGAGCAGTGCGCGCTGTCACCACTGCTCATGACAAACGTCATGAGGGTGCCCAGGGAGTAAGGCGGAGACCGAGGGGCACGACAAAGGACCGAGCACGACAAAGGACCGAGCACGACAAAGGCCCCGACCAGAAGGTCGGGGCCTTTGATGCTGAGCGGACGACCAGGTTCGAACTGGCGACCTCAACCTTGGCAAGGTTGCGCTCTACCAACTGAGCTACGTCCGCAGTGCAGCCACTCGGCTTTCACCGGTGGAGCAAGCACCACTCTACCTGATCCAACGAAGTGGTCCGAAGAGTTGTGCAGAGCGGGTGACAGGAATTGCACACTGCGCCTTCCCCCTGGAAGGGGGATGTTCTACTACTGAACTACACCCGCACGCTGCGTGGGATTCGGCTTTGCGGCCTCGCCCCTCGGCGTGCTCCAGACTCTAGCCGACCTGCGGGGGTGTCGCGCAAGTCGGCTCCCCGCAGGTCCTGCCGACCGGGACCGGACCGAATCCGGAACGGGCCCGGACCGAACTCGGGCCGAGCCCGGAACGGCCCCGCGGCCCCGGCCGTCCCGTCGGGCGGGGCCGCCTGACGGAGTGTCCGGCTTCCGGGCCCGCCGGACGCCGGCGGGCCCGGGAGGCTCAGCCGGCCCGCCGGCCTCGCGGCTCAGTCGGCCGCGTCGAACGCCTCGTAGACCTTCTTCGGGATGCGGCCCCGGGCCGGCACCTCCATCCGGTGCGAGCGGGCCCAGGCGCGGACGGCCGCCGGGTCCGGGGCGAGGGAGGTGTGGTGGTAGGTCGTGGGCGTCCTGCCGTGCTTGCTGGCATTTGTCTGCTTTCGACCGGCGGCGACGTAAGGAGCCAGGGTCTTCCGCAGTTTCTTCGCGTTGGCGGGATTGAGGTCGATCTCATACGTCTTCCCGTCCAGGGCGAAGGTCACCGTTTCCGCCGCTGTTCCCCCGTCGATGTCGTCGGAGAGTGTCACCACTACGCGCTGAGCCACGGATATCGGTCCTTTCCTACGGCACCGGCGCGTGTCGCGTGCGCGGATGCCGGCCTTCCGGCTGTCAGGCGGGCGGATGCGGATCGACGAGATGTCGACTGTTCCGTTGTCCCGGGGCAATGGTGCTTTCCCCGGTAATCATTTGTACAGCGGTGGGCACCGCATTGTGAAGCCCAGTCAATTGCATCCGCGTGTCCGTGTGCAATCCGTGTGCAATCCGGGCGGGATTTTTCCAGACCTTTTCCCGTACGGTGTCGCGGCCGATATCTCGGTGTGATCCGCGCAGGGTGCTCGCCGTGTCCGTGCCGTCCGATATCTACCCGCGTAGAAATTTTGGCCAGGTACGCTGAGTGGACCCGCGGGGGTCTGGGGAACCCCCCGGAGAGACAGCCGCATCACACCACCACACCGGGAGTGCCAGTGGCACGCGTCGTAGTCGACGTCATGCTCAAGCCCGAGATCCTCGACCCGCAGGGACAGGCGGTGCAGCGCGCACTGCCCCGTCTCGGCTTCGAGGGAATCGCGGACGTTCGTCAGGGAAAGCGTTTCGAGCTGGAGGTCGAGGGACCGGTCGACGACGCCGCCCTGGCCCGTATTAACGAGATGGCCGAGACGTTCCTCGCCAACACCGTCATCGAGGACTTCGTCGTGAAGGTGGAGGAGGAGAAGTGACCACCCGTATCGGCGTCGTCACTTTTCCCGGCACCCTCGACGATCAGGACGCCCTGCGCGCCGTCCGGATCGCGGGCGCCGAGCCGGTATCCCTGTGGCACCGCGACAAGGACCTGCACCAGGTCGACGCGGTCGTCCTGGCCGGTGGATTCTCCTACGGGGACTACCTCCGGGCCGGAGCCATCTCCCGCTTCTCGCCGGTCATGGAAACGCTCGTCGAGCAGGCGAAGGCCGGCATGCCGGTCCTCGGCATCTGCAACGGCTTCCAGATCCTGACCGAGGCGCACCTGCTGCCCGGCGCGATGCTGCGCAACAACCACCTGCACTTCATCTGCCGCGACCAGAAGCTGCGGGTGGAGCACGCGGAGACCGCCTGGACCTCGGACTACAGCACCGGCCAGGAGATCAGCGTTCCGCTCAAGAACATGGACGGCCGCTACACCGCCGACGAGCACACGCTCGACGAGCTGGAGGCCGAGGGCCGCGTCGCCTTCCGCTACCTGGACGGCAACCCCAACGGCTCGCTCCGCGACATCGCGGGCATCACCAACGCCGCGGGCAACATCGTCGGCCTGATGCCGCACCCGGAGCACGCCGTGGAGCCGCTCGTCGGCACCGGCCGCACCGACGGCCTCGGTTTCTTCACCTCGATCATCAAGAAGCTGGTCAACGCATGAGCCTGGATACGGTCAAGCACGCGGCCGAGACCCCGGACGCCGCGCAGCCCTGGAAGGACCTCGGCCTCAAGGAGGACGAGTACGCCCGGATCCGCGAGATCCTGGGCCGCCGTCCCACCGGCGCCGAGCTCGCCATGTACTCGGTGATGTGGTCGGAGCACTGCTCGTACAAGAGCAGCAAGGTCCACCTCGCCCAGTTCAGCGAGAAGAAGCCGCAGTCCGACGCCATGCTCGTCGGCATCGGCGAGAACGCCGGGGTCGTCGACGTCGGCCAGGGGTACGCGGTCACCTTCAAGGTCGAGTCGCACAACCACCCCTCGTACATCGAGCCCTACCAGGGCGCGGCCACCGGCATCGGCGGCATCGTCCGCGACATCCTCGCGATGGGCGCCCGCCCGATCGCGGTCGTGGACCCGCTGCGCTTCGGCGCTGCCGACCACCCCGACACCAAGCGCGTCCTGCCGGGCGTCGTCGCGGGCATCGGCGGCTACGGCAACTGCCTGGGCCTGCCCAACATCGGTGGCGAGGTCGTCTTCGACGCCTGCTACCAGGGCAACCCGCTGGTCAACGCCGGGTGCATCGGTGTGATGAAGCACGAGGACATCCACCTCGCCAAGGCCTCCGGCGCCGGCAACAAGGTCATCCTGTACGGCGCCCGCACCGGCGGCGACGGCATCGGCGGCGTCTCCGTGCTGGCCTCGGAGACCTTCGAGTCGACCGGCCCGGCCAAGCGACCGGCCGTCCAGGTGGGCGACCCGTTCCAGGAGAAGCTCCTCATCGAGTGCACCCTGGAGATCTTCGGCGAGAAGCTCGTCGACGGCATCCAGGACCTCGGTGGCGCCGGGCTCTCCTGCGCCACCTCCGAGCTGGCCTCGGCCGGCTCCGGCGGGATGCGCGTCGAGCTGGACACCGTGCCGCTGCGCGACTCCTCCCTCTCGCCCGAGGAAATCCTCATGAGCGAGTCGCAGGAGCGCATGTGCGCGATCGTCGAGCCGCAGCACGTGGACCGCTTCCTGGAGATCTGCGAGAAGTGGGACGTCATCGCCACCGTCATCGGTGAGGTGACCGAGGGCTCCCAGCTGGAGATCTTCTGGCACGGCGAGCAGATCGTGGACGTGCCGCCGCGCTCGGTCGCCCACGACGGCCCGGTCTACCACCGCCCGTTCGCCCGCCCGTCCTGGCAGGACGCGCTCCAGGCGGACGACGCCGGCAAGCTCGCCCGTCCGGCGAACGCCGCCGAGCTGCGGGAGCAGGTCCTGAAGCTCGTGGCCTCCCCGAACCAGGCCTCGAAGTCCTGGATCACCGACCAGTACGACCGTTTCGTACAGGGCAACACCGTCCTCGCGATGCCCGAGGACGCGGGCATGGTCCGCATCGACGCCGAGTCGAACCTGGGCGTGGCCATGGCGACCGACGGCAACGGCCGGTACGCCAAGCTCGACCCGTACACCGGCGCCCAGCTCGCGCTGGCGGAGTCGTACCGGAACGTCGCCGCCTCCGGCGCGAAGCCGCTGGCCATCTCTGACTGCCTGAACTTCGGGTCCCCCGAGGACCCGGACGTCATGTGGCAGTTCGCCGAGGCCACCCGCGGTCTCGCGGACGGCTGCCTGGAGCTGGGCACCCCGGTCACCGGCGGCAACGTCTCGCTCTACAACCAGACCGGCGAGACGGCGATCCACCCGACGCCGGTCGTGGCCGTGCTCGGCGTGATCGACGACGTCAACCGGCGTACGCCCATCGCCTTCGCGGAAGAGGGCCAGCTCCTCTACCTGCTGGGCGACACGGCCGAGGAGTTCGGCGGCTCGGCCTGGTCCGAGGTGGTCCACAACCACCTCGGCGGCCTGCCGCCCAAGGTGGACCTCGGCCGCGAGAAGCTGCTCGCCGAGATCCTCATCTCGGCCTCCCGCGACGGCATGATCGACGCCGCGCACGACCTGAGCGACGGCGGTCTGATCCAGGCCGTCACCGAGTCCTGCCTGCGCGGCGGGAAGGGCGCCCGGCTGGTCGTGCCGGACGGCCTGGACGCGTTCACGTTCCTCTTCTCCGAGTCGGCGGGACGCGCGGTCGTCTCGATCCCGCGCAGCGAGGAGCTCCGCTTCAACGACATGTGCGGCGCGCGCGGTCTGCCCGTCGCCCGCATCGGTGTCGTGGACGGCGAGGAGATCGAGATCCAGGGCGAGTTCAGCATCCCGCTGAGCGAGCTCCGTACGGTCCACGAAGCGACGATCCCCGCGCTGCTCGCCTGAGCCGAGCCGAGCCGCCGGGTCGCGCGTCGACCTGTATGTCTGAAGCCCCCGCCCGGGTCGTCCGGGTGGGGGCTTCGGGCTTTCCCCGAATCCCTTGATGGAGATTACGTAATTACGTAAGGTTGGTCTCATGGAGCTGGAGCAGCGGGTCGCCGAGCTGGAGCGGCGGCTCACGGCGCTGGAACGGCAGGACGAGGAGTCCCCCCGCCTGGGCGACGGCGACTTCTGGGCGCTGAACGGGCTGAAACAGCAGCTCACCGATGTCGGGGAGGCCGCGTCCGACGGGGGAGTGCTCTACACCGGCTCGGTACGGCTGCCCACCGGCGAGAGTTACGAGTGGCAGTACGGTGCGCTCACCGAAGCCCTGGTCGACGGGGACTGGACGGACACCGCCGAGTCGTTCGCCGCGCTGGGCCACCCGGTCCGGCTGCGCCTGCTCCGCGAGATCCTCGGCGGCGTGAGGACGGCCGCCGAACTGGCCGCGCTCGACGGGGCAGGCACCACCGGCCAGATCTACCACCACCTGCGCCAGCTGACCGGCGCGGGATGGCTGCACGTGGCGGGCCGCGGCCGGTACGAGGTCCCGCCGGTCCGGGTCGTACCGCTGCTGGTGATGCTGACGGCGGCGCGGCCCTGACCGGTCCGGCACGACGAGCGCGGCCGGCACGACGAGAAGAACGCAAGAAGCCATGGGGGAAACATGTCTGTCCGCACCGCCGTTCCGATCGCCATGCGGCTGTCCTGGCTGGTCCTGTTCGCGCTGATGACCGGCGAGTTCTTCACGGATCTGCCCGGACCGGGCTGGGCGACCACCTCCCTGCCCGCGACGGTCGTTCTCGCCCTCATGGTGGCGGCGATGACCCTGCAGGTCCGCACCGCCGCGCCCCGGGGAGAGCCGAGGCCCCCGGTCGAGGTCGACCCGCCGGTGACGGGCCGCTGGTCCGCCCTGAACAGCCCGGCGGACAAGGTGCCGAGCCACGGAACGCACGTGTACGGGCAGACGTACGCGATCGACATCGTGGCCGAGCCGGAGCCGGAGCCGGAGCCGGAGCCGGAGTCCGTGGCCGGGACCGCGACCGCGCCCGATTCCGGGTCCGAGCCGGGTGCGGGCGAGGCCCAGGTCCGTCCGCCGTTCCGCCTCTTCTGGCCGGTCGTCCGCCGCAACCGCCACTTCCCGGCGTTCGGCGCCCCGCTGCTCGCGGTGGCCGACGCCACGGTCGTCCGGGCGAGCGACGGCCAGCGCGACCACCTGAGCCGCAACTCGCTGCCCGCTCTCGCCTACCTGATGCTCATCGAGGCCAACGTCCGCTCGGTCCTCGGTGCGCACCGGATCGTCGGCAACCACGTGATCCTCGACCTCGGCGACGGCACGTACGCCGTCTACGCCCATGCCCAGCGCGGCTCGCTCCAGGTGAGGGCCGGGGACACCGTCCGGGCCGGGCAGCCGATCGCACGTTGCGGCAACTCCGGGAACACCACCGAACCCCACCTCCACTTCCACCTGATGGACGGCCCGGACCTCGATGCGGCCCGGGGTGTCCCGTTCACCTGGCGCGGCCTCGAACTGCCCGCGAACGGCGAGACGTTCACCGTCGGGGACCGGGCCGCAGGGGTCTGACCGAACGGTGTCCATGGGGCCGGTTAGCGGTTACTCTCGGCACCATGCCTCCGGCCAAGAAGCGCCCACGCGCCTACGATCACCTCAAGACCCAGACGGCGGTCCTCGCCCAGTTCGCCCATGTCCGCGATGTCATACGGACTTTGACGCCTGATCAGCTCGCCCGGCCGACCCAGCTCGACGGCTGGACGGTCCGCGAGCTGGCCGTGCACATCGCGACGGGGTTCGCCGGCATCAGCCGGGCCCTGGCCCCTCCGGAGCCGCCCGGCTCCCAGCCCGAGGTGACCCTGCTGGGCTATCCCTCGGTCACCGCCCCGTTCGCCGCCTGGGTCGCCGAGGACGCCCAGAAGGTGGCGGCCGACCGCCCCGACCTCACCGCGCTGTTCGATGAGGTGGAGACGGAGGTCACCGCCGCCCTCGCGGCCTCCGGCACGGGGGAGCGGCTGGTGGCCTCCGTGGTCGGCTCCATGCGGCTGACCGACTTCCTGGTCACCCGGGCCGTCGAACTGGTCGTCCACACGGACGACCTGAACGAGGCGCTCGGCTCGGAGATTCCGCTCGACCGGCAGGCGCTGGCCGCCTGTACCCGGATGCTGGTGGACACGCTCGCGGACCGGGCGCCCGGCGGCTCGGTGGAGGTGCGTGTCCCGCCGTTCGCGGTGGTCCAGTGCATTGGCGGGCCCCAGCACACCCGGGGTACCCCGCCCAACGTCGTGGAGACCGACCCGCTGACCTGGATCCGGCTCGCCACCGGGCGTACGGAGTGGGCACGGGCCCTGGAGGACGCCGAGGTCAGCGCCGGCGGGGAGCGTGCCGACCTGGCCGCGCTGCTGCCCCTGATGGGCTGAGGCGGCCCACCGCACCCCGCCCCGCCCCGCAGCGAAACGGGCGGAACCGGATCGGACCCTCGTACGGAGGCCGGATCGGGGGCGCCACGTGGATCCGGATCGGAGCCTCGTAGGGCAGCCGGACCGGGTACACGCGGAACCGGATCGGGCCCTCGTACCGTCACATCGCCATGCGCACACAACGTATGGCCCTCAGCGTCAGCGTCCTGGCCCTCCTCACCCTCGCCGCCTGCGGTACGGAGTCGGGTTCGGGCTCCGGCAAGGGTTCCGGCGACGGCGGTGACACCGTGCGGAGCGATGTCCCGGTCACCGGGGTGGCGTGGAGCGTCGACTCCGTGACCGTCGGCGGGAAGAGGACCGAGGCCCCGGCGGGGGCCCGGCTGGAGATCGACCCGAAGGGCCGGATCGGGGCCGATTTCGGGTGCAATCACATCAGCGCGGACGCCCGGGTGGAGGGCGATCGGATCACCGTGGGCAAGCCCGTCTCCACGCAGATGGCGTGCGAGGAGGAGACCGAGAAGTTCGAGAGGGCCGCCACCGGCGCGATGGGCGGCGAACTCACCGCGAAGCTCGCCGGCGAGCAGCTGACCCTCACCACCGAGGGCGGCGACACCATCGCGCTCAGCGAGGAGAAGGCGGCCGGCCTGGTGGGCACCCGGTGGACGGTGACCACGCTGCTCAGTGGTGAGACGGCCACGTCCGTACCGGCGGATCTGCCGAAGGAGCGGGTGCCCCGTCTGACCTTCTCCGAGGACGGCACCGTGCGGGGCGATTCCGGCTGCAACTCCTTCCGCGGCCGGGCGGCGGTCAAGGGCTCCACGATCGTCTTCGGGCCGGCGGTGGCCACCCGGAAGATGTGCCCGGAGGCGGAGATGACGGTGGAGCGCGCCGTGCTCGCCGCCCTCAGCGGCCCGACGACGTACACGATCAAGGGCAGCACGCTCACCGTCACCGCGGACGACGGCAAGGGGATCGGCGCGACGGCCACACCTCCAGGGGCCGAGAACAGCTCTCAGGGCGGCTGAACCCGGCTCCCCGGTGTGAGTCTCACCACGGAACGAGCGTTCGGCCGACGGCCGGGGCGGCGAAGGGGCGGGTTCACCGAGCGCCACGGCCTACCGTCCGTCACAGTCGGTCCCTACCGGCTGGTAACCGGTCTCCCGGCCAGGAAGCGGGCCCCGCGTCAGCTTCGCGGGGCCCGCGCCGCCCGCATGGCAGTTACGCAACGTCACCGGCCGAAGTCCCGCGAATCGCCCGCCCCGGGCAGCGGGCGGGTCCGTTCCCCGTGCTTCACCGCACGTTTGCCCACCGGTCCCCAATTCGGACCAGTGGTCGATCTCGCCTACACTCGGTGCTGTGCCCCGTGGTGATGGACGACTCAACCACGACCTGCTCCCCGGAGAGAAAGGCCCCCAGGACGCTTGTGGCGTCTTCGGTGTCTGGGCTCCGGGTGAAGAGGTCGCCAAGCTCACCTATTTCGGACTGTATGCCCTGCAGCACCGCGGACAGGAATCCGCGGGCATCGCAGTGAGCAACGGGTCCCAGATCCTGGTCTTCAAGGACATGGGACTGGTCTCGCAGGTCTTCGACGAAACGTCTCTGGGTTCCCTCCAGGGCCATATCGCGGTCGGTCATGCCCGCTACTCCACCACCGGTGCCTCGGTGTGGGAGAACGCGCAGCCGACGTTCCGTGCCACCGCGCACGGCTCGATCGCCCTCGGCCACAACGGGAACCTGGTCAACACCGCCCAGCTCGCGGAAATGGTCGCCGACCTCCCGCGCAAGGACGGCCGCGCCACCCAGGTCGCCGCGACCAACGACACCGACCTGGTGACCGCGCTGCTCGCCGGGCAGCGCGACGAGAACGACAAGCCGCTCACCATCGAGGAAGCCGCCGCCAAGGTGCTCCCCGACGTCAAGGGCGCGTTCTCCCTCGTCTTCATGGACGAGCACACCCTCTACGCCGCCCGTGACCCGCAGGGCATCCGCCCGCTGGTGCTCGGCCGTCTCGAGCGCGGCTGGGTGGTCGCATCCGAGTCCGCCGCGCTCGACATCTGCGGCGCCAGCTACGTACGCGAGATCGAGCCGGGCGAGCTCGTCGCCATCGACGAGAACGGTCTGCGTACCTCGCGATTCGCAGAAGCGAAGCCCAAGGGCTGTGTCTTCGAGTACGTCTACCTGGCCCGTCCCGACACCGACATCGCCGGGCGCAACGTCTACCTCTCCCGGGTGGAGATGGGCCGCCGGCTGGCCGCCGAGGCCCCCGTCGAGGCGGACCTCGTCATAGCGACCCCGGAATCCGGAACCCCCGCGGCCGTCGGTTACGCCGAAGCCAGCGGCATCCCGTTCGGCGTCGGACTGGTCAAGAACGCCTACGTCGGCCGGACCTTCATCCAGCCCTCGCAGACCATCCGCCAGCTCGGCATCCGGCTCAAGCTGAATCCGCTGAAGGAAGTCATCAAGGGCAAGCGCCTGGTGGTCGTCGACGACTCGATCGTCCGCGGCAACACCCAGCGCGCCCTGGTCCGGATGCTCCGCGAGGCGGGCGCCGCCGAGATCCACATCCGGATCTCCTCGCCGCCGGTGAAGTGGCCCTGCTTCTTCGGGATCGACTTCGCGACCCGCGCCGAGCTGATCGCCAACGGCATGACCGTCGACGAGATCTGCACCTCCATGGGCGCCGACTCCCTCTCGTACATCTCGATCGACGCGATGATCGAGGCGACCACGATCGACAAGCCGAACCTCTGCCGCGCCTGCTTCGACGGTGTGTACCCGATGGAGCTCCCGGACCCGGAGCTGCTCGGCAAGCAGCTGCTGGAGACCGAGCTGGCGGCGGGCCCGGCGGCGACCGCCGCGGCCGACGCGCTGCGCCGTCCGTGACCCGGACGCGCCGCCGCCTCCCCCACCAGCCCCGTATCTCCACACGAAAGATCCCAGGCCATGTCTGAGACAACAGGTGCCTCCTACGCGGCGGCCGGCGTCGACATCGAAGCCGGCGACCGTGCCGTCGAGCTGATGAAGGAGTGGGTGAAGAAGACGCAGCGCCCCGAGGTCGCGGGCCTCGGCGGTCTCGGCGGCTTCGCCGGCCTCTTCGACGCCTCGGCGCTGAAGCGCTACGAGCGCCCCCTGCTGGCCTCCGCCACGGACGGCGTCGGCACCAAGGTGGACCTGGCGCGTCAGATGGGCGTGTACGACACCATCGGCCACGACCTCGTCGGCATGGTCGTGGACGACCTCGTCGTCTGCGGCGCCGAGCCGCTGTTCATGACCGACTACATCTGCGTCGGCAAGGTGCACCCCGAGCGTGTCGCGGCCATCGTGAAGGGCATCGCCGAAGGCTGTGTCCTGGCCGGCTGCGCCCTGGTCGGCGGCGAGACCGCCGAGCACCCGGGTCTCCTCGGCCCGGACGACTTCGACGTCGCCGGCGCCGGTACGGGCGTGGTCGAGGCCGACCGCCTGCTCGGCCCGGACCGTATCCGCAAGGGTGACGCGGTCATCGCCATGGCGTCCTCCGGTCTTCACTCCAACGGGTACTCGCTCGTCCGCCACGTGGTCTTCGACCGGGCCGGCTGGTCCCTGGACCGCGAGGTCGAGGAGTTCGGCCGGACGCTGGGCGAGGAGCTCCTGGAGCCCACCCGGATCTACTCCCTGGACTGCCTGGCCCTCACCCGGACGACCGAGGTGCACGGCTTCAGCCACGTCACCGGCGGCGGCCTGGCGAACAACCTGGCCCGGGTCGTCCCGGACGGCCTGCACGCCACCGTGGACCGCTCCACGTGGACGCCCGGCGCCGTCTTCGACCTCGTGGGCAAGGCCGGTCAGGTCGAGCGGCTGGAGCTGGAGAAGACGCTCAACATGGGCGTCGGCATGATCGCGATCGTCCCGGCCGACTCGGTGGACGCCGCGCTGACGACCCTGACCGACCGCGGGGTCGACTCCTGGGTCGCCGGTGAGATCACCGACCGCGGTGACCACGCCACGGGCGCCGGACTGACCGGCGACTACGCACGCTAGCCGTACGCCGTGGTGCGCCGGGCGGCCCGCCGGGCGCACCACGCACGGGACCGCGGGAAGCGGGAAACCCGGACCGGGACGCACAGAAACCCGGTCCGGGGCTGGCCCGGACCGGGTTTCTGTGTCAGCGCGAGGTCAAGCTCCGCGGCGCTGTGACGACGGACCGGACTGATCGTCCTGATCCTCGTCATCGTCCTGGTTGTAGCGATCCGCGTACTGTGCGTACGGGTCATCTTCCTCGTCGTCGTCCTCGAACGGCTCTGCGTTCGGTGGCTGACTCGAAGGCGATGCGCCCAGCTCATTGGCCAGACGCGACAGGTCAGTCCCGCCGCTGCTGTACTTCAGCTGGCGGGCGACCTTGGTCTGCTTGGCCTTTGCCCGGCCGCGCCCCATGGCTCGACCCCCTCGGTGACGGGGCTCGACGGCCCCAGAGTCTTGACACGCGTTCATGTTTCAGGACGGACTCTCGGCAGAGAGACCGCGCCCGTAGGGCTTTAACGGTACCTGCTTCCGTGGCCATACGGTACGCCGCCCGCATTCCGGCACCCGGCACAGGGCCAGGGAAGAGCCCGTCCTCCCTGGTCAACTGCGATTTTAACCTCTTGTGGAGGGACGACCCGCCGACCGGCGTGAGTCTTGTCTCGCCGGCCGGCGGGCCGTATGCCGCTCGTTCGGAACTCGTTCGGCGTTCGTTCGGAACCCGTTCGACGCTCCCGTGCCGCCGCCCGGTCAGTGGGCGCGCGCCTCCGCCATCCGCTGTTCGGCGATCCTGTCGGCCGCCGCGGCCGGCGGAATCCCGTCAGCCTTCGCACGTGCGAATATTTCCAGCGTGGTGTCGAAGATCTTGGCCGCCTTCGCCTTGCACCGGTCGAAGTCGAACCCGTGCAGCTCGTCGGCCACCTGGATCACGCCACCGGCGTTGACCACGTAGTCGGGTGCGTAGAGAACCGACCGGTCGGCCAGGTCCTTCTCCACGCCCGGGTGCGCGAGCTGGTTGTTGGCCGCGCCGCACACCACCTTCGCGGTGAGCACCGGCACGGTCGTGTCGTTCAGCGCACCGCCGAGCGCGCACGGCGCGTAGACGTCCAGGCCCTCGGTACGGATCAGCGCCTCGGTGTCCGCCACCACGGTGACCTCGGGGTGCCGGTCGGTGATCCGGCGCAGCGACTCCTCGCGGACGTCGGTGATCACGACCTCGGCCCCGTCGGAGAGCAGGTGCTCGACGAGGTGGCGGCCCACCTTGCCGACCCCGGCGACGCCTACCTTGCGGCCGCGCAGTGTCGGGTCGCCCCACAGGTGCTGGGCCGAGGCCCGCATGCCCTGGAAGACGCCGAACGCGGTGAGCACCGAGGAGTCGCCCGCGCCGCCGTTCTCGGGGGAGCGGCCGGTGGTCCAGCGGCACTCCCGGGCGACGACGTCCATGTCGGCGACATAGGTGCCGACGTCGCAGGCGGTGACGTAGCGGCCGCCGAGCGAGGCGACGAACCGGCCGTAGGCGAGGAGGAGTTCCTCGCTCTTGATCTTGTCCGGGTCGCCGATGATGACGGCCTTGCCGCCACCGTGGTCGAGGCCGGCGAGGGCGTTCTTGTACGACATCCCGCGCGACAGGTTCAGCGCGTCGGCGACGGCGTCCGCCTCGGAGGCGTACGGGTAGAAGCGGGTACCGCCGAGGGCCGGGCCCAGGGCGGTGGAGTGGAGGGCGATGACGGCCTTGAGGCCGCTGGCACGGTCCTGGCAGAGCACGACTTGCTCGTGGCCCCCCTGATCCGAGTGGAACAGGGTGTGCAGGACGCCGTCAGTCACATCGGTCACTGTGGTGACTCCCAAACAACGAAGCGGCGGAAGACCCTCCTAGGGGTGGGGAGGGCCCCGGACCGACCGGCACGGCCGGTCCGATGGGCAAGAGCGTAAGTCCTCCGGCGGCGTGGATCTGCCCCCGCGTGGAGGATCACCCTCTGGGGGTGCTCCGCCGTGACACGATGCGCTGCATGTCGGTGGTGTCTTCGGTGCTCGTCCCTTACACGTCCTACCTCCGGGTCTACGAGCCGCTCGCCGCATTCGCCGAGCCCGAGCGGAGCCACTGGGCGCGCTACGCGCGGCGCGAGGACCTCCCCACGGCCCAGGACGAACTGCGCCGCTCGCTGGCCGACCTGACGTCGACGCCGCCGGTCGGGGTGCCGGTGCACGAGAGCGGCGACGCGTTCGTGACGGAGCTGGACGGGGTGGTGTGCGTCTGCCCGTGGCGGACCAGGCTGCGGGGCTGGCTGGCCCTGGAGGAGTGGGAGGGCATGTTTCCGGCCAACGTGCTGGATGCCCTGCTGCCCGCGGTGGTGCGCGGCCAGGCGGTGGCGGACCACGAGCGCTGGCAGCGGCTCCACCCGGACGCGAGGCCCTGGATCCGCACCACGGTGTGGCAGGTCCCGGTGCGCTGGTTCGTCCTCTTCCGCGACGAGGAGCGGGAGTGGAAGTGCGCGGCGGCGGGCGAGGACGGGGCCGCGCCGGTCCTGCGCTACCGCACCCCGATGGTCGAGGCCCGGCGCCGGCTGGCGCGGGCGCTGCGGACCCTGCGCGGACACGTTCCCGAGGGCCCGCTGACCGAGGGCCTGGTGGATGTGGGGCGCTGGCTGGAGGAGTTCCACCCGCGCTCCCTGGTCGAGCTGGACTACGGGGGCCTCGTGCACGCGCTGTCGGCGGAGCGGCTCGCCGGGGACCGGTCGGCGGCGGATGTGGCGGAGGGGCTCGCCGCGCTGCGGGACGGCGACAGCGAGGGCGCGGGGGTGGCGTACGCGCGGCTCGCGGATCGCTGGCGGGCGGTCCGGGACCTCCAGTTCACCAATTGACGCGAAAAGGCCCACAGCGGCATCAAGGTGATGGAACCGGGGCATCCTTCATCCAGGACGGCCGAGAGGCCGGCGTACGGGCCGCGGGGCCGGGCCGTACGGAAGGAAGCGGAAGGGCATGGAAGGAGGGGGAGGCCGGGTCGCCTCGGCGGAGCGCGGCGAGGAGGGCGACGGAGGCGACGAAGGGGCTCGACAAACAGTTGACGGGCCGTGAACCTGCGTCCTGTGTGACGCGTGTGATGTGTGAGGCGGAAGCGTACTGCGCTGGGTCCAGGACCTACGTCCCGAACCGGGCCTTTGCCTCAAGCGTGATGGACAGCACTAACGGGGCCCTTGCGTCTATCCCTACCCCTCATGCCAAAATAGGACAAGGAGTCCGGGGAGGGCTCCTTCTGTCCAAGTAAGAGTGGAATGCTCGATATTGCACCCTATGGGGGGTCTGACGACTCCTGATCGCTCTGTGACTGATCGTCACTGGGGCGTGACTGTCCGCTATGGCATGGTCCATCGGCTTCCGTCGCTGATGAACACCTGGGAGGGCAATTCCATCGGTTTGGCCGACGTGGCTGGACGGATGGTGTAGTTGTAGTGCCGAGGACAAGCCGTTCGTCCTATAACCGACTCGGCCCGCGTCCGCCATTTCGGGCAACGCGGGTCAAGGTGCAGAATTTAGAGGAAAGAACCGAGAAGGTTCGGTTCTCCCGAGGAGGCCGCTCATGACCGCTCGCACCCCTGATGCCGAGCCGCTGCTGACCCCGGCTGAGGTTGCCACGATGTTCCGCGTGGACCCGAAGACGGTCACCCGTTGGGCCAAGGCTGGCAAGCTCACGTCCATCCGCACGCTCGGTGGGCATCGCCGGTACCGCGAGGCAGAGGTCCGCGCACTGCTTGCGGGTATTCCGCAGCAGCGCAGCGAGGCCTGACACACCCCTGTCACGCGGCAACGCAGCAGTACAGCATCACAACCCGGGCAGCTGCCAGGTCCCCCAACCCCAGCCGCCCACCCATAGCTCCACTCGACGGACGCCTGCCCCAACGGGCGTCATACCTGTGTTCCGCAGGTGTCGTCGTATCGATCGCGCTGGACTCCGCCGAGTCCAGCGCGATCTTTTTATGCCCCGGCGGGGCTGCTCGGGCCGCTCCCGGCCCCGGGGCGCCGGCCGGCCGAGAACCGGGCGGTCGGTCGGCTTCGGAGGCTCAGCGGACTTCCCGGCGCGCTGTCGGCGGTCGCCCCACGAGGGGTGGCGGGCCGGGCGCCGAGGGGTCTTCGTGGGCCTGTGGGCGGGTCTGTGGGGGAGTGTGGGTGAGCGTCCCGGAGTGGGTCGGGCGAGGGGTGGGGACGTGGCGGGACAGCTCCGGACGGAACGGTCCTCGTGCACCTGACACCCTCGTGCAATTGCACATATTAAATTCATCAGTTGTAGGCGAGGCGTAAAATCCCCCGGCCTGAAAACTCTTTCGGTGACTACCGTCACACCACATGATGCTTGCCAACTCCGAGCCTGCCACTGTCCGGACGCGGAAACATCCGGCCGATGGTCATGTCGCGGCAGGTCTTTCGGCCCCGGCTCGCTCTCCGCCCCCGTCCCCGCTCCTGTCTCCGCCCCCGTCCCCGGCCTCGTTCCCGCCGCCGTCCCCGCCCGGCTCCCCGACGTGTCCGGGGTCTCCGGGCTCCATGGCGAGGCGCAGGAGGCGATGGCAGACCGCGCAGTGCCGGGTGAGGTGGCGATAGGCGGAAGCGGCCGCCAGGTGGGCGCGCAGCAGCGCGCGGGTCTCATGTCGTGCTGTGAACGCGGCCATACGAGCCACCTCCCGGTGAGCCCGGCCGTCCCCCGCCGTGGGGAGCGCCGAGGGGGCGCCGACGGAACACGGAAACAGGGACGACCTCTGCTTCTACGGGTTACTCGCGTCAGATGCCGCCGTCAAGACGCGAGGCAAGACGCAAGGCAAGACGCAAGAAAGCCCGGATCGAAAACGATCCGGGCTTTCTTCTACTGCGGTCCTGACGGGATTTGAACCCGCGGCCTCCACCTTGACAGGGTGGCGAGCACTCCAAACTGCTCCACAGGACCAGGCTTTCGCCGCTTGCCTTGCGGCTTGCTGCGAAACCAGACTCTACAGGAGGTGGGAGGCCCAGGTCGACTTCACTCCTGGTGGTGACTCCGTCACCGCTTCCCCGGCCCCGCCGAGCCGCTGAGTCAGGGTGCGAGGGCGTCGATCGCCTTCACGATCCGCTTGTCCGAGACGGGGAACGCGGTGCCCAGCGCGTGGGCGAAATAGCTGACCCGCAGCTCCTCGATCATCCAGCGGATGTCCAGCGCCTCCTGCGGCACCGGCCTGCCCTGCGGGAGCTGTTCGAGCAGCCAGGCGTACTCGTCCTGCATCTCGTGGACCTTCGCCATCCGTGTGGTGTCCCGCTGTACGGCCGTCGGCATCTGCTGGAGCCGCCGGTCGGCCGCCACGAGGTAGCGCATCAGGTCCGGCAGCCGGCGCAGTCCGGTGGCCGTAACGAAACCGGGCGGTACGAGACGGGCCAGCTGCTCCCGTACGTCGGTGACGTTGGCCACCAGCGTCAGGCTGTTGGTCGACTTCAGCCGGCGCTCGCAGGCCTGCCAGGCGGCCAGGATCTGCTGCACCTGGTCGATCGTGCGGACGGTCAGGTCCACCAGATCTGCGCGGACCTTGTCGTACAGCGTCCGGAACGCCTTCTCGTCCCACGCGGGACCGCCGTGCGCGGCGATCAGCCGGTCGGCGGCGGCGGTGGCGCAGTCCTCGAAGAGGGCCTGGACCGAACCGTGCGGATTACGGGACAGGGCCAGCTTCTGCTGGTTGGAGAGCCGGTCCGAGGCGAACTTCGCCGGGTTCACCGGGATGTTCAGCAGGATCAGCCGCCGGGTGCCGCGCCACATCGCCTGCTGCTGCTCGGCCTCGGTGTCGAAGAGCCGTACGGCGACGGTCCCGCCCTGGTCGACGAGCGCCGGGTAGGCCTTCACCGGCTGCCCGGCCCGACGTGTCTCGAAGACCCTGTCCAGCGCCCCGATCGTCCAGTCCGTGAGGCCGGAGCGCTCGATGGACTCGCCGGACGGTCCCGCGGTCGCCGCGGCCGCCTTGGAGAGTGCCTGCCGGGCCTTCGGCCGCAGCTGGAGCTTCAGCGCCTCCAGGTCCTTGTCCTCGGCGACCTTGCGCCGCCGCTCGTCGACGATCCGGAACGTGATCTTCAGATGGTCCGGAACCCGGCCCAGGTCGAAGTCGTCGGCCGTGACCGGCACCCCGACCATCCGCTGGAGCTCCCGCGCCAGCGTGAACGGCAGCGGCTCCTGGAGCGGGACCGCCCGGTCGAGGAACTTGTCCGCGTAGTCCGGCGCGGGGACGTAGTGCCGGCGGACCGGCTTCGGCAGCGAGCGGATCAGCTCGGTGACGACCTCCTCGCGCAGCCCCGGGATCTGCCAGTCGAAGCCCTCGGACGTGACCTGGTTCAGCACCTGGAGCGGGATGTGGACGGTCACGCCGTCCGCGTCCGCGCCGGGCTCGAACTGGTACGTCACCTTGAACTTGAGCTTCCCCTGCCGCCAGGAGTCCGGGTAGTCGTCCTTGGTGACGGCCCCGGCCTTCTCGTTGATGAGCATGGAGCGCTCGAAGTCGAGCGCGTCCGGCTCCTCGCGCTTCTTCTGCTTCCACCAGGAGTCGAAGTGCGCCCCGGACACGATGTGGTCGGGAATCCGCTGGTCGTAGAAGTCGAACAGGGTCTCGTCGTCCACGAGGATGTCGCGGCGGCGGGCGCGGTGCTCCAACTCCTCGACCTCGCCGAGGAGTTTGCGGTTGTCATGGAAGAACTGGTGGTGGGTGCGCCAGTCGCCCTCGACCAGGGCGTTGCGGATGAACAGATCCCGCGAGGCCTCCTGGTCGATACGTCCGAAATTGACCTTGCGCTGAGCGACGATCGGCACCCCGTACAGCGTGACCCGCTCGTACGCCATCACCGCCGCCTGGTCCTTCTCCCAGTGCGGCTCGCTGTAGGTGCGCTTCAGCAGGTGCTCGGCGAGGGGCTCGATCCATTCGGGCTCGACCTTGGCGTTGACCCGCGCCCACAGCCGGGAGGTCTCCACCAGCTCCGCCGACATCACGAACCGGGGCTGCTTCTTGAACAGCGCCGACCCGGGGAAGATCGCGAACTTGGCGCTGCGCGCGCCCACGTACTCGTTCTTCTCGGTGTCCTTCAGCCCGATGTGCGACAGCAGCCCGGCCAGCAGCGAGGTGTGCACCGCCTGCTCCGGGATGGGCGCGTCGGCCTTGGGCTCCTCGACGGTGATGCCCATCTGCTTGGCCACCGTACGCAGTTGCGTGTAGATGTCCTGCCATTCACGGATGCGCAGGAAGTTCAGATACTCCTGCTTGCACATCCGGCGGAACGAGGACGAGCCACGCTCCTTCTGCTGCTCGCGGACGTAGGCCCAGAGGTTCAGATACGCCAGGAAGTCGGACGTCTCGTCCTTGAACCGGGCGTGGTTCTGGTCGGCCTGGGTCTGCTTCTCGGCGGGCCGCTCGCGCGGGTCCTGGATGGAGAGCGCGGCGGCGATGACCATGACCTCACGGGCGCAGCCGTTGCGGTCGGCCTCGATGACCATGCGGGCCAGGCGCGGGTCGACGGGCAGCTGGGACAGCTTGCGGCCGAGCGGGGTGAGCCGCTGCCCCTTCTTCCCCTCCTGGGGGGACTTCTCGCCCTGCTCAAGGGCTCCCAGCTCCTGGAGGAGCTGCACGCCGTCGCGGATGTTGCGGTGGTCCGGCGGGTCGATGAAGGGGAACTTCTCGATGTCGCCGAGCCCGGCGGCGGTCATCTGGAGGATGACGGAGGCCAGGTTGGTCCGCAGGATCTCCGGATCGGTGAACTCCGGCCGGGTGACGAAGTCGTCCTCGGAGAACAGCCGGATGCAGATGCCGTCCGACGTACGGCCGCAGCGGCCCTTGCGCTGGTTGGCGCTGGCCTGGGAGATCCGCTCGATCGGCAGCCGCTGGACCTTGGTGCGGTGGCTGTAGCGGGAGATGCGGGCGTTGCCCGGGTCGATCACGTACTTGATGCCGGGGACCGTCAGCGAGGTTTCGGCCACGTTGGTCGCGAGGACGATACGGCGTCCCGTGTGGCGCTGGAACACGCGGTGCTGCTCGGCGTGCGAGAGGCGCGCGTAGAGGGGGAGGACCTCGGTGTGCCGGAGGTTCCGCTTGTTCAGCGCGTCCGCCGTGTCCCGGATCTCGCGCTCACCGGAGAGGAAGACCAGGACATCGCCCGGGGCCTCGTGGCCCAGCTCGTCCACGGCGTCGCAGATCGCGGTGATCTGGTCGCGGTCGGAGTCCTCGCTGTCATCTTCGAGCAGGGGGCGATACCGCACCTCCACCGGATACGTCCGCCCGCTGACCTCGACGATCGGCGCCTCGCCGAAGTGGCGCGCGAACCGCTCCGGGTCGATGGTCGCCGAGGTGATGACGACCTTCAGATCCGGGCGCCTGGGCAGCAGCCGGGCCAGATAGCCGAGCAGGAAGTCGATGTTGAGGGACCGCTCGTGGGCCTCGTCGATGATGATCGTGTCGTACGCCAGCAGCTCGCGGTCCGTCTGGATCTCGGCGAGCAGGATGCCGTCCGTCATCAGCTTCAGATACGTCGACTCCGGGTTCACCTGGTCGGTGAAGCGGACCTTCCAGCCGACCGTCTCGCCCAGCGGCGTCTTCAGCTCGTCCGCGACCCGCTCCGCGACCGTACGGGCGGCGATCCGCCGGGGCTGGGTGTGCCCGATCATGCCCCGGACGCCGCGCCCCAGCTCCATACAGATCTTGGGAATCTGCGTGGTCTTGCCGGACCCCGTCTCCCCGGCGACGATCACGACCTGGTGGTCGCGTATCGCCTCCAGGATCTCGTCCTTCTTCTGGCTGACCGGCAGCTCCTCCGGGTACGACAGGGCCGGCAGCCGGGCCGCGCGCGCCGCGAGCCGTTCGGCCGCCTTGCCCGCCTCGGCCGCGATCTCGTCCAGCACGGACTGGCGGGCCTCGGGCTTGCGGATGCGGCGCGCTCCTTCGAGGCGCCGGCCGAGCCGGTTCGCGTCACGGAGCGAGAGCTGTCCGAGCTGGGACTGGAGATCGGCAAAGGAAGTAGACATACGGATCCCAGGATCTCACCCGGGCCCGCAGAGTGGCGACCTCATTTCGCGCGGGCTGCGTCACGCTCCACGTACCATTTCGGGCAGTCGAACACTCAGCCCCGCCCCCAGACGTTCCCGCCCCCAGACGTTCCTGCCGCGAGAAAGGCCCGGTTCCCGTGTCCCGTACGCAGTGGTGGAGCCTGACGGCGCTGCTCGCGGTCGTCGTGGGGCTGCTGTGCGGACCGGCGGCGGCCTCGGCGGCGGAGCGCGGGGCTTTCGCGCCGGCGGTTTCCGTCGCGCAGACGCAGACGCAGGACCTGGCGCAGGCCCAGATGCAGTCCCCGTCCCCGGCCCCGGTGCCGTCCCCGGCGCAGGCCCAGGCGCAGTCCCCGGCCCCGGCCCCGGCCCCCGTGGTCGAAGCCGCCGGCGCGGGCGCACCCGTCCCCGGCTGCGGGAAGCTCCGCGACCACGACGGCGAGCCCGCCGTCCCCACCCGCGCCCGCACCGCGTACGACCAGGCGCCCGGCCTCGCCCCGGGAGGACTGCCCGCCGCGACGGGCGCGCTGCCGGCCGAGCCGCCGCCGGGGATACGGGCCGGGGCCCCGGTCCCCGCCACACCGACCCCGGTCGAGCTCTCCGTGCTGAGGGTGTAGGCGGGCACCCCGCTCACCCCCGCCCCAGTCGTCCCGCACCACCAGCACGGAGTGCCACATGCCCACGCCCGGAAAGCCCACGCCCGCGAAGTCCGCACCGAAGAACTCCGCACCCAAGAAGCCCACGCCCGCGAAGTCCACGTCCAAGAAGTCCTCGTCCGGATCGAAGAAGCCCCTCGCCTACGGTGCCGTGATCGTCGTCGCCGCCGCTCTCCTCGGCTTCGCCTCCTACCGGGCCACCGCCCCCGACGACACCGCCCGGGACACCTCCTCCGCCCCGGCCGCCGAGGTCTCCGCCGACCCCAACGAGGGCGTCTACCCGGAGCTGGCGAAGCTCGCCCGCCGGGACGCGGACGACAAGCTGGCCACCGGCCGCGCGGACGCCCCGGTCGTCCTGATCGAGTACGCCGACTTCAAGTGCGGCTACTGCGGCAAGTTCGCCCGGGACACCGAGCCGAAGCTGATCGAGAAGTACGTGAAGGACGGCACGCTGCGCATCGAGTGGCGCAACTTCCCGATCTTCGGCGAGGAGTCCGAGAACGCCGCGCGCGGCGCCTGGGCCGCCGGGCAGCAGGACCGCTTCTGGGAGTTCCACAGCGCCGCCTACGCCGAGGGGGCGAAGGAGAAGGGGTTCGGCAAGGACCGGGTCAGGGCGCTGGCCGAGGAGGCCGGGGTGAAGGACCTGGACCGGTTCATGAAGGATCTCGACGGCAAGCCCGCGCGGGACGCCGTGGCGAAGGACCAGGAGCAGGCGTACGGGATCGGCGTGACGTCCACCCCGTCGTTCCTGGTCAACGGCCGCCCGATCGCGGGCGCCCAGCCGGACGAGACGTTCACCCGGGCCATCGAGGCAGCCGCCGAGCAGGCGAAGGCGAAGACCACGGGCAACGCCGGAAACGGCAGCGGGGACTCCGCCAAGTGACGGCGGACATCGGCTACTTCGCGGCCTTCCTCGGCGGGCTGCTCGCCCTGGTCAGCCCGTGCAGCGCGCTGCTGCTGCCGGCCTTCTTCGCGTACTCCATCGACTCCGCCTCCCGGCTGCTGGCCCGCACCGGCATCTTCTACGCCGGGCTCGCCACCACCCTCGTCCCGCTCGGCGCGGCAGGCAGCTACGCGGGCCGCCTCTTCTACGGCCACCGGGACGCCCTCGTCACGGGCGCGGGCTGGCTGATCATCGTGCTCGGCGTCGCGCAGATCGTCGGCCTCGGCTTCGCCTCCCGGCGGATCGCGGCGCTCAGCGGCCGGATCCGCCCCACCACCGCGTTCTCCGTCTACGCCCTGGGCGCGGTCTACGGACTGGCCGGATTCTGCGCGGGCCCGATCCTCGGCAGTGTCCTCACCGTCGCGGCGGTCAGCGGCAGCCCGGTCTACGGCGGGCTGCTGCTGGCGGTCTACGCGCTCGGGATGGCCGTACCGCTCTTCGTGCTCGCCCTGCTCTGGGAGCGTTTCGACCTCGGCCGCCGGGCCTGGCTGCGCGGCCGGGCCGTCCGGCTCGGCCGGTTCGAGCTGCACACCACGTCGCTGCTGTCGGGGCTGTTCTTCATCGGGCTCGGGTCGCTGTTCCTCGTGTACGACGGGACGACCGCGCTGCCCGGTCTGCTGGGGGTCGACGACTCGTTCGCGGTCGAGCAGTGGGCGCAGAACCTGGGCGAGCAGGTGCCGGACGGGGTGCTGCTGGGGGCGGTGGTGCTCGTGGTGCTGCTGGTCCTGGGCGTACGGGCCTGGCGCCGGCGCGACGCCGACGTACCGGCGGAGCAGACCGAGAAGACCGGCGGGACCGGCGAGAACGAGGAGACCGAGAAGGTGTGACACGGCGAAGGCCCCGTCCACCGGACGGGGCCTTCGAGTGGTGGCTGGGGCCGGGATCGAACCGGCGACCTATCGCTTTTCAGGCGATCGCTCGTACCAACTGAGCTACCCAGCCACGCAGCCGCTGGGGCTGCAGCGGTCCTGACGGGATTTGAACCCGCGGCCTCCACCTTGACAGGGTGGCGAGCACTCCAAACTGCTCCACAGGACCAAGCAATGTGCGAAACAAGTCTCGCACACGGTGAAACGTGCCCCCAACGGGATTCGAACCCGTGCTACCGCCTTGAAAGGGCGGCGTCCTGGGCCACTAGACGATGAGGGCTATTGGCCCGCCTGTTCGCTTTGCAGCGCGTCGGGGACGAGAGAAGCATATGGGATGGGTGGAGCTATCGCCAAAACGGTTTACGGCGAGGGCGTCGGGCGCGTCGGGGAGCGGTCCGGCGAGGGTGAGGAGGCCGGGGACGGGGTGGCTGGGGCGGGGGCGCCCTTCTTCAGGTTCTCCTCCGGAAGATGGCGGCTGACCTCGGCGGTCGTCAGACCGAGACCGCCCAGGGTGATCTCGTCCCAGGCCTGGAGCCGGCGGGTGGCGCGGTCCATGTAGAGCACCGACGCGCGCACCTTCTCCGGCTTCTCCTTCTCCACGGCGCGCAGCCCGCCGCCGCCCGTGGAGCCCTCGACCTTCAGCCGTGTGCCGAGCTTCAGCTGTTCGTTGATCCGGCGGTGGAGGTGGCCGGACAGCACCAGCGGGACCGTGCCGTCGGCCTCCCGGGCGGTGTTCGGGTCGTGGGCGACGGCGATGTCGACCGGGGTGCCGGCCCGCTTCTGGTCGCGCAGCGCGGAGGCCAGGCGCGCGCCCTCCAGCTGGGCGGCCGCCTTGCCGCCGACCGGGGCGGTCCGGTTCGGGGTGAAGGAGATGTCGCCGGTGCCAGCGATCCGCAGTCCGCCCACGTTCACCGCCTTCCCGTCGTCGAGGACGTGCACGTTCTTGAACTTCTTCAGATAGGCCTGCGTGACGAGGGAGTCGTGGTTGCCGCGCACCCACACGTAGGGCGCGCCGAGGTCGCGGACCGGGTCGAGGAAGCTGTTCTCCGCGGCGGAGCCGTGGTCCATCGTGTCGCCGGAGTCGACGATGACGTCGATCTCGTACTGCTCGACGAGCGAGGCGATGATGTGCCAGGCGGCCGGGTTGAGGTGGAGGTCGGAGACGTGCAGGACCCGGATGGTGCCGGGGTCGGGCCGGTAGACGGGGAGCGTGGAGGTCGCGTCGTACAGCTTGGTGACGTTGGTGACCAGGCGGGCCAGTTCCTGCTGGTAGATGTCGAACTCGGTGACGATGGACCGGGCGTCGCCGACCACGGACGGGGCGCTGGAGAGCAGCCCGGAGAACTTCGGCTCCAGGACGGACTTCGGGTTCCAGGTGGCGTACGCGCTGACGCCGGACGCGGCCAGCAGGGTGAGGGCGAGCCCGCCGGCGGTCAGGGCGCGGCGCGGGCGGCGGTAGACGACGAGACCCAGCGCGGTCGCGCCGGAGACGACGGCGACGCAGGAGCGTACGGCCAGCTCCCGGGTGCCGGCGGTGACGTCCCGGGTGACCTCGTCCTGGAGGCCGGCGAACCGCTCCGGCCGGTCGACCAGGGCCTGGGAGCGTTGCGGGTCGAGGCGGTCCACGTCCACGTCGAGCCGGAGCGGCGCGATGTGCGAGTCCAGCTCCAGGGCCCCGAGCGGGGCCACGTTGATCTTGCTGCCGCCGGTGAGGGAGGGGCGCAGCGTCATGTTGGTGTCCATGGGGCCGACCGGCGTACGGATGCTGCCCACGGCGAGCAGCCCCAGCCAGGCCCCCAGCACGACGACGGCGAGCATGCCGAGGGCGCGGAGGCCGGGGTGGCGGGCGGGGCCCGTCAGGTCGGCGGGGGCCGCCGTGCCGGTGCGGGAGCCGACCGGGGTACGCCCCCGGGGCTTCGGGCGGAGGAGCTGGATGAGGCGGTGCCGGACGCGGTCGGCTGCGGCACGGAACGGGACGCGGGCCATTGGGCCCGTATGCCCCGTTGCGGCCTCCGCCATGCCGGTCGCGGGGTGCGCGTCGGTCGCGGGAGCGGGGCCGGAGCGGTGCCGAGCGGGCCCGGAGCCGGGTTTGGAGCGGGCCCGGAGCCCGGGTCCGGAGTGGTCCGAAGCGAGCCCGGAGGGGGCCGGAGCAGGCCCGGTGTGGGTCCCGAGCGAGCCCGGAGCGGCCCGGTGTGGTCGCGCCTGCCCGTGCGGGGCCGTCGTGCGTGACAATGGCCGGGTGCTGGAGATGACGCGCGAACAGTTCGAGGAGCTGGTGAGCCAGGCTCTGGACCGGATTCCGCCGGAGCTGACGCGGCTGATGGACAACGTGGCGGTGTTCGTCGAGGACGAGCCGGAGCCCGGGGACCCCGACCTGCTCGGGCTCTACGAGGGCACCCCGCTCACCGACCGCGGTGAGTGGTACGCCGGGGTGCTGCCGGACCGGATCACCATCTACCGGGGGCCGACGCTGCGGATGTGCGAGTCGCAGGAGGACGTCGTCGCGGAGACCGAGATCACCGTGGTCCACGAGATCGCCCACCACTTCGGCATCGATGACGAGCGGCTCCACGCCCTGGGCTACGGATGAGCGAGCAGGCGCCGGACGAGCTGCCGGAGCCCGGTCCGCCGGCCGCCCCACAGGGCCGGGTGCTGGCGGCGGTCGCGGCCGGCGGTGCGCTCGGCGCGCTCGCGCGCTACGGGGCCCTGGAGCTGTGGCCCGGCGCGGGCGGCTTCCCGTGGACGGTGTTCGTCGTCAACGCGATCGGCTGCGCCCTGATCGGCGTGCTGATGGTGCTCACCGTCGAACGGGGCCGGGTGACCCACCCGCTGGTGCGGCCCTTCATCGGCGTCGGCGTGCTCGGCGGCTTCACGACCTTCTCGACGTACGCGGTCGGCGTCTCGGAACTGCTGGTGCGTCAGGAGGCCCTGACCGCCATGGCGTACGCGGCGGCGACGGCGCTGACCGCGCTCGGGGCGGTGTGGGCGGCGGCCGTGGCGACGCGGACCTGGCTGGACCGGGGCACCCGGGGCATCCGGGACATCCGGGGCACCCGGGGCACCCGGGGAGAAGGGCGGGCCGCGTGAACTGGCTGCTGGTGGCGATCGGCGGTGCGGTGGGCGCGCCCCTGCGCTATCTGACGGACCGTGCGGTGCAGGCGGGCCAGGGGCCGGGCGTCCCGTACGTCTTCCCGTGGGGCACCTTCACGGCGAACACGGCGGGCAGCCTGCTGCTCGGGCTGCTGACCGGCGCCGCGGTGTCCACCCCGGCGTACGCCCTGCTGGCGACGGGCCTGTGCGGGGCGCTGACGACGTACTCGACGTTCTCGTACGAGACCCTCCGCCTGGCCGAGACGGGCCGGGGCTTCCTGGCCGCGGCCAATGTGCTGGCATCGCTGCTGGCGGGCCTGGGCGCGGTGTTCCTGGGGGCGGAACTGGCGGGCGGATTCGGGGGGTAGCGGGGTCGGCGGGCGGCGGGCGGCGGGGGCGCTTCGGCGGTCGCCGCCCGGGGCGTACGTATCGCGGCGCGACGCGGGTGTTCCGGGCGGTGTCGGGGGCGGCCCGGTGGTTGTGGCGCGGGGGTGTTCGGCGCTCCTGGGGCTGCCGTTCCGGGCGGTGCTCGGGGGGCGCTTCGGTGGTCCTCGCGCGGGCGTGTGGTGTTTCGGGCGTGTCTCCGGCGGGGTCGGGGGAGTTGGGCACGGTGCGATGCCGTACCGCTCGCTCCTGACGTCCCGCTCCGCCCCGGCGCCGCGCTCTCCGCTCCCGCTCTTCGCTCCCACCCCCTTGCTCCCCCCTCGCTCCCGCTCTCCCCTCCCGCTCCCTCGCTCCCGCCCCGGAGGTGCCACTCGTGCGCCAGTTGTCCGCCCCTGTTCGCTGGGCAGCCGTCACCGCGCTGACGATCGCCGCGTCCACCGGCTGTATGAGCGTCGGCGAGGACGGCGCCGGGGCGCCGGGGCCCTCACGGTCCGCCGGCCCGAAGGGCTCCGCCGCCGATCCGGCCGGGGACACGGTTCCCGGCTCCGGGCACGCCGGCGGGCGCGGCGGGGACGCTCACCCCCACTCGGACCGGGCCGCCCCCGGGAGCAGCCCGAGCCCGGACGCCTCCAGCGCCGTGCCGTCGGCCACCCCCAAGGGCGCGCGCCCCGAACCGGGCGCTCCGGTGCCCACCCGGGGCGACCCCCCGCCCTCGCCGACGCCCTCGACGCCGGGGCCGGGGGAGCCGCCGCCCACCACCCCGGAGCCTTCGGCCCCGCCGACGTCCGACCCGGATCCGGAGCCCGAACCGGAGCCCACCGATCCGCCCGAGCCGCCCCCCTCGGCCTCGCCCGCCGCGCAGCTGCGGACCCATGCGATGAGCGGACCGGGGGACGCCGGGCCGTTGCGGACTCCGGAGGCATCGCCGCAGGTGAGGCCGGTGTAGCCGGGAGGCCGGCACGGCCGGTTTGCGCAATGTGGGTGAGAGTGCGTATGGTAGTAGATCGTTTGATCCCATTGCCCGGCGCCGACACAGAAGAGCGCCGTGTGGCGCGTACTCTCCCCTGCCGTGGCTGGACCGCATTGAGGCGGTCGAAATTGCGAATCACGGAGTTATGGGCGCGTGCCGAGACTCCGGAAGGTTTCGCATTTCGCATGTCAATTTCCAGTTCTGACCACACCGTCATGCCCGAGAACGTCGACAACGCCGAGCTCGCCGAGCTCGTCGAGGCCGCTGTGACCGAGGCCCCCGCCGGCGCCACCGCCCCGGCCGCCGAGAAGACCGTCGCCGAGACGCCTGTCGTCGCCGAGAAGCCCGTCGTCGAGAAGTCGGTCGCCGACTTCGTCGCTGACACCAAGGCTGCCGACACCAAGGCTGCCGACGCACAGACCGCCGACGCACAGACCGACGCTCCCGCCGAGGAGATCGCGGCCTCCGCCGAGGAGACCGCCGACGACGCCGACGCCGAGCCGACCGTCACCTTCGGCGACCTGGGTCTGCCCGAGGGCATCGTCCGCAAGCTCGCGCAGAACGGTGTGACCGCCCCCTTCCCGATCCAGGCGGCGACCATCCCGGACGCCCTGGCCGGCAAGGACATCCTCGGCCGCGGCCGTACGGGCTCCGGCAAGACGCTCTCCTTCGGTCTGCCGCTGCTGGCCTCCCTCTCCGGTGGCACCACCGAGAAGAAGAAGCCGCGCGGCATCATCCTCACCCCGACCCGTGAGCTCGCGATGCAGGTCGCGGACGCGCTGCAGCCGTACGGCGACGTGCTCGGCCTCAAGATGAAGGTCGTCTGCGGCGGTACGTCGATGGGCAACCAGATCTACGCGCTGGAGCGCGGTGTCGACGTCCTCGTCGCCACCCCGGGCCGGCTGCGCGACATCATCAACCGTGGCGCCTGCTCCCTGGCGAGCGTCCAGGTCGCCGTCCTCGACGAGGCCGACCAGATGTCCGACCTGGGCTTCCTGCCCGAGGTCACCGAGCTGCTCGACCAGATCCCCGGTGGCGGTCAGCGGATGCTCTTCTCCGCCACCATGGAGAACGAGATCGGCACGCTGGTCAAGCGCTACCTCTCCAACCCGGTGACGCACGAGGTCGACAGCGCCCAGGGCAACGTCACGACCATGTCGCACCACGTCCTCGTCGTGAAGCCGAAGGACAAGGCGCCGGTCACGTCCGCCATCGCCGCCCGCAAGGGCCGCACGATCATCTTCGTCCGCACCCAGCTGGGCGCGGACCGCATCGCCGAGCAGCTCATCGAGTCCGGCGTGAAGGCCGACGCGCTGCACGGCGGCATGACCCAGGGCGCCCGTACGCGGGTCCTGGAGGACTTCAAGAAGGGTTACGTCAACGCGCTCGTCGCGACCGACGTCGCCGCCCGCGGTATCCACGTCGACGGCATCGACCTGGTCCTGAACGTGGACCCGGCCGGTGACCACAAGGACTACCTGCACCGCTCGGGCCGTACCGCCCGCGCCGGCAAGTCCGGTGTCGTCGTCTCGCTGGCGCTCCCGCACCAGCGCCGCCAGATCTTCCGCCTGATGGAGGACGCGGGCGTCGACGCCTCGCGCCACATCGTCCAGGGCGCGGGCGTCTTCGAGCCGGAGGTCGCCGAGATCACCGGCGCCCGTTCGCTCACCGAGGTCCAGGCCGACTCCGCGAACAACGCCGCCAAGCAGGCCGAGCGCGAGGCCGCCGACCTGACGAAGCAGCTGGAGCGCATCCAGCGCCGCGCCGTCGAGCTGCGCGAGGAGGCCGACCGCCTGGTCGCCCGTGCCGCCCGCGAGCGGGGCGACGACCCCGAGGCCGCGGTGGCAGAGGTCGCCGCCGAGGCCGAGGCCGCCCTCGTGGCAGCCGTCTCCGTACCGGAGCAGCCGGCCGCCCGCGACGAGCAGCGCCGCGACGAGCGGGGCAACTACGAGCGCCGCGACAACCGCGGTGGCGACCGTGGCGGCTACCGCGGCGGCAACGACCGTCGTGACGAGCGTCCCTCGGGCGGTTTCCGCTCCGGTGGTGGCGACCGTCGGGACGACCGTGGTGGCCGTTCGTTCGAGCGTCGGGACAACGACCGTCCGGCGTTCAACCGTGACCGTCGTGACGAGCGTCCCTCGGGCGGTTTCCGCTCCGGTGGCGGTGACCGTCGCGATGACCGTGGTGGCCGTTCGTTCGAGCGTCGGGACAACGACCGTCCGGCGTTCAACCGTGACCGTCGTGACGAGCGCCCCTCCGGTGGCTTCCGCTCCGGCGGCAGCGACCGCCCGACCGGCCGTCGTGACGAGCGCCCCTCGGGCGGTTTCCGCCCCGGCAGCAGCGACCGCCCGACCGGCCGTCGTGACGACCGCGGCGCCAACACCGGCACCAACACCGGTTCCTTCGGCCGCCGTGACGACAAGCCGCGCTGGAAGCGCAACGGCTGACCCCGGCCCGGCCGGCACCCGGCCGAGCAGGTCCGCCTGACAGACCGGCAGGGCCCGTACGCCACCGAACCGACTCGGTGACGTACGGGCCCTGTTGCTGTTCCCGGCCCCCGGGAGTCCGCCTCCCGGGGCCCGCGACGAGCCCGACACCCATACCGGATCGGCTGCCGGGGCCGGGCGGGCTATGCTCGGGGGGTGATCCGTCGAGGGCCGTTAGCTCAATTGGTCAGAGCAGCGGACTTTTAATCCGTTGGTTGTGGGTTCGAGTCCCACACGGCCTACCGACAGCAGGGGAGGAGCAACCCTCTGACCTGCGCTGGAGCGCCCCGACCGGTTTTGACCGGGCGGGGCGCTTCGGCGTTCGGGGGCGGGTGCGTGAGCGATGCGTGAGCGGGACGCGTCGATCTTGGGGGACACCTGCCGGTTCGAGAAAATCGCCCAGGTCGCTCCCAGTCGGCTTCTACACTCAAGCGATGGCTGATAAGCGCCCGCCAGGAACTTTGGGGTTGGACCTGCGAAGCCGCAGTCTGCGGCCATGTGGGCTGTGCGGCGACATACGGCGAATGTCTCGGGCGCACGTGCCGCCCCAGGCCGCTGGCAACAGTGCCAAGGTGACGAGCGCGGTCGTGCGCATTTCGGATGGAGTCCGTAGGAACGGCCGCTTCGCGGCAGGGGGACTTTGGCTGCGGGGCCTGTGTGAGCAGTGCAACAACTTCGCCGGTGCCCGATATGACGCTGCTTACGGAGACTTCGCGAGAAGGCTGCGGGCCTATGGGTGGGCCGCCCAACGTCTCCGGCTAGTTGACCCGCAGGCAGCGCCGGCTGTCTCCGTTGCGCCAGGTCTGGTGGCGCGGTCGGTCATGATTGGGATGTTCGCCATCAGTCCGCATCTACGGGAACTGTTCCCTCAGCTCGCGGCCAACCTGCATGAGTGCAAGGCGAGCATCTCCATGCCAGAGGGACTTGAGCTGCGCTTGGCGCTCTATCCCCACAGCACCGCACGGCTGACCGGCCCGGTGTACTCCCAGCGAGTCCTTGGGAGACGGGAGCACTACAACACGTTTGCCGAGGTCTACTTTTCCCCGCTTGCCTGGGTTCTCACGTCCCGAAGGCTGGATGGGCCAGTCAGTGGTGTCGAATCGATCCTCGATCGACAAGGGTGGCCGGTCGCCGACGAATGGCTCCGGTATAGCGCGGATGTCACTTCTGTGGACCTCCGCAACCTCTGTCGGCGTATTCCGGTGGTCGGGCACCCACTTGCCGACCCCTCGGAGTGGGTTGAGATGTACAGCGACGAGGTAACCCCGTTTCTAGAAGGACTCGTGCCCTCCTGAGCCTGGCCCGGAGGCTTGCCGTAGCTCTTCACCGTGCCCGTTTCGGCTGCGGACTAGGGGAACGCGGCACGAGCTTTGCTGCTGCTTCTGCCACGGAGCGGTCGACCTCCGGAAGGAGGCTCGTGTACGTGTCCGAGGTCAGGGTGATCGTGGAGTGGCGGAGGGTCTCCTTGATCGTGTGGATGTCGCCGCCGGCCCCGTGGGTGAGCGTCGCCGCCACATGGCGGAGGTCCCGCAGGGTGATGGGCGGGAGGCCGGTGGTGGCGAGGAGGCGGCGGAAGGTCTCTGAGACCGATTCCGGGTGGAGCCAGGAGCCGTCCTCCTTGGTGAAGATCTTTCCGGTCTCCTGCCAGGCGGCACCCGCCTTCTTCCGCTTCCGTGCCTGACGCTTCCTGTGCGCGCGCAGGACGGCCACGTTCACGCTGTCGAGAGCGATCGTGCCGGCGCTGCCGTCGGTCTTCGGCTCGGACTCGTACGGGTCCCAGCCGTCGACGACGATCTCCTTGGCGGGGGTGATGAGGCCGGCGTCGAGGTCGGTCTCGTGCCAGTCCTGGCCGACTGCCTCGCCGCGCCGGAGGCCGCGGGTGCCCATGAGGTGGAAGACGGCGTAGAGCCGGTCCTTCTCGGCTGCGTCCAGGAAGACGCCGAACTGCTGCGGGGTCCACACCATCACCGGACCGGGGACCTCGACCGTGTCCCGCCAGCGGCGGACACGTTCGTCGGTCCAGAGGAGCGGCTTGGGGCGCTTGCCGGACTCCAGCTCGACGTGGGCGGCCGGGTTGAACGTGATGAGTTGCTGGGCGATGGCGGAGTTCAGGGCCGCGCGGAGGGTGCGGCGAACGGCCTGCCTGGTCGCCGGGCCGGTGATCTTCCGGAACGGCTTCATCTCCGCCAGCTTGGCCCGTTCGGCGGCGAGCAGGGCCCGCTCGGCGGTGACCGGGCGGCCAGGACGGCTCGGCTTGCAGCGGGCGATCTGCTCGCGGCGGGCCTGGTTCTCGGCGGCGATCACCTCGTTGTCGTCGGCTATCCCATCGAACATCTCCACGAGGTGGCCGACATTGAGCCGGTCCAGGCGAATGTGCCCGATACGGGGCTTCAGGTGGACGCGGATGTGCGACGCGTACCCGTTGAGGGTGGTCCTGCGGCGCTTCTTCGACGCGAACCAGGCGTCCAGCCACTCGCCGACCGTGAGGCTGCCCCGTAGCCCGAGCCCGGCCCTGAGACGCCGCCGTGTCTCCTCGACGTCGGGCAGTGGCGCCTTCTCGTCCCCGACCTCCTCCAGGAGCGTGACGAGGCGCTGGAGGCTGTCGGGATCGTCCGTGTCGGCCAGGGCGAGGAGCGCGCGGACGTGGTCGAGGTCGGCCTGGGCGGCCTTGAGGGAGTCGTAGCCGGCACGGCTGAAGGAGCGGCGGGTGCCGTCTTCGCGGGGTGGGAGTTCCTGGCGTATGGAGTAAGAGCCGTGCTTGCGGCTGGTGAGCTTGGGGCACTTCTTGCCGAGCGGTTTGCCGGTGTGGGGGTCTCGGCAGTAGCAGCGGCGGTGGGTGGAACCCTTCAAAGATCGTTCTCCTCGGTGGGGTCGGTGTCGGGCGAGTCGATGTCGGCGAGCGGGGAGGGCAGGTGGGGCGGGGTGCCGCCGGCCTCACGGATGGCGTCGCGGTGGCGGCCCAGTTCGTACTTGGCATTGGCGGCTTGGTCGGCGTACCGGGCCAGTGCGCGCTCGGCTGCCTCCCGCTGGACGCGGTTGGGGGCGGTCCTCACCTTCCAGCGTTCGTAGTCCTCGCTTTCCACGGCGGCCAGGGCCGAGCGGAGTTCGAGGTCGTGGGCGAGGAAGTGGTCGAGCATGTGGTCGGTGGCGTCTTCGGCAGATTCGTTGCCGGTGAACCACTGGAGCGCGTCCCAGGCCGGTTGCGGGTCTTCGTAGGGGAGTTGGCGGACTTCGTCGACGTAGCCGACGGGGTAGATCAGGCTGATCGGGGACATGCGCAGGGCCTTGGCGAGGACCATGACCTCGACCAGGGGGAGGACGGCGCGGCGGCCGGACTCCATGTTGGCGATCACGTTGCGGGGGATCGGGTAGCCGATGTCCTCGCATCTGTCGGCCAGATCCTGTGCGCTCCAACGCAGTTCCTTCCGTCGTCTGCGGACCTCGCCGGCCACGGTGGCCATGACGTGGTCCTCCCATTCGAGGTCGTCGGCCTCGGTGTCTTCTTCGTATCCATGTTCGGAGCGGCGCTGTGTCATGAGGACACATTAGCTTGCCTACCGTTGATTCCATGGCCTGGAGACGAGCGTGATCGTCGTGTTCGCCGAGGGCTCAGTCATGGATGGAGCGTGCATGCGCGAGAGTCGACCCGCGAGCAGTGCCAAGGGCATGAGTCGCGAGGAGCTGCTGGAGCTGCCAGCTGCCGTTGACCTGGATACGGGCAATCGAGCGTTGGGGCTGGGGAGGAGCAAGGGGTACGAGCTGGCGAAGCGCGGCCAGTACCCGTGCAGGGTGCTGCGGCTGGGCAGCGCCTACCGAGTGGTGACCGCAGATCTGCTGGCGCTGCTCGGGCTGGCGGCGTGACGGGGCGGAAACGTAGCGAACCGTTCTGCGCTGAGCTGACACAGAAAGGCTGGACTGTTGCCGGGCTTGGACGTACGGTCCGTGTTCCCTCGCTGTGGCCTGGAGTCCGCGAGACAGGGGTGAGCCCCCGGCGGTGCAACGCCGGAGGCCCGAGCAACCCCGAACGGCCCTGGAAGAACCAACCCGGCGACAAGGGCGTGCGAGCCCGCCGCCAGACAAGGAGCTGCCCTGTGCAACACCCCGAACCTCCGACCCATTCCGATCTCGACGCGCGGGATTGGCCGCCGACCGCGATCCCCGGCATGCCCGGTCGGTACACGGGCGAAGAGTCCGTCGCCGATGAAGCCGACGGGACCGGGAGGGCCTCGGCGGACGTGCCTACGGAGGAGGCGGCACCGATCCCCGAGCCGACCGCCGGGTTGAAGGTGCTAGACGAACTGCGTGGGCAGCTGGCGAAGTTCGTGATCCTGCCCTCGCCGGAGGCGCTGGACGCCGTCACGCTGTGGGTGGCGGCCACGCACCTGCAGACGGCGTGGCAGCACGCGCCGCGCCTCGCGGTCGTCGGCCCGGCGAAGCGGTGCGGTAAGTCGCGGCTCCTGGACGTAGTGACCGAGACCGTGCACGACCCGTTGATCACGGTCAACGCGTCTGCTGCCGCGGTGTTCCGGTCGATCACCGACGCCCCTCCGACCCTTCTGGTCGACGAGGCCGACACGCTCTTCGGGTCGGCGAAGGTGGCGGAGAAGAACGAGGAGATGCGCGGCCTGCTCAACGCCGGTCACCAGCGCAACCGCCCGACCCTGCGGGTCTCCGGCCCGAACCACGAGGTGGCGAAGTTCCCCACCTTCGCCATGGCCGCCCTCGCCGGGATCGGGGACCTACCGGACACGATCATGGACAGGTCGGTCGTGATCCGGATGCGCCGCCGGGGGCCGGGGGAGAAGGCCGCCGAGTTCCGCACCGTACGGGACACCCCCGCCCTGCACGCCGTGCGGGACCGGCTCGTGGCCTGGCTCGGGCCGCTCTACGACACCGCCATGGGCCTCACCCCGCCCATGCCGGTCGAAGACCGGGCCGCCGACACCTGGGAGCCGCTGGTAGCCGTCGCCGACCTTGCGGGCGGCACCTGGCCTGCCGCTGCCCGGGCCGCCTGCCTGGCCATGACGCGGCACGAGGCCGAACAGGACCAGGACAACAGCGCCCTGAACCTCCGGCTTCTCGCCGACATCCGCCGCGCCTTCGCCGCCGAAGGCAACCCGGCCCTGCTCCGTACCGGCCGTCTCCTCAGCATCCTCAACGACGACACCGAGTCGCCCTGGCCGGAGTACAAGGACAAGGGCCTGACCGCACGCGGCCTGCAGCTCCTGCTGAAGGACTACGGCATCAGCGCCTCCAGCCACCGCTTCCCCGGTGACTCCCAGGCCCGGGGCTTCACCCGCGAGCAGTTCGCCGACGCCTGGGCCCGCTACTGCCCTGAGCCTCCACCGGCTGCCGAGCCACTGCTCCTGCAGACCGCATGACCGGCGCCTGACCCGGCACGACCCGTCCCTTCGCAGGTCAGGGCCGGGACGGGTCACCCGCCCGTGACGGGTCGTCCCGATGTCGCCACCTCAACCCGTACCTGCTCCGACCAGGCACGCGACGGGTTGCGACAGGTCCCTGCCCGACACGGCCGAGCCCACCTTCCCTGACCCCTTGGAGTGCCCGCCCCTTGCCCTCGCCCAGCACCACCGCACCGCCCGACACCGCACCGACAGCCCTTCCCGCCCTGATCCGCGCGGGCATCGCCCTGATGGCCGTGGCCGCCCTCGCGCTCTCCTACGACGCACTGCGTCAGATGGCCGTCGCCAGCCACATCCACCGGGTGCTCACCTACGCCTTCCCCCTCGTGATCGACGGCTTCATCGCCATCGGCGTCGGCGCCCTCCTGGTCATGCGCACCGCGCCCGTGAGGTCCCGCCGCTATGTGGGGGCGCTGGTCGGGGTCGCCACCATCACGAGCATCTGGGCCAACGTCCTGCACGCCGTCCGCCTCAACCAGCAGACCCACCGGGACGGACTCACGCTCGACAACATCACCGTCGGCGTCATCTCCGCCATCGCCCTGGCCGGAGCCGTCCACTTCTACCTGATCGTCCAACGCCGACCCACGGAAACGGAGCCACGAGAAGACCTCCACCACATCACCGTGGACACCGATCCGGAACGTGGCGTGACAGCCATGAACGAGCCGACGGCCGACAAGAGGGACGTGGCTCAGGCCCCCGTCGGGCAAGTGGCTCAGTCCAGGAAGCCGACCGCCACCGGACATGCCCAGAAGGCGATCGTCACCTTCGAGCAGGCAGTCGAGATCGGACGCACCGCCTCCCTGGGACGTGGCGGGCGGGTATCCCGCCGCAAGGTCGAGGGGGCCATTCGCGACAAGGGATTCGGTGTCGGCCGCGAGCGCCTCGACCAAGTCAAGAGCTTCCTCCAGGAGGAACTCGACCAGAGCCGCGACGCCACTTCGACGTAGCTCGCCCCTCCGAACCTCGGCTGCTCGCCCCAGGAAAACCTTGGGGCGAGCAGCTCTTCCCTCACCGCAGTCGCCCGATCAGAGAGCCCGCACATGCACGAACAGCCCCTCCCCGATCCCCCTCAGGCCGTCCAGCACCCGGTCTCGACACCAGCATCGGGCGCAGCAAGTTGTCGGGTAAGGAGTCCTTACCCGGCCTCCGCCCGCAGGGGCGCGGAGGCATCCGGCGCTGAGGGGGCGCCGGTGTCGGCCGGCCCGGGGGAGCCGACTCGGGAAGAGACCTCGCAGTCGTCCGTGCCGCGTCGTCGTCTGCGTGAACCGACGCTGCGTGAGAAGCGCGTCCACCCGCGCTTCAGCGAGAACGAGTTCGCCCTCCTCGCGACCGCTGCCCGCCTGAGCCGCATGCCGGTCGGCGGCTACGTCGCCGAGACCTCGCTCGCCGCCGCCCGCTCCGACGACCCCGCTGCCGCGGTCGCCGACTACCGCGCCACGGTCAAGGCGCTGATGGCCGCCAACGGGCGGCTCGCCCAGGTCGGCAACAACCTCAACCAGCTCACCCGCCACCTCAACCAGGACGGCCCCTGGCCCGAAGCGGACCTCGTGCGGCGGCTGCTGAGCCACATCGAGGCGTCGGTCGCCGACGTGGACGTGGCCATCGCCCAAGTGACCTCGGGACGGTGACCGCGTGATACCGAAGATCATCCTCGGCAAGGGGGCCCGCGCTACCCGCCGTCTGATCGGCTACCTGTACGGGCCCGGCTCCGCCAACGAGCACACCGCCCCCCCACCTGGTGGCGTCCTGGAACGGCTTCGCCCCCGACCCCGGCCGCAGCCCCCACCGCAACCCCAGGAACGTCGAGGACCAGCTCGCCGCGCAGCTCGACCAGCCCGTGAACATGCTCGGCGACAAGGCCCCGGCCACCACGGTGTGGCACTGCCCGGTCCGCGCCGCGCCCGAGGACCCGATTCTGACCGACGCCCAGTGGGCGGACATCGCCCGCCGGATCGTGGCTGCCGCCGGCATCGCCCCCGAAGGCGACGAGGAAGCCTGCCGCTGGGTCGCCGTTCGGCACGCCGACGACCACATCCACATCGCTGCCACCCTCGTCCGCCAGGACGGCCGCCCCCGCCGCGACCACGACATCCGCGCCGTCCAGCGAGAAGCCCGCAAGATCGAGATCGACTTCGGCCTGCGCCGACTCAACCCCGGCGACGGCACCGCCGCCAAACGCCCCACCAGCAAGGAGCACTTCAAGGCCAAACGCCAGGGCCAGGACACCACGACCCGCGAGATCCTGCGCCGGCGCGTCCGCCGCGCGGTGGCCGCAGCCTCCACCGAGACGGAGGTCTTCGCCCTGCTGGAAGCGACCGGCGTGAACGTGCGGCCCAAGACCGGACCGTCCGGCGACACCCTCGGCTACAGCGTCGCCCTGCCCGGCGACCTCAACAAACACGGCGAACCGGTCTGGTTCTCCGGCTCCACCCTCGCCGGCGACCTCTCCCTGCCCAAGATCCGCCAGCGCCTCACCACCACCAGCCCCGAACCCGTCCCCGCGCGGCCGGCCGACCCCTGGCACCAGGCCACCGCTGCCACTGAACGCATCCCCGACCACCTCACCCACAGCGGCGACCACACCGCCCAAGGCCAGCTCGTCGCCCTCGGAGAAGCCCTCGACCTGCTGCCGCTCACCGCACCGGCCGAGGCGAAACGGGAACTCGAACGAGCCGCCACCGCCTTCGAGCGCGCCACCCGCTCCCGCATCACCGCCGACCTCCACAGCACCCGCGTCCTGCGCCGCAGCATCCAGACCATCCTGCTCACCCCCGCCACCACACGCGACGGGACCGGACTGGCGATGCTGCTGGACGCCGTCCTCATCGCCGTGGCCTTCGCCCGGCACTGGCACCAAACCCACCAGCACACCCAGCAGGAAGCCGCCGCCGAACAGACCCTCACCCACCTCCAGACCGCCTACGCCCACGTCGCCGTCCCGGTCCTGGACGGCATCGCCCGCCGCACCCCCGGCCCCCAGACCACACACCGCTACGCCCGCCACCTCCAGCAAGCCGCCCCCGAGCACGCCGACCGCATCCTGAAAGACCCCGCCTGGGACGCCCTCGCCACCGTCCTCGCCGACGCCGAAACCGCCGGCCACAACCCCGCCACCCTCCTCGACCAGGCCCTCGGCCAACGCACCCTCGACGACGCCCGCAACCCCGCCCGTACCCTGACCTGGCGCATCCACCGTCTCGGCCAACGCCACACCCCCGGCCCTCGCGCCCAAGCCGCCATGGCCCGCAGCACCACACGACGCCCCGGCACTCCGATCCACCCTGCGACGGCCACACCGGCCGTTGCACCGCAGCAGCCACATGTACGGCGACGTTGATCACGGTGGTTCCCGTCATAGACGTCCGGCCTCGCAGAAGCAGCCAGTGATCCTTGTGCGCCTGGGCAGCTGGCTCCCGTATCGTCGCCCAGGTGACCGACGCGAACGTGGCGGGCAGGACGCACATCCCCGTAGATGATCTTGCCGAGTTGATCAAAGTGTTCGACATCGGCGAGGTGCTGGATCGGCGGCACTTGGCCGATGGCCTGATGAACGTGAACTGGCGGCTGGACACCCCGGTCGGGAGGTTCGCCCTCAAGCGGGTCACGGATGTGCCGATCGACCGGCTCCGGCGCAACCTCGCGGTCCTCCCCGTCCTCGTTTCGCACGGCGTCCCCGTACATGCTCCGCTACCCACCGTTTCGGGCGATGTGATCGCCGAAGTTGGCGGCAGCGGCTATTGCCTGTTCCCCTGGTCTGACGGTGAGCATGTGCGTGGAATCGACCTGTGCTTGTCGCAGGTTTCCGAACTCGGCGCACACCTCGCGCGGCTCCATGCGGTACTGAACCGCGCCGCCGAGGGCGCAGGGCTGCCCGCCGTGCCGCCGTCGGTTACCGCGGAGGTGACGGAGGCCGGGCGAGCCGTGGAGAAGGCCGAACGGCTTGCGGGGGCGGTGCCGACCGGGGGTGTCGGCGACGTCTTCGACGTGGCCGCGTCCGCTGCCCTCGAAGAGCGCAAGCTTCTTCTCGACAAGCACGCCCACCTGCGCCCCGAGGGGGAAGTCCATGCGGGGCCACACGGTTGGACCCACGGCGACTTCCAGTACCGGAACCTCCTCTGGGCGAGTGGTGAGCTGGTCGCGGTTCTGGACTGGGACCGACTGGGCATTCGTTCGTACGCGGAGGAAGTCGTGCGTACGGCGCAGGTGCAGTTCGGTGTGAAAGGTGTTTTCGACCTGGAGCGGGTGTCGGCGTTCACGGCCGGCTACCGGTCGGTGATCCGGCTGGAGTCGGCCGTACTGGTCGATGCCGCCCGACGGCTGTGGTGGAAGCGGATGACGGACTTCTGGCAGCTCGAATTCCACTACGACCGGGGTGACCACTCCTGCGACGACCTCTTCCTTGCCGACGAGGCACTCCTGCACTGGTGGACGGAGCGGCTCGACGCGGTGGAGCGGGCGTTCGCCGGGACTGTCTAGCTCTGGATACCGAGTTCCAGAAGTTGGGGAAGGCACGGTCGCGTGAACCGGGTCGCCCGGCGCAGGGCCCTTGTTCCCAGGCCCTCGCAGTCGGCGTTCCGGATCTCTTGCGTCCATGCCTCAGGGCCGGCGGTGCCGGGCAAGACGATGCCCGCGTCGCCGATCGCTTCAGGGATGCCGCCCCGATTGGTCCCGATGCTCGGGACCCTGCGCAGCGCAGCTTCGATGATCACGCGAGGGAAGGCGTCCTCTACGACGGACGGGACCAGCAGCAGGCGGTGGCTCCGGTACAGGGGCCCCATGTCGTACACGCGGGGCACGTACGTCACGTTCCGGTGCGCGGCGAAGTCGGCGGCCGTGTCCCACCAGCCTTCGACCAGGGTGAAGTGCTGTTCCGGCATGAGGCGGATGAGTTGATGGAGCAGATCCGAGCCCTTGGCCGGGATGGGATTGATCATCAGTACGGACGTGGAGCGGTTCTCGTCTGTGCTCGGCCCGGGTGGAGCGAACGGCGGGTGCATCACGGCAAGGCGGGTTCCGGCGGCGTGATGTGCGCGTGCCCGGACGAACTCCGACACGGCGAGGCCGTAGTGGGGTCGGCCGGCGAGGACGCTCAGACCCGTGGCGGAGACGGAATGCAGGAGGCCGGCGACGAGTGTGGTCGAACGGGCTTGTACGGCGAGCTGCGCCGAGCCTTCCTGCGAGGTGAAGACGACGTCGGGACGGAGCGTGCTCAGCAGGCTCCCGAACGCGTGCTCCACGTTGTTCTGCGTCAACGCGGAGCACCCGACCCCGTTCCACCGGTAGTGCAGGGCACCCGCTTCCTCGTCGTACGGCACGCGATGCAGGTCCAGGTGGGCGCGCATTTCCGGGAGCTGGGTCCTCCCGTTCCAGGGGGCTTCGTGCGACCCGAGGTAGGTGACGTGCCAGCCCGAGGCGGCGAGTTCTTCGGCGAGGAGTTGCTGGGTGACCTCGGCGCCGCCGATGAGGAACGGGGGCGGGGTGCGGCGCCAGGCGAAGAGGGCGGTGGGCACCGGCGATCACCTGGCCCAGAAGGAGACGAGGGCTTCTACGGCCTGGGCGACGACGTCCGGGTCGGCGGCCGCGTCCAGGACGGTGAGTTCTCGTGTCACGGGTTGTCGGGCCGTGTGGACGAAGTAGTCGTGGGCGTGGTCCAGGAAGGCGGGTTCGTGGAGGAAGTAGTCGGACTCGGCAGCCGTATGCCCGGCGGCCTTGCGCCGCAGGTGGAGGGATTCGGCCGGAACGTCGAGGTAGAGGGTGTGGTCGGGGCGGAGGAACGGGAGTACTTGGAGTCGGTGGTGGAGCTGGTGGTGGACGCCGTACCCGAACAGGGCGTCCAGGGCGTACGCGTGGGCGAGGAGCGTGTCCACGGAACGGTCGAGGATCACCAGGCGTCTGCCGCTCGCGGCGGCCTCGGCGACTCTGGTGGTCTCGATCTCCATGAACCTCTCGAAGGCGCCGAGTTGAGCAGCCGCAGAGGCGGTGAGGGCCGGGGGGATGTCGTCGCGGTGGCTGATGTGCTTGACGTAGCAGTCGGAGACGAACGCCCGGGTGCCGAGGGCGGTGCGGCGCAGGTGGCGTATCGCCGTGGACTTCCCGGCGTACGAGGGTCCCTCTAGGGCGACGATCAGCACGACGGCTCCGTTCGGTAGAAGCGCTCGGCGTAGAGGCCGGGTGGGTCGACGAGGTCGGGGAGGTCGACGAGGTCGGCGGCCGTGGTGAAGGCGTGCCGGATCGGCCGGTACATCTTCCGGGCCGGGTGCATCTGGGAGCCGTGCATTCGCAGGACGGTGACCTTGTCCAAGACCACGTCGGTGATGTCAACCCGCTCGGGTCGCATCGTCGCCCCCGTACGCGTACGGAAGAGGTGCTGGTCGCAGCCGGCGAGGGCATACGTGGACCAGAAGGCGAGGTCCTCCCAGAACCAGCGGCACCCGAGACGAACGGCCGCCTCGTGGACGAGGAGGTGGTCGGGGTGGCGGGTGACGGCGGCGGGCGCGAGGAGTTCGGCGCCGGGGTGGGCGACGGCGATCCGGTGGAGCTCCTCCGTGATCCGGTCGAGTCTCTCGGGGGCGTAGGGCCGGTACGGAGGGTCGGCGTCCTTGTGGCCGAGGAGGTACTGGCGGGCGCCGAACGGTGCGAGCGCGGCGGCGCCCTCGCGGTCGCGCAGTCCAGACACCGCTTCGATGTCGGTGTACGTGGTCTCCAGGGCGGGGTGAACGCTGCGGGAGCGGGTGAAGACGGTCACGACGGTGAGCGGTCGGGGGCGGGCGAGGAAGGTGCCGGAGGCGGACAGGGCGGAGTCGTCGTGGTGGGGTTCGACGACGAGGACCGGGCGGCCGGCGGGGGTGCGGGCCTCGATGTAGTAAGGGACGCGGGTGTGAGGTGCGGTCACCTCCAGGACGTGGTGGTCGTGGGCGTGGTGGCGGTCGGCGAGCTGCCGGGTGTGCTCCTGGTGGGCGCGGTGGAGGTCGTCGGGGAAGGTGTAGATGCCGTGGCCGTCCGGCACGGGCAAGGGCGGGCGCACAGGGGACTCCTTCGTCATCGCACGGTGGTCTCGTACCAGTGGCGCCACTTGCGGGGCGACCGGAGGCGCAGACGGGCGGTCACGGGGTTCTGCCACCAGAGCATCCGCAGGCTCGACCACTGGTCGTAGCGGCGGGTCGACGGACGTACGCGCAGTTCGTCGAGGATCGTCACGGGGCGGCCGGTGGCCTGGCCGTGTGTGGTGAGCCGGGCGAAGAACTCCACGTCCTCGCTCATGAACAGGTCGTCCCGGTACCCGCCGATGCGGTGGAAGGCGTCGGCGGTGCAGAACTGGTTGACGCCCTGGGCTCCCCCGCGCCGGGTGCGGTGGTGGTCCCAGTAGGCGCACAGCAGGCGGGCGCCGAGACGTTCGGGCGTGTAGAGCGGAGGAATGGCTCCGCCGACGGCTCCGGCGTTCATGGCGGCTGCAGCTGCGGTGACCGCCTCCAGGGGAAGGGCTACGTCGGCGTCGGTGAAGAACAGCCGGTCGCCGCGGGCGGCGGTCGCTCCGGTGTTGCGGACCCGGCCGATGCTGCGGACGGTCTCGGTCACGACGCGGACGCCGAAGGAGGCGGCCGTGTCGGCGGTGGCGTCGGTGCTGGCGTTGTTGACGACGATCACCTCCCCCATGTGGCCCGTGGCCTCCTCCCAGCGGGCGAGCGAGGCGAGGACGGAGGGGAGGTAGCGGGGCAGGTAGGCGGCCTCGTTGTAGGCCGGGATCACCACCGACAGGGCAGGTGTGGTCATCGGTGCGTCCTTTCCGGGCGGTGGGTGCGGAAGAGGTACGGGGTGCGTCGGCTCAGGTCGTCCAGGCGGCGTTCCCACAGGGCGCGGTCGTCGCCCGGGGAGGAGTACGCCCAGGAGCGCGTGGTGTGGAAGACGGCCCATGCGGACAGCAGGCGGTGATCGAGGGCGAGGGGGTAGGCGTCGGTGACCGTGCGGGCCAGGAGTGGAGAGAGAGCATCGGTCATGACCAAGGTCTGGGCGACGTCGGACTCGCGGGGACCGGCTGCGGCGTCGGTGAAGTCGACCAGGTGGCGGACGGCCCGGGGGCGGGCGAGTACGACGTTGTCGCCGTGCAGGTCGCCGTGGCACCACACAAGCGCCGTGGGGGATGCGTCGGTGATGGCAGCCAGGGCGGGACCGATGCGGTCCAGCCCGCTGGGCGGGCAGCGACGGCCGAGCGAGGCGACCTGTTCGTAGAACGGCCGACGTGGTGCCCACGGCTGGACGGGTGCCCGGTGCAGGCGCCCGAGCAGGCTGGCCAGGTCCTTCAGGGTCCGCTTGTCGGAGACCAGACCAGATCGCATGGCGCTGCCGAGGGTGAGTGGCCCCAGGTCGGAGGTGAGGAGGGCGGTCGCCTCGTGACCAGGGACGTGGCCGTATCCGACGACAGTCGGTACGGGGACGTGGTCCGCCACCGATCGGATCGCGGCGCTCTCCGTTGCCGCGTTTCGACGTGCGGTGGCCGCGTACAGCTTGATCACGACGCTCCGCCCGTCCGCCAGGCCCGCCCGGTACACGGCCGTGCGCGAGCGGACGGACAGGCGGCATGCGGTGCGGGCCGGAGCACCGGCCAGGGTGCGGGCGGCGCGCGAGACGACGGCCGGGACTGCCCCGGTCACCGCACACCCGCCGGTTCCACGCCGACGGCGCCCAGCCGGCGGACCTGCCTCATGACACCCGCCAGGTGTCGGCGGTACTCGACGACGTCCTCCGTGGCGGGGCAGCCGGCCTGCCACGGCTTCTCGGGACCGACGAAGTGCACGAGAGTGGCGGCTGGATCGGGCTTCGGCGATCGCATGACGACCCGGCGCACCCAGTTCCCGCGTTCGAGGAACCGGCCGACCTCGAACCGGTTGAAGCCGCCGGTCACCGGGCGCACTCGGCCGGATCGCAGGAGCCACAGGTTCAGGGCGTCCTGGTCGTTGTGGAGAATGTGGCGCCGCGCGTGCGTCAGGGCGTGCTCGACGCCTCGGCGGACACGGGGCATGTGGTCGGTATGGAGCCAGAGCACGCCCGCGTTGAAGTACGGGCGCCCACGCAGGTGGGGCCAGCGTTCGGCAGCTCCGGGCAGGGCCGGGCATGCCCCGACGGTCGGGTTGAACTCGTCGCGTACGGCACCGGTCTCGTCCGGCCGGAGCGAGCCCAGCGGAACGGTGAGGTCTCCCTGCACGAGGACATCCGCGTCCACGTAGATCAGGTACGGCCGATGGACGAAGGTCCTGGTGAACTCGAAACGCAGATAGGTGGTGATGCTGATGTAGGAGGCGTCAGCCATCCGCAAGGTCCGCAACGGGACGCAACGGCGAATGTCGAAGGAGCCGAAGCCCCTTCGCTTGGCGAGGTCGGAGAAGAGCAGGGCCTGTGTTCGGGTGAGGTCGAGCGTCAGCACGCGTACGGCGGCGCTGCGGCGGTCCGCAGGAGTGAGTCCGTCCGCCAGCCCGCAGAGGGCAGCGAGACCGGGGACGAGGTACTGCTGGTCGATGCACAGGCCGAACGCGTACATGGGTGATCCGCCTTCCGGGCGTGGTGCATGGGCATGACGAACGGGTCGAAGGGTGTCGGAAGAGATGGGCAGCAGGGGCCTACGGGCCGTCGTGGACTCCGCGGCGGGCGATGATTTCCAGGGTGTCGGGGTCGTCGGTCTCCCAGTGGGGGCCGCCGCCGACCGGCGGTCGCAACACCCAGACGGTGCCGCGGGCTCGGACATCGGTGACGATCGCTCGTGTGCCGCACCCGTCCCTGACGAGGTCGCCGACCCACGCCCTTGCCGCAGTCACGAAGCACCTTCTTCGGCCGCTTGGCTCTGTGGTGACCAGCCGGAGGCCGCGTCTGCGATGTCGCGTCGCCGCTCGCGCTGGCCGGGCGTGTGGCGGGTCGGCAAGGCCCCGGCGACATCGGTGAGGAACCCGCCTCGTTCGCGGATGAGGACACCGAGGCTGGCGAACTGGGCCGCATCGGACGCGACATGAGTCAGCGCACCGACGACGATCCCCCGGATCATGCCTGTGGACAGGGCGGCCGTGACGGCCTGCCAGCCGGGACGTTCCGCGAGTGGCAGGCCCGGGTCGGAGTCGGACCATGCGCCGGCGACGTGCCAGTGGCGTGCGTCGGCGTAGTAGCGACCCCGCTCCTCTCCCTCACGGACGGCGGTGGAGGTGAGGGCGCAGACGTAGACGGCAACGGGAACGTGACCCAGAGCGCCGGATGGATTGATCGGCATGCCCACAAGGCTGCTGGGCTGTCAGTCACGGGCCCAGACACGGCCCGTGACTCCGACGGCGGCCCGAACTCAACTGCCCTGCCACGCGTCGTGGCATGGGAGGGAAGCCAGCTTGGCTAGGTGCAACGATCCGTGTCAGTCGTGCAGATGGCAGCAACCGCACTGCTACGGACCGTTGCAGTGCCGACGAGAGTCAGCGCACAGCGAGTGGGACGCCTGCGGAGTCAGCGAGACCCCTGAGCCGGTGAACGGACACTCCGGCGAGCCGACTGATGATGACCCCGGGGAGCATCTGGTGGCGCACCCATCCCGGAGCCATCGTGCAGACGTTTTGGAGCGTGTCGGCGGCGGCGTCCCACCGCCGACATTCGACCTGGGTGAGGGCGACGTCCAAGCCGTAGCGGGCCCGGGTTGCCAGGGGGACGGCCTCGTCCAGGCGAACGGTATCCATCAGCCGCAGCGCTCCGGCAGTGTCGCCGAGCGCCACTGCGATGCTCATGGCCTGCGTGGCGGCGTACATGGGCCCGTACGGCTGGGCATGGGAGCCACGAGCCCGTTCCTCACCTATGCGGGCGGCAACGGCATGGGCTTGAGACAGATATTCGCGGGCGCTGTCCGCTCCGGCACCGCCTCGGGACGCGGCGACAGCGGCGTTCGTGACGAGCTGGCCGTACACGCTCAACCGGTCCGGATCGTGCTCGCTCATCCTGGGTTCGATCCGGTCGGCCTGGGCTGCGGCGAGAAGGAAGCCCTGCTTCGTACGGCCGTCTCGAAGGTTGACCCACGCGGTCGTCGCGGCGAGGTGGGCGTCCCGTAGATCGTCCCCGGTCTGCACGGCGATCTGGCGGCCGTACGTCAGCGCCGCGTACGCGAGATCGCGCGAACCGAGCACGTTGGCCGCCATGCCCGCAGTCTGGAAGGTGTCGATCAGAATGCCTGCTGCGGCTTCCCGCTCGACGCTGCTTGCCGCGTCGAACCTGGCTCGCGCCTCGGGGAGGAGCCGGCCCAGGAGGGTGCCGAGCTCGGTGTACCTGCCTCCCCAGTAGGCGGCGTCCGCGCGACGGACGACTGCACGGAGCTCTTCGGTGGTGCCGGGCTCGACATCGGCGGGGATACCGATGGCAGCGTCATGGGTGGCTGCCGAAACTAGGCGCAGAGCGGCGCGTTCGTCGCGGTCCATGGACCGCCGGGGAGCCTGCTGCCCGAGAAGCACGGCGATGTCCGTGCCGAGCGCGTCGGCGATCGAAAGTAGAGAGGGGAGGGACGCCGTTCCTCCGCGTTCGAGCTTGCGGACCACACCGACGGACACAGCGGCGGCCTCGGCTAACTGCTCCTGGGTCAGGGCGCCGCGGAGCGCCTTCATACGCTCCGCGGTGGTGTATTCCGACCATTGCATGATCTAGAACCTCCGCGTGATGGGATCCACACGGACAGTACTGGGTGGAGCGATCGTGCCGACAGGCTTTGACCGGACAGTAGTTGGCCCTATGCGACGGTCGTCGCCGTTACGCCGAGGAGCGCCTCCAGCTCGGCCACCGAGATGTCCTCGTCGGTCGCGTGGACGGTGGTGATGCCCAGCTCGGCAGCCGGCGGGAGGTTGACCGCGTGATCATCCGCGAAGACGCACTGCTCGGCTGGGACGCCGATGAGTTCGAGAGCGAGCTCATAGATGACGGGGTCGGGCTTGGCCAGCCCCACGAGCTCGGACACCACGTGTACGTCGAACAAGTCCCAGATGCCGACGTGTTCGTACGGGTTGAACGGATCGAGGCCGAAGCTGTTGGAGAGCAACGCGAGCCGATGACCGGCCGCCCGCGCGGCGCGGGCAAGCGCCACCATACGACTAGCCACAGGCACCTTGGCCCAGGCCCGCCCCATAAGGTTCACGGGATCGATATGCTCACCGAGAAGCGGGGCCGTGCTCTGGTTCCACTCGGCTTGCCCTATCTCGCCGATCTCCAACGCCGTGTAGAGACGGCGCCCTTCAGGGTGATCGTTGAGAGTCCTGCGCCATGCTCCGGGGGCTAGTCCTTCGGAGACGCACCAGGCTCGGTGGACGTCGACGGGGCTGGCGGTGAGGACGCCGGCGAAGTCGAGGATCAGGCCGCCCTGCTTATCCGTCTGAGACGCCTCCGTGTTGTGTGACATCCGGCGCTTGACCCCTTCCGCAGTTGGTCTCCTGGGCGACGCTATCGCGCGGCGATGTGACTGCGCAGAGTCCGGGGGCGTCACTGGCCCCATGCAGTCCGCAGGGGGGGCAAGCCAAGACCCGCCCCCGCTCTCATTAGATGTGCAGCATCGAGTGAATCGGCCCGGGACCTGCGGAACGCCCGCTGGCCAGTACATGGAAGGAGGCGGCGTTGTTCGGTGATCTCTCTGACAGATGGTGTCGTTCTGCGTACCCTTACCCATACTGAGAGGTAGGGGGTCGCATGTCGGATATGAGATTTTTGGTCGAGAGCGTTACCGCAGCACTTACGGGACTGCTTGTCAGTGATGCCTATACATCCGCGCGCCCGCGACTGAGTGCGATTTTAGGCCGTTCGCGAAGCGGCGATGCTGTACGAATCGAAGATCTTGATCGTCTTCGACGATCGGATCCAACGGCGTTGCATAGTGCCGTGTACGGGTACGTCCACCAACTTGCCGTATCCGACGAACGCCTTGCGCGGCAGCTTCAGGATGCCTTGGGAGGGCCGCAGCCTCATACCCAACTAAACGTTCATGACAACCAGTTCCATGGGCCAACCCAGGTGGGCGGTACCCAGATCGTCAACATGCGCGCGGTGGAATATGACTCAGGACTCTGACGCTTCGGAGGTGCACCACAACCTCTTCACCGGGCCCACCGTGATCGGGGGGACCCAAAATCTAGTCGCTACCACCTCTACTTCGGCATCCTCCCGGCCGTCGTTGCCCTCGCAGGTCTGGGCTGCGATCATGCTGGCTTGGGCGTTCTGCCCAACAGTGGCGTGGTGGACGCAGTCAGTTCCTGGCGGGGAACTCTTCTCAAGGGTCGCAGACCTAGCCCACGCCGTGACGCCGTACATCTGGCTGGCAGGTGGTGTCGCTGTTCTTCTCGACGGAGCGGGCTACTTGCTATATCGGCACTGGACTTTGGCCCAGCGAGCGATCACTCATCCCGTAACGTGGAAACTGCGGCTGTTCGCAGTTGCCCTTGGGGGCGTCACCCTGGCTGTGGGCGTAGCCATGAATGGTCGGTAGCTCGCTAGTGTCTCGTGATCCTGTTCATGTCAGTTCGAGTTGTTATTGACGAGTTTCTTCACGTTGGTCGCGACGAGTCGGACCTTCGCGAGGACCTCGCCGGCGGTCGCGGTCCAGGTGAACGGTTTGGCCGTTGTGTTCCAGGAGTTGATGTAGTCGCGGATCTGTTTGACCAGGACGTTGACGCTGGAGAAGGTGCCGCGGCGTATGGACTGCCGGGTCAGGATTCCGAACCAGATCTCGATCTGGTTCAGCCACGAGGAGCCGACGGGAGTGAAATGGAAGTGGACGTGTGGGTTTTTCGACAGCCATTCCTTGACCTCCGGGGTGGTGTGCGTCGAGAGGTTGTCCAGGACGACATGGATGTCCTTCCCGGCGTGCGGTTTCACCGCCTTCTTCAGGAAGGCCAGGAAGTCTTTGCCGTTCCGGGTCGGCTTGCACTCGCCGAGCACCTCGCCGGTGCTCACGTTCAGGGCGGCGAACAGGTTCGTGGTGCCGTGCCGGACGTAGTCGGCGGTGCGCTTCTCGCTCGCCGCGAAGGCGACCGGCAGTACCGGCTGGGTCCGGTCCAGCGCCTGGATCTGCGTCTTCTCGTCGATCGAGAGGACCACCGCGCCGCCCGGCGGGGCCAGATACAGGCCGATCACATCGGCCACCTTCTCCGCGAACGCGGGGTCTTTGGAAATCTTGAAAGTGCCGGACCGGTGCGGCTTCAGGCTCTCCTCCCGCCAGATGCGCGCGATGTAGTGCCAGGACACGGTGATGTTCTCGGTCCGCTCCAGGTACTTCGCCAACTCCCGTGTGGACCAGTGCGAAAGCCCTGTGCCGTCTGGTGGCGTCATGCGCGTCAGCGCGATCACCCGGGCCCGCACCCGCGCCGGCACCTGTTCCCGTGCGCCACCGGGACGCTCCCCTTCCAGCCCGGCCAGGCCCTGCTCGGCATAGCGGGTCTTCCAGCGGTCCACGGTCGGCAGCGACACTCCGAGCAGCTCGGCAATGTCCTTGCGGCGGCGCCCCTCGCCCGACCACAACACGATCCGGCCCCGCGTGGCTATGTCCGCAGGCACGTCCCTGCTGTTCACCAACTCCCGCAACTCGGCGGCCTGTTCCACGGAGAGCTCCATACCAAGAGACCCTGCCACACAAGATCAAGTAACGCTGACGGAATCACGAAACACTAGTGTCCTGCGCCAGTAGTTGATCGTTAGTTGTTGTGTGACTTCTGCTGCTGGTGCGTCTGTTCCTCGTCGGGGCCCGAAGCTGGAGCCGTTA